>JAICIG010000423.1 GCA_025924495.1 Pirellulales bacterium | reverse complement strand
GCTCTCTGCTGTTTCTTGTCGGGGCTGTTTTCATATCGGGGCTGTGACCGCTCTGCGGCGATTAGGGAGTAAGCAACAGATCGCCATCGCCCACGAGAGCTCCGCCAGGAATGACCGCACCGCCGTCGTCCTTGTGGTCAGGACCAACGCTGTAAAGCAGAAAGGTCTTGCCATGAGGCCGATAAATAAACGGCTGCTCGCTGAAGGGATCGTCGGGCAACGTCGAAAGGTATTCTGGCACGAGTTGCTCTAGCCGATCGGGTATATCTTTATGCTTCTCGAGATATAGCCGCAAGGCGAGGTCGCAGAGCAGCAGACGCGTCTTCGCGATGTTTTCGCGGGTCGCTTGTTTGACCGCCTTCGTCTGCTCGACGGCTGGTACGAACCAGATGCGCATCGGCCAACCATAGGCGTGCTGTTGCCACACTCTTTCGCGCCGAAGGGCATCATCCGCCGGTTCCTGACTGGCATCGAGTTGTTGCAGCTCTGCGATGAGTCGCGGTAACGTTTGCGGCGGTATCGACTCCAACAGGCTGCACAATCGGCTGCGGTCGACGCCTTCAATCGCAATTCCGACGAGCCAGTCGACAGCTAGTCCGCCGCCAGCCGTGACGCATCCCAAACGTATGACGTCAAGATAGTGCATGGCTGCGTCGTCAAACCGGTTTTCCATCACGGCCAAATCGCCTTCGCCTGTGAAGGCGCGAGATAAACTGCGCATGTCGCGGATCCACTCGATGTTCACATCGCTGGACTGATAATCGACGGGTACGACGTGCGGCAAATCCAAAGCGGCGCGCGCCTGCTGCAACCTTTGGCGATTTGATATCACGAACGACCGCAATGCTTCTTTGCCGACAGCGTTAGGGTCGAAGGGCACATTTTCCCCTTCAAGCTCCGCGCCGACCTTGGCTAAAATTTGATAACCGTTGGGGCCGTGCGGTTAAGGCGGAATCGGCTCCGGGCAGAGCATGCCGACATAGGCGCTTGCGGGCAGAAGAGAAACAATGATCAGCAGGACGATGATTGCAATGCGTTTGGTTTTCAGTCGCGACAGCTGGTCGGCACGAAGCTGTGTTGATTCGCTGCGGCAAGTTGAAAATGGCCATACGCGATGGATCGCGAACAGCAGCAAGGCAATCGCCATGCCTGTCGAACACACGATTGCGGGCGCGAACCATGCGGGCGGCGCAGCCGCCGCGGGAAGCGAGCTTTCAAGAAAGAGTGCTTCGCTGATTTGTTCCGGTGCCTGAACCAGCCGCATCCCAAAACTGACGCTTGCTGCAACGGTAAGCAAGACGAGCCAACGCAACCATGACCGGCGCTGCCCCAGCGTCGCCCACGCCGCTGCCAGGCTGACGGCGCCTACTCCAGCGCCGATCAACGCATAGCTCGGCCAAAACGGGCGGTGCTTCTCAGGCAGATGAGCGGCTAAACCGGCAATGCCAGCGGCGATCAACGTGACTAGAAACAGGTCGATGAGCGAAAAGCGATGCCTTGAGATCTGCGGTTGATTGTCCGCGACCTCGACACTCGCCCGCCGTCGAGCGGCCGATTGCGCGGCTGCGAGCAAGAAGAGCGGCACGACGATCGCCAACGATTGAGTTATAAACACAATCGCCAGATCGTACGCAGGCACGGGAATGAAAATCGCGATCGCCGCCGCCACGACGGCCACGCGCACGAACCAATGCCCTCTGCCGAGCGACGCCCAAATTGCCATGAAGCCATACAGCGTCGCGGCGCACGCAGCCAGCAAGGCGAGCAGTAGCGGCGTATTCATGCGCCAAGCCCCGAGGCTGCGTCAATGCGCATCAACCGCCGGCAGTTTCTTCCGGCTCGGTATCCGAGGCCGACTTGTCGTGACCGTTAGACCCATTGGAGCCGTTTGCGCCGTCGGCGCCGGGCAAAGAGTCAGAGCCGCTCGTGGGCTCCGGCAAGGAGTCCAGAATGCTCTTGAAGGTGAAGGGAGGCGTCAACCCTTCGCTGGCCGGGGTCGCCTCGCTCTTTGGTTGCGCCGGCGGAGGCGGAGCGGAGGGCTCGGGCGGAGGCGGCAACGGTCGAGCAAAGAAACTCGCTTTGACCATAGCCAACCATTCTTCGTTGGGCAGACCGTAAGGACGGAACTTTTCCAGCGCCCCCGCTTCCTCGCTATGGAAGAGAGCTCGCTGCGGGCCGAGACGGCTGGCCACCGGAGAATCAATCAGACTGCTGGAGTCGTTCTGGCTCATCTGGAACAGCACTCGCAGTTCCAACTCTCGCAACGCCTGGCGATCGAAGATTCGCTGCAGATTGTTGAGCGTGTCACACCAGATTAACGCTGCGACTCCCAAGCCGGGGCCTTCTCGCAAAACATTGCCTAACTGCTGCGAGGGGCTGGCCGCTTGCTCTTCGCCCATGCGGCTAAAGCCGAAGTCGTCGTCTTTCTTGCGCAGGTCGCGGAACCGCTGCAGGTCGTGAATGATCAGATACCAGGGCGGAGCGTCGGTCTGGTTCGCCGTTTGCCGGCGAGTGACTTCGGCGGCGACCTCGGCCAAAAACGCCGGCACGTCGCGCAGGCCGCCGACTTTGACGTCGTGCGGCAGGATCGAGGCGATCTTATTGAAGTATCCGGCGTTGGGAGATTCGGGCGGGGTGCCGTCGAGAATGAAGAACTTCGCGCGGCCTTGGCTCGTGGGCATCGGCGATACCTGCGCCGCCAGGCCGACGGTGGCGCCCGCCAGAATGCCGAGCGCCTGCAGATCGTTCTGACCAATCAACAGCAGATTATGGCCGCTTTGTCGCCGCATCAGGGCCGCGGTCGGATCCTTGATTGCCACCGGATCCCCGAGGAACGCCAGCGGCGCACGGTTGCCCAAGTCGGGCCAGTCCTTGGCTTCGAGAAACTTGCCGAGCTGTGGGTTTTTGTCCAGCATGCCCGGCACGTTGCCTTCGAACACGATTTGCGGATACTTCTTGTCGCCGTTGCGAGCGTGCGAGAAGTTCTGAATCTTCTTCAGGTAGTCTTCCTTGTCCACGTCCGGCAGGAAAGCCACCTGGAACGGATGGTTGGCGTCGGGCAAGCCGCCGGCGTCGTTGTAAATGGCTTCGCCGGGACGCGACAGCAAGCGGGCCGCCGAGTTCTCTTCGCTCAAGATCAAGTGAGCGTCGGCGTCGCTGCATTGCAAGGCGATGCGCACGCCCATCTGACCGAGCGTCGTACGGGCCAGCGAATAGGCCCCGCCCAAGGTCTGCGAACCCAGCAGCACGTGAATGCCGAACGCTCGACCTTGCCGCACCAGACGGTCGAACAGCAAACCGACGTCCTGCGCCACCTTGTCGTCTTCGACGAAGAATTCCTGGAACTCGTCGATGATCAGCATGATGCGCGGCAGCGATTCGCCGGTCACGCGGCGGTAACTCGATACGTCTTGCGCGCCGGTGTCGCGGAACTTTTCGCCGCGGACCTTCAACTCGGCGTCGAGCCGTTGCAGCACGCTCAAGCCGAACTCGCGATCGCTTTCCACCGAGACCACGCGCGCATGAGGCAACTCGAAGGTGGCGTACGTCTTGAACTCGACCCCCTTTTTGAAGTCGATCAGGTACAGTTCGATCTCTTCCGGACTGTAGACGAGCGCCAGGTTCGTGATCAGCGTGTGCAGCAACGTCGATTTACCCGAGCCGGTTTTACCGGCGACGAGCACGTGCTGCGAAGTGCCTTTGCCGAGTTCCAGATGTTGTTGCTTGGTGGCGCCGGCCGGGCCGAGCGAAACGCGAATGCCGCCGCGCGTGTCCCCTTTCCACCACTCTTCGGCCTTGGGGGCGATGACGCGGAAGGGAACTTCGACCTTGCTGGCGTTTTTGGCGCTCTCGCCGGCACGGCGCACGATCTGCGTGAAGAGATCCACCGCGGGCGGTTTGTCGAGCTTGAGCGGCAAGGAGCCGAAATCCTTGTCTTTCCAGAGGAAACGGTCTTCTTGCCAGACAAAGTTGACGCAGTGCTGCTCCAGGTCGGAAAGCTTGAAGCCTTGCGGCATCTGCATCTTGGTGTCGACGCTGATCAGCGTGTGCACGCCGCAACGCGCGCCGCTCGAGACAATGCTCACCAGCCGACGGCAGGCGGCTTCGCTGAAATTGGCCGGGAAGTTGGCGACGACCAGGTAGCGGAACGGTTCGGCCACTTCGCCCGCCTCGGCATTGTAGGCCTCGATCGTTTCGAACTCGTTGCGCAGATACTTCTGGATCACCACTTCCATCTGTTCGGTCAGGTCGGCCAGGCGAGTCTCAATCTGGCCCGACTCGGTCCAGATGCGGGCCCCAATCAACTGTTCGTCGAAATCGGCCAGGTGCATAAAGGCGGCGAAGTTCTGCCCCAGGCCGATCGGGTCGATGACCGTGTAGCGAACCTTGCCCGGCGGAATCGTCGTCGAAAGCCGCAGCATGGCGGCCTGCATGACTTCGATGGCCCGATCGCGTCCTTTGCCCTGCGCCTTGAACAGCACCGAACTGCGCTCGGGAAATGCCAACAGCGCCGGCTGTTTGATCAGCGGAAGCTGGAATCGCTCCTCCTGCGACTGTTTCTCTTCCTGTTGAGCCAGGCCGCTCACGCTGTCGAGATCGGGCCCATGGTCTTCTTCAACCGCTTTCTCTTCGCTGAATTGCTTCGGTCCAGCTTCCCACTGGCCGAGCTTTACGACCGGCGGAACGGCGGTCGCCGGCTGCCAGGCATCGGTGACCAGCGCTTCCCAGGGCGGGGCAAGCTGATCGCAAAACGCGTTGATTTCAGCGGCCTCTTTCTGCACGTGGGCCACTCCCTTATGCCAGCGATCAATGCGGCGCTGACGAGCGGCTTCGACGGCGCGGCGACCTTCCGCGGTCTTCTGTTCGAACTGCTCTTTAAGCTGCTTGAGCTCCTGCTCGTACTTGGCGGGAATCTCTTTGCGGCGCTGTTTGATCACCGACTCGGCCTTTTCCAAGGCGGCATCGCGGCGCTTGTTAAGTTCGGCCAGATGGCGGTCATGCTTATCGCGGGCCTTGGCCAAGATCTGGTCGCGCTTTTCCACCGCCTTGGCAATGCGCGTGCGGCAGACTTCTTCGGCGCGCGAATCGTCTCGCTTGCAGCGCTCGTCGAGTGCGGCCATTTCCTTGCGATAGGCCGCCACCGCCACCTGCTGCCACTGCTGCCGTGCTAGTTCCGTATATGCCAGCGCGTGAGCCAACGGCGTATATGCCGCTCGTACATGGCCGCTGGCCGTGGAGTGCAAGATCACCCACAAGAGCAGCGTCAGAAATAGTCCGCCGCCGACGCCCGCGCCGACGGTAATGGGAATTTGAGTTGGTTTGCCGTTCAAGGCAAAGAACGCGGCCGCAGCGAGAATGCCCGCGAATACGATGAAGAACCCGACCATTTTGCCGAGGCTGACAAAGCGGGGCAGCTTGAGGCCTTTCAGTTCGGCCAGCTTGGCGTCGGCGACCTTGAGCCCTTCTTGCATGGCGGCCTGCAGGTTGACGCCTTGCTGCAGCGCTGCCTGCGGCGCCGGTTCGTCGGCGAGCGACGCGCGCTTATACGCCTTCAACAGGTGCTTGGCTTCATTGCGGCGAGTTTCAATGCCTTCGGCCGCCGGATCGGTTCCCTGATCCAAATCGCCGTACTTCGTCTTCAGGCCGTTTTTGCCCGCTTCGGCGATACCGTGAATCTCGAAGTGGGAGTCTTCGCGAGTTTGCTCCGCTTCGACACGTTCCTTATCGCACTCCGCGGTGGCTTGCTCGCTCGCCTGACGATAGGTCGACTCGACCTCGTCGTTGGTTTTTTGCACGGCGCTGGTGACGCGATCTCGCTCGGCCTGGTATTCGGCCTCGGCCGCGTGAAGCTCGGCTTGCTTGCGGCCTTCGACCGACTGGCAGACCTCGGCGAACTTCTGATCGGCGACAGCCAGTTGAGCGGTTAGCTCTTCTTCCGAGTGATCGTTGGCCTGCTCCGTGACGAGCCGACCCATTCCGACGAGGATTTGGCGTTGCCGCCCGATCAGATCAGTTTCAGACATTTCGGCGACACGCTTCCCATGTGACAGGTGAAATCTTGGTCAAGTGCATTCTTGATATGCCTGGGCGAAAACTTGCGCCAAGCGACGCAGTTTGTCCAAGGTCAGGCGGACTTGCGGTTCAAGCGGTTCGAGGTAAGTTGCTTCGAACTCGACTTGCCGTACGTCGCTCCAGACCTCCTTGGTTTCGTCCCAGCGGAGCTTGAGAGTTTTCATGGCGTCTTGCAGACGCCCCGCCCCGGAAGTGAGATCAGCAGGTTTCATCGGGCGAAATCCTTATTCAGTTTCACGATGTAGGCGGGGTATTGCCAGAAGTTGCGGCTCCCGCGGGGGGCGGCGCGGCGCTCGGCGCCGTGCTTTGCACGCCTGCCGGTTCGCCGCCGCTGGCCATGCTGCCCGTCGAGCCCGAGGGGGCGGTGACACTCATGTAGGCGGCCAGCGCGGCGAGCATGCGATTCAAATCGGCGACGGCCTTGGGCAACTCGCCCGCGATGATGTTGCCTAGTTCTTGCGATGGCCCGCGGTACTCGCCCACCTCTTCCTCGAGAATGCGGCTCCACTTCTTCACGGCCTTGATCTTCTGCTCGGCCTCTTCCAACCGTAATTGCGCCTTCTTCAGGGCGACTTTCTGGTCAGTACAGTCCGGCGTGCGGTCGCCGAATGATTGCATGCGGCAACGCTCGAGTTCGGCGCGTGCGTTGGTGACCGCCTCTTCTCGCTTGCGGAATTCGCTTTGCCAGTGCTTCAGCAGGTCGTGCTGAAACCATTCCAACTAGCGCCGCACCGCCATGTCGGTGACAGCTAACGC
>JAICIG010000422.1 GCA_025924495.1 Pirellulales bacterium | reverse complement strand
GAGGTCGATCCCGATTTCGTCGATGCTTTGAATCTGCTGCTGATCGTACATGCCGACCACGAGCAGAATTGCAGCACCTCGACGGTGCGGATGGTCGGCTCGAGCAATGCGAACCTGTTCGCCTCGATCTCGGCGGGCATCTGCGCCTTGTGGGGCCCGCTGCTCGGCGGCGCTAATCAGGCCTGCGTCGAAATGCTCGAGGCGATCCGCGCCGACGGCGGCGACGTGAAGAAGTACATCAACATGGCCAAGGACAAGAACAGCCACTTCCGGCTGATGGGCTTCGGCCATCGCGTCTACAAAAACTACGATCCGCGCGCTTCGATCATCAAGACCACCTGCGATCGGCTGGTCAAAAAGCTGAAGATCAAGGATCCGATCTTCGACATCGCTCAGGAACTCGAGGCCGCCGCGCTCAGCGATCCATACTTCATCGAACGCAAGCTCTACCCGAACGTCGATTTCTATTCGGGCATCATCTACCGGGCGATGGGCATCCCCGTGCAGATGTTTACCGTGCTGTTCGCCATCGGCCGCTTGCCCGGCTGGATTGCTCACTGGTCCGAGATGCACCACTCGCCCAACAAGCGCATTTGCCGGCCCCGGCAGATCTATACCGGCCCGACCAAGCGCGACGTCCCCGAGTGCCGCAAGCGCTAATTGCCTCACGCGGCCAGGTTCTGGGATCCATCCGGAATCACCACAGAGGCACGAAGACACAGAGAAAAAGGGCAGGAGTTGGCGCGGTTCAGGTTTCCAGGCGACGCGTCGCGTTAGCCTTTGGCCAACTTTTGCCCGGTCTCTCTGTGCCTCTGGGCCTCTGTGGTGAATCGCTGTTGCTTTGTGCGACATGCCCTGGCCGCAGTAACTGTTAAATATTTAACAATTCTGCTTGCAGGATGGCTGGCGGATTGCTAGATTGGCGTAAGTGTTAATTTCATAACACAAGGAGCGAGCCGTGCCGCGACCGACGTCGGAAATGCTCACCGAGCGCGAAGCGCAAATCATGGACGTCCTCTGGCGGCTGTCGAACGCCACGGCCGAGCAGGTTCGCGAGCAATTGCCCGACGATCCGCACGACTCGACGGTGCGGACCTTGCTCCGCGTTCTCGAAGGCAAGGGCTTTGTCGAGCACGAAGCTCGCGGCAAGACGTTCGTCTATCGCGCCGCGGCCCGGCGCGAGAACGTCCAGCGGACCGCCCTGCGCAGTTTTATCTCGCGGCTCTTCGGCGGCTCGGCCGAAGATCTCGTCTTGCGGCTGCTGGAAGACGAGCAGATCACCCCCGAGCAATTGGCAGAATTGCGCGCCGCAGGGCGGAAAGCATCCGCCGGTGCGCCCAAGCGGAAACGCAAAGGAGATCGACGATGATTGACGTGATCGGTTCTTCCTTGGTCGGGAATCATCCCTGGTTCGCATTCTCCCTCGATCTCTGGTTGAAATCGGCGGGGCTGTGCCTGGCGGCGCTCGTGATCGTTGGGCTAAGCGGGCGGCGCCGCATCTTGGCGAATTCCGCCGTCCTGCACGCCTGCCTGATCGGGCTGACGTTATTGCCACTTGCCGTGATTGTCTTGCCGAAGTGGACGCTGGCCTGGACAGTGCCCGAAACAACCGAGGGCGGAACGAGCTTGCGCGGAACTCCCCGCGCCGAAGATGAAGGCGAGACTTTCGTGGCGCCGTCCGCCGTGGAAACATCCGCGACATTTACAGCGCAGGCGCAGGCATCTGTCGAATCCCCGCCGGCTGCGATTCCTGAGGCGGCGGGCGACGTGAAACAGGACGAAGTGAGTGAGATAGTTTCGACGCCAAAGTCGTCGTTGGATTGGCGCGCTGGAATCGCGGCGCTGTATGTGATTGCTGCGGCCGGTTTGCTGATTCGTTTCTTTTTATCGCTCGCGGCGGTCCAGCGCTTGCGGCGTGCAGCGGCGCCTCTGCCGGATGCTGAGTGGCGCCAACGGCTGGCATACTGGCAACAGCGCCTAGGCATTCGTCGGCGCATAGAGTTGTTGCAGTCGGATCAAGTGAGCGTCCCAATCGTCGTAGGCTGGCCACGGCCCGCGATCGTCGCGCCCGCGCGGCTGGCAAACGCCGACGCGACAACGATCGACGCCATCTTGTTACATGAATTGGCGCACGTTGGCCGTGGCGACTATGGCTGGAATTTGCTGCTGCGATTGCTGCAAGCCTTCTACTGGCCGAATCCATTGATCTGGCTCGTGGCTCGTTCGCTCGGCCACGTACGCGAGCAGGCTTGCGACGAACTTTGCATTCATTGGCTCGGCGGGGCAGAAGGCTACCGGGCCACGCTGGTCGAACTGGCCGCCAGCCTGCTCGGCCGGCCGCTCACGGCGCTCGGCATGGCCATGGCGCGCACATCGCGGTTGCAGCACCGCATGGCCCAAATCGACGTTAGCCGCGGTCGGGCCGAATGCCAATCGCGTTTGCCTTGGCGCATTGCGGCGATGATTGTGGTCGGCGCGATGGCGGGAGCCATCGGCGCTTTGAGAACCGCCAGCCGCGCCGCCGAACCGCCAACTTCACCCCAGATCGTCAACGACAACAGCGAGGGACGCCCGGATGCCGAAAAGCCGGCGCCGGCCACTCGTAAAGAAGACGAGGTCGAACCGCCCCATAGCGCGCCGACGAGACCGGACGCGGAAGGCGCCGGAGAGAATCCGAGCCGCCCGACTGAACCCAGTCCTGAAAATACGAAGAACGAGGACGAAAGCGAGGTTGCTCCGGGTAAATCAACTCCGCAAGCCGAGCCGATCAAAGTCCGCGTCGAAAAGGTCCGCCGTGAAGACTTGGTGGTGCAAACAACCCAACCTGGCACATTGAAAGCGTCTCGCACCCTGGAGCTTTACGCCAAAGTTGCCGGACCTGTTATCGTACGGAACGCCAACGTGGGCAATCTCGTCAAAACGGGGGACGTACTGGCCGAAATCGACGCCCCAGAATTGGAAGCCGATCTCGAGCAAGCGAAGCTTTTGGCGGACGAAGCCCCTGCCGCCATCGAGCAAGCGCAAGGCAAACTCGATGAAGCGTTGGCCGGTCTTGAAGCAGCGCAAGCGCAAGTCGCGAAGAGCAAGGCGGAAGGCAACGCGGTACGGACCAATGAGCTGGTACCTGTTGCCAGGGCCCAGGTGGCCGCCGCCAATGCCGGGGTCAAGCAAGCCGAGGCGGCCGTCGCCGTCGCCAAGGCGGGACTGCGCATCGCCCAATTGAAACGCGACGCGGCGCAGCAACGTCTAAAGCGGTGCGCATCGCTGGTCGAGTGCCGCAAGATCATGTCGCCCGTCGAAGGCTATGTGGCGAGAGAGGACGCCGAGCCGGGCTCATTTGCCCAAGTCGGCGGGAAACCGCTGTTCGTGGTCTCGGCCACCAACGTCGTCGTCATGCAAACGAATGTTCCCGAGAGCGATGCCTTGCAGGTTGCTGTGGGCCAACATGCCCGCGTCTGGCTAGATGCCGAGCGCAATGGCAAACCCCACGATGCGAAGGTGAGCCGCGTCGGTTATGCGATCGATCCCAAGACCCGGACCATGCCGGTCGAAATCGAGCTCGCCAACCCCGACGGCCGCCTGCGCCCCGGAATGTTTGGAAGGGTTGCCATCGATCTGGAAACGCATCCGAACGTCCTGACGATTCCTCGCAGCGCCCTGTACAGTGACGGCACTTCGAATTACTGCTTCCGCGTAGCGGACGGGCGCGCCGTCAAGACCCGGCCTGATTTTGGCAGTAGTAACGAAAGACAACTGGAGATCAAAAGCGGTCTCGGCGAAGGAGACCTGATCGTGATCGCTACCGTGGGCGAGCGCAACATGCCCGGACGCCCGATCCAAGATGGAAATCGAGTGGAGATTCTCGATTCACACTCTCACGATGAAGGCAAGAGCGACGAGTAAGGCAGCGTGGCTGGCCGCCGCTACTTCCAACGACTGTTGACCACGCTGATGGTGACCTGCGGAAAGAACAGTCGTTGGAGCGTCCATAGCGCGGCGAGGCCTGCGGCGCCGGCCAGCGCCGACAAGGTCGTCGTGTAGCCGACCGTGGCGAGCAAAAACCCCGTCACGGCCGTGGCCGCGAGTACGGCGATGCCTACATACGGAATGCGGCGGGCGGCGGGCATCCGATTGTGCACCTGTCTCAGGTCGAACGATTTGTGGCGGCCGCCCGTTTGCGGTATCAATTCCTGGCTCGTGCCTACGCCGAACGTCTCCGTGGCAATGTGATCGAAGCCGCCCGCCAACAGGGCGATGGCCATGAGAAAGTGAAACGGCTTGAGCGCGCTGAACAGCCGGCTCGCCGTCGAGCGGGCGTACTCGGCGTCGGGGCCGATGCTGCGTTCGGCCTCTTCCAAGATCTCCGCCTGCATCTCGCGATGGTCGACGGGAACTTTGAACGACGCGTACTTCCGCGATGCCTTGGCGTAATCGATGACGACGTGCAGCTTGCCCAACGGCGCCTGCACCGAGCGAATCGACGCCAGTGGAATGCTGGTCGCCTTGCCGTCGAACACCGCACTGGGCGGCGCCAGGTTGTCCAACTGCGCAACCACGTCCGCGATGCGTCGCTTGGGCACCGAAGCCACGACCAGCTCGTCGTCGGTGAACACGATCAGGTTCTGCGTCGACGTTCCGTGGCGCTTCCAGATGCGCGGCGGTTTGGTCAGGGGCATCGAATTCATGCGGATGGGCGTCGCGGTCGACATAATCGTTCTCGGTGCGCTGAGAGCCGGTAACCACGAAGCCTGTGGTTAATGCAAGGGCCGTCGTGCGTCTTCGAAATTCCCCTCGAAAACTCTAGGCCGCCAGATTGCGGCCGGCAACTCGGCAAGGCCCCTGGGAACGATGGCCCTAAGTTCCGACGACGAAAGGACTCCGGCGGTGGATTCAGACGGCTTGAGCCGTGCCGGCAAAACCGCGGCTGCGGGCGCCCAGCTTCGGCTCGTCCATCCGTTTCGCTCGGCCGGACGGCCGGTGGCGCCGCGTCCACAGCCGATATCCGTTCGCCAACGTTCGTCCAAAGAGCGAATGGCTGCCGACGACCAGCCGGCCGATCATTTCTGCTTTCGTACTCCACCTGGCCGTCGCGTCGGTCAGCGGTCCGACGAAATCAAATAGTTTGCGGTTCGGATCGGCGTGGAACCGTTCCAGCAATTTCATCCGCAGCAACTGGCCAGGTTTCCAGTCGGAGAATTGCGGATCGTAACCGACTTTATACGAGTAGTATGTTCCCCTCGCCGCCAGCGCGTATTCGAACGCGATCGGCTGGCCGCGATGTTCGAGAAAAGCCAATTCGACGTGGCCGGACTGCCCAAGTCGCCGCGCCTGTTCGCAATAGTATTCAAGCATGCCTGGCTCGCTCAGCACC
Source organism: Pirellulales bacterium (assembly GCA_025924495.1). The sequence continues at coordinate 1,490 of JAICIG010000422.1, read as the reverse complement.
GAACTGCCTGCCGAGCCCTTCCAGCTTCGGTGTTCGACTTCGAACCCGCGACGGACTAGCAACTCGAGATCTTGCCCGGGTCGTGCATCGTGGACTTGCAGCTCAACGCCGCCCGCCTCTTCGGCTCGGCGCTCGGCGGCCGTCATCTGCCGGCGGTGAGAGCGCGACCAGCGGCTGCGGTAGTCGTGCCAGTCGTGTTCGATCTCGACCTGGCCCGTGCAACCCTGTTGCTCCAGCACCCAGGGAAGCCCCGCCTGATCAAGCGCGGCCAGAAGCGCCTGCCAGCGCGGCGTTTCGAATCGAATCGCATCCAAGCAGAGCAAGGGCCTGCGCCGTCCGGCCAGGTGGCGCACCAGCACATCGAGAACCGTATTTGCATCACATGTAGCATCAAGCAGCAGCTCGCCGCTGTGCCACCAAGGGGAATAAGGCAGGCAGGCCGCGGGCACAAGACCTTTAATGCGGCGATGAATCAGCGGAAGTGCGGCCGACCAGCGCCCGGCGTCGACGACGACCAGCAGCTCATAACCGCCCGGCGACGCGAACTGTTCTAGCCATGCGGCCAGCGATTCAGCGCGCGCCGCGGGCAAACCGACCTCGCTTGAGCGCCACAAGTCGTTCCAGCAATCGGCCGCGGCCGTCAACTCGTCGAGCGATCGTAGTCGAATCAGTTCCATAACCGCGTGCCGCAGACGCCAACTTGGGCGGAATCGCCTGTCGGCCCGGATCATCCAGCAGTATACCGGCGGCAGGCAGCGCGCGGTCCCCGCCTGCTCATTTAAGGCGGGAACCCAGCGCACGCCATTGGAATCATGGCACGCATTTGCCGTGAGAGCCGGTGGTCGGCTCAAGGGAAGGCCGCGCAATCGTTAGGACGATCATACGCGGACAAGGCTTCAGTCGATTTCTTGCTCGCGCGTCGACAAAGTCAGGTCCAGATCGCCGTCGAGGTTCATGCCCATCAACGACAGCGTCAGGCCGCCTTTGATCTTGACGTCGCTTTCGCCGGCAACAATTCGGCCCGCTTCCGGATCGTACCAATAAACGTGCTTCGACTCGACGACCTTCAAATCGCTCTTGGTCACGGTCGCGGGCAACCCGCGGTTAGGCTTCACGGAGAAAACGACGCTCGCGTCGGTCGCCGTAATTTTGTCGAGCTGCTTGCTGTCTTTCACGGTTGGGAATTGCGGCGCCCGGCCCTGGTATTCGTACTTGCGCTGGAACGTCATGAATTGGCCGCTGCCGAATCCCTTTTCCACGGCTCGTTCCCACGTGTCGCCTGGCTTCACGGGGTCTTTAGGATAGAAGTCGAGCGCTGCCTGGTATTCGCTTTTCAACTCGTCCTCGTGCAGTTGCGTCCCTTCTTGAATGCCCGACACGGAAAGCACTTTCAGTTCGGGGCTGATTTTCTGCGTCAAAGTCAACCCGCGGAGCTTGCGAAAGATATCGAGCACCACTTCGTACTGCGGGTTCTCCGCTTTTTCGTCGGG
>JAICIG010000421.1 GCA_025924495.1 Pirellulales bacterium | reverse complement strand
TGAAGATGAAGATCACCCGCTTCGCCTTGGGCTGGTGATGGGGCGCTTTCTCCGCGAGCGGGTTCTCTGCGCCCTGCGCGCGCTCGCCCAACATCGCCGCCAGCGCCAGACCGCCAAATCCGCAGGCGGAGCGCTGGAGGGCGTCGCGGCGCGTGATAGGCGCCCGAGCGAAGCGAGCGTCTGCGAGCCAGCGGTCTGCGTTTTGCATGCGACGCCTTTCTCTTCAGTCGAGATATCGAAAATCAAGCGAACCAAATATCGTTTGCCAGAGACGCATCCAGGCCTCGCGGCTTTGAGCCCCGCCGCTGATCTCTGACGCCAGGAACCTGAACGAACCGTCGCGCTCGGCGGCTGTGGCAGCGCGGCCGAGCCCCAGGCGGAAGGCAAAGTCGATTTTTGCCTCGTCATTCAGTTCGCGGAGCGCCAAAAGCCTCTCCGCCGCCTGCCGTGCGCAGTCAACCGCAAACGGATCGTTCATAAAGAACAACGCCTGTTGAGGCGTGGTGCTGCGATTACGCGCCCCCGTGACAACGCTCGTATCGGCAAAATCGAAGGCTTTGAAGACTTCGGCCAGCGAATTGCGGAACACGGGCGTGTAAATACTGCGGCGATGGTCGTCATGGCGGTAACCGAAGTCGGCGCTGACGCCGGGCTTGATTGCTCGGCCGCCAAGTTGCAGATCCAATTCTCCGGCGATCGCGAGCATCGCATCGCGCAAGCACTCGACGTCGAGGCGCCGTCGAGGGGCTCTGCCGAGCCAACGGTTTTCCGGATCGGCGGCAAAGGACTGCTGATTGAGCGCGGAAGATTGGCGGTAGGTGCGCGACAAGACGATTTGCCGAACAAGCGATTTGATTGAATAGCCGTCGTCGATAAAACGGGTCGCCAGGAAATCCAACAACTCGGGATGCGACGGCGTCTCGCCGGCCGAGCCAAAATTGTCGGTCGTTCGCACCAGCCCGGCGCCAAACAGCCAATACCAGACGCGATTGACGATCACGCGCGAGGTCAACGGCTGGTCGCGGCGGACGAGCCAATCCGCCAATTCTCGGCGACCGCTTTGCGCTGCAGAAAACGATGGCGATTCGCCAGCGCCCGCCGCGCGGAGAAATCCGCGTGGAACTTCCGCTCCCAAGTTGTGAACGTTGCCGCGGATATGCACGCGAGTGTCGCCGATCTCTTTCTCTTCGACGACCGTCATCGCTTTCGGCTCGGGCGAATTTGCCTTCAGACGCTTGAGCGCCTGCTCGAGTTCTTTTAACTCGGCTTTGGCCTTTTGCCGATCATCGCCTGTGACGGCAGATATCGAGTCGACCGCCTTGCCCGACGCGTCGGCATTATCGCTGGCAATGAACTGTACGGCGTCGGCAATCACATGACCATCGGTATTGTCGTTGGCGACGATGACAAACCCCTGCCCATTCAGTTCAAAGCGGTATTCGCCGAGCGAAGCGAACATGCCGCCAATCGGCGGCGTCTCGCGCTCGTTGACGTGCAATGTTTTTTCGCCGTCGGCGCTGAACACAGTCACCGGCACGTTGCTGGCACGGTTCGATCCGGGCGTATAAGCCAGCCGCACCTCATAGGCGCCGGCGCGCGGCAGTTGGGGCAAAAACGTCAGCGTCTTCTTGCCCTTGTCGCTGTTCAGGTCGTGGAGATAGCCGTCGCCGATATAAGAGGCAGTGAATTGCGAACGCTGCCATTCGCCGACTGCTTTGGCCTGCGAGTCATCGACGACGACTCCTGACAAGGAACTTGCTGCGACTACTCCTTTCGGCACGTCGCCCAGGCTTTTAATTCTCGCTTCGACGGCGGCGATGGCCTCGGCATGCTGCCGCACGCTGCGTTCCTCTTCCGGACGCAACGGCAGCGCGGCTTCGATCCAATTCGACACGTTCGCATGTTCCAGCGTACGGGTATTCCGCAAAATGCCCGCCAGCGCGTAGTAGTCGCGCGTGGGAATGGGATCGAACTTGTGATCGTGACAGCGTGCGCAACTGATCGTCTGGGCCAAGATTGCCTTGCCGATCGTGTCGAGTTGTTCGTCGACGACGTCCATGCGCAGTTGAGCTTTGTCCTGCTCTTCAAGATTGGTATTCCCGAGCGTGAGGAAGGTCGTGGCAATCATGTTCCGGCGCCGCTCGTCGGGCGAGGCGGCCGGCAACAGGTCGCCCGCCACTTGTTCGCGCAAGAAACGATCGAACGGCCGGTCCTCATTGAATGCTTCGATCACGTAATCCCGGTAACGCCAAGCCTCTTTGAAAAGGAATCCTCGCAACGTCAACGATTCCGCAAAGCGCGCGACGTCCAGCCAGTGTCGTCCCCAACGCTCGCCGAACTGCGGCGAGGCCAACAGCCGGTCGACCAGATGTTCGTAGGCATCGGTCGACGCGTCAGATACGAATGCCTCAATCTCTTCCGGCCGCGGCGGCAAGCCGACTAAATCAAAATAGAGTCGCCGGATCAGTGCGGCTCGTTCGGCTTCGCCGTTCGGTTGGAGTTGATTGGCCTCCAGCCGCGAGAGGATGAACCGATCGATTTCAACGAGCGGCCAGGCGACGTCGGAAACTGCCGGCGGAGAGTGAACACGAATAGGCTGATACGACCAATGATCCTCGGCACGGACAGGCCCCGACTGCACCGTGCTGGCGAGTTTCTCGAGGCGCGGATCCGCGGCTCCTTGCTGCACCCATTGCTCAAGATCCTTGATTGCGGCGTCGGGCAGCTTGCCCTGAGGGGGCATCTGGATGCCGGGGTCTGAATATCGGACGGCGAGAATCAACAGGCTTTCGTCGGCCTCGCCCGGTACGATGGCCGGTCCCGAATCGCCTCCCGTCGCCCAGCCATCGCGCAAGTCAAGACGCAGCCCGCCCTTCGTTTGCTTCTCTCCGCCGCCGTGGCAAGCATAGCAGTGTTCGACAAGGATGGGCCGAACCCGCTTTTCAAAGAAATCCAAATCGGCCGCGGACGGTTCGCCAGCCACAAGTGGACCGGCCAAGATTGCCGCCCATGCGAAAAGCGGCCAGGTAGCTCGTCGCGGATTAATTCGGGTCATGTCCGTTCCGTCTCTCCGAGACGCTCGTTTGCACCGTCGACCACCGAGGCCGATCAAAGTCCGTCGTTAGAGCGAAATAAGGCATGCGGCAGCGTCGCCAGGCGGGATTCCTCTTACTATAACTAAAAGCTGTCGCAGAGCCAAAAGCTTCGTCTGCTCGGCCTGCCCTGGACATCTGGTCTGGCCAATCTCCGAACGGCCTTCAAGTGACAAACGCCCAACCCGGCTGGGCGGAACGGGCCGCCGGTCATTAATGGATCGTCTACAGCAACCTGGTCCCAAGTCCTGGACTCGCGGCTTAGCGAGTCTCGCCCTGACCTTGGCGATCGGCGCCGCCATCAGCAGTTTATTGATCAAGCAAGCGCTTTCGACGGTGTCGCTCGATTGGCGCGTCGATGCGGAAGTCGGAGTCATGGTGATTGTGCTGCTTGCCCCCGCAGGGATCTCTTGGGTCTGCTCCGCTCGCGCGCTTATGCGGCCGTGGTCGCGTTGGTCGTCGAGCGACCTGCTCTGGCTGGCGATTAGCCTGGTCGAAGTCGCGTGGTGCGGCGTCTTGCTCGATGGCGGGGCTCGCCTTGGCCAGGCGGGCAAATTCCTCTCTGGTGCGACAGCGTTCCTGGGCGCGCCCCTGGTTGCTATCGTAGCCGTAGCGCTCGCCCTGCGCATGATTGTCAACCACCCCGCTCGCCAAGACGCCTGGCAACGGTGCTCCATTCTCGCCGGGCTGGTTGCGGGCATCGGTTGGGGCTTGTTCCTTTGGGTGATGTTGCCGCTCCGATTTTAGCCGTTCGACTATGCCGAGCGGCCCGCCTCGCCTGGGCGTCGGACACCTTGCGCCATCCGCAATCTTTATCTCGTTTGCTGCCCGGGCAAATTGGCTGAACGCTGCCGGTCTCGTTGTCTATGCGCTCAGCTGCGTAAACGCTGCTGCTGACGCCGCGAGATTGACGGCCGCACCTACATTCGAGCGCAACGTCTGACGTATCCTCACACAGCGGTTACAAACGGCGCAATGATTGCACTCCGCAGGGTCAAATACGATCAATCGATTGATTGATTCAGTCGATCAATCAAATACCTATGGCAACAGCTCACTCTATCTCTGCTTCGCTGCGGACGCGCGACGCAACGTCAACCCGTTTGCTCGAGAGTGGGTTGCGCGTGTTCGGTGAACATGGAATTCACGGCGTCAGTACTCGGCAACTGGCGCAGGCCGCCGGCGTGAACGTCGCCGCGATCCCTTATTACTTTGGCGGCAAAGAAGGCTATTACCTCGCCGTGGCGCGGCACATCGTCGATTGTTACGCAGCGCCAATGCGCGAGCTGGTCGCCGAAACCCGTAAGCGCGTGGAGGACGCCGCGCCCGATCCCGCCACGCATCGAGCGCTGTTGCGGCATACTTTGGCAAGCTTCGCACAATTGTTGTTGTCGACGCTCGAGGGAACACAGATAGCCAGCTTCGTGCTTAGGGAACAACTCCAACCGACGGAAGCATTCGAGGCGATCTATGAAGGCGTGATCCGCCCGGTGCACGAGGCGCTCAGTCTGCTGGTCGGCAGACTCACAGGCTGCGATGCCGACAACCCGGCCACCATAATCAGGACGCACGTGGTGCTGGGACAGGTGCTGGCCTTCGAGACGGGGCGCGCGACGATCTTGCGCCGACTGCGTTGGCAAGAGTACGCTCCGCAAAGAATCGAGGAAATCGCTGCGATCGCCGCCGAATGCGCTTGTCGAGCGCTCGATTCTTCGCTCACAGCGCCGTCGGCTGACCAAGAAAAGTCCGATGGCTGCCGAGGAGCGGGAGCATGAAACGCTTGGCGATTATCGCCCTGCTGTTGCTCGCTGTCGGCGGCGCCGTCGGCTGGTACTGGCTGCATCGCCCCCAGCCGCCGTCCGATGTGCTCGTGTTGCATGGCAATGTTGACGTCCGCGAAGTGAACCTGGCTTTCAAGGTAAATGGACGAATCGAGACCATGCAAGTTGATGAAGGAGACGCGGTCGAAGCCGGACAAGTCGTGGCCTCATTGGACGCGGGCTACTACGAGGACGAAATGCGACAGGCCCGCGCCGCCTTGGAAATGCGCCGCGCCGATTTGGAGAAACTTCAGCACGGCAGCCGCCCGGAAGAGATCGCCCAAGCTCGAGCCTTGGCGGAAGAACGGCGAGTTGCGATGCAAAACGCGCAAGTCCAATATGAACGCATCGACAAGCTCTATGACCGCGGCTCTTCGACAAAAGCGGAATATGACAATGCCCGCACGACCCTCGATGAGGCCAAAGCGCAGCTGAATAGCGCCGAGGCCGCATTGAAGCTTGCCGAACTCGGACCGCGCCAAGAGGATGTTGCCGCGGGCGAAGCTCAACTCCACAATGCCGAAGCGGTCCTCGCGGAAGCAGAACGCCGCGTCTCCGACGCCAAGCTCAGCGCTCCGAGCCGCGGCATCGTGCAGACACGCGTCCGTGAACCGGGAGATTACGTCGCTGCGGGCGCGACGGTCTTCGTCCTGACGATTCCCAAGCCGGTCTTTGTCCGCACGTATGTCGATGAGCCCGACTTGGCGCAAATCCGTCCAGGCGCTGTGGCGACCGTGACCACAGACGGCAATCCCAGGCAGAGTCTTCCGGGCAAGTTGGGCTTCATCTCGCCCGCGGCGGAGTTTACGCCGAAGTCGGTAGAAACCCCGCGGTTACGCACCGACCTGGTGTACCGAGTGCGAATCATCGTCGATGACCCTCGAGGCGTTTTGCGACAAGGAATGCCCGTTACCGTGACCTTGCAGAAAGCAGCCGCAGGCTCCAATCAAGAAAACCGGTCCCCAACAGCTTCCACAACTCGCCGAGCGCAGCCTCGGGCGACTCAGGAAAAGGAAGCACGTTGATGTCAGAATCGCTCGTTGAGATCGACGCTGTCGCCAAGCGCTTCGCCGGAAGCGACCGTCCGGCAATCGACGGGCTCAGTGCGCGTATCGAGACCGGCCAGATCCTGGGACTCGTCGGTCCCGATGGCGCCGGCAAGACCACGCTGATGCGGTTGATGGCGGGGCTGCTCGTGCCTTCTTCGGGCAAACTGGTCGTGTGCGGCTACGACCCCGTCGCCCAACCCGATGACGTGCATCAGGTCGTTAGTTATATGCCTCAGCGGTTCGGTCTCTATGAGGATCTGACCGTGCAGGAGAATTTGAACCTGTACGCCGATCTGCGGGGCATCCGAGGGACCGAGCGCCGGCAGGCATTCGAACGAATGCTCGAATTCACGGGGCTTCAGCCTTTCACGCGGCGGTTGGCCGGCAAGCTTTCGGGCGGCATGAAGCAAAAGCTGGGGCTTGCCTGTGCACTGGTGCGCAAGCCGACGTTGTTATTGTTGGACGAACCAAGCGTCGGCGTCGATCCGGTTTCGCGCCGCGAGTTGTGGCGAATGGTCAACGATCTGGTAGGCCAAGGGATCGGCGTCGTTTGGAGCACGGCTTACCTGGATGAGGCTGAGCGGTGCGCTGCCGTGTTGCTGCTAAACGACGGACGGTTACTGTATCGTGGCCTGCCGGATGCGTTGACCCGGCGAATGGAAGGTCGCAGTTTTCTGCTACGAGATATGCCGTCGGGGCGACGTCAGGCGTTGGCAAAAGCGTTGCGGCTGCCTGACGTGATTGACGGCGTCAACACGGCGATCGCCGGCGTGCGCCTGACGATTCCGCTCACCGATCGCAATCAAGGGAACCGCGCAGCCGCGGCGGCGGAGCAGCGGCGTCAGACCGACCTTCTCACTCAGGCCGAGGTGCAGGCACGCGGTGATCTCGAACGCGCCACGCGCGAGTA
>JAICIG010000420.1 GCA_025924495.1 Pirellulales bacterium | reverse complement strand
TGACGCGGGCAGCCCGTATCGTCACTATTACGAGGGCGATCTGGTTCAGCCCCGTTATGAAGACGCCAATGGCCATGCCGTGGGGATCAAGGCGCCGGGCGGCGCCGTATTGCGCACCAACACCGAAGGCGATCAGGTGCAGATCTTTGCCGGCGGATTTCGTAATCCTTACGACATTGCCTTCAGCAAAGAGGGCGAGCTATTCACGTACGATGCCGACATGGAGTGGGATCTCGGCCTGCCGTGGTACCGGCCGACGCGCGTCGCCCACGTAATCGCTGGCGGCGAATTCGGTTGGCGCAGCGGCTGGGCGAAATGGCCCGGTTACTTTCTCGACAACCTGCCGCCGATGCTGGAGACCGATCGCGGCTCGCCGACCGGCATCGTGTTCTATAACCACACCCAGTATCCGACGCGATACCACAATGCCATGTTCGCCTGCGACTGGTCGCAAGGGACGATCGTGGCAATCCGCATGCAGCCCGATGGCGGCACTTACAAAGCGCAACGAGAGGTTTTCCTCGAAGGTCGGCCGCTCAACGCCACCGATCTCGACATCGGACCCGACGGCTGGCTCTATTTCGCCACGGGCGGACGCGGCACCGAAGGAGGCGTGTATCGAATTGTCTGGACCGGCAAGGCTCCGCCGCAGCCCAAATTGAAAGGCGCCATGCAGGCTATCCGTCAGCCCCAATTGCAGAGCGCTTGGGGGCGTCAGCAGGTTGCCAGCATCCAGCAGTCGCTGGGCAGTGCGGAATGGGGACGCCAACTCGCGGCAATCGCCGACAATACCGCCTATCCGGCGGCCGATCGCTGCCGAGCGCTCGACCTGATGCAATTGCTCGGTCCGTTCCCCGCGCCGCGCGCGCTGGTGAAGTATTCTCGCGATGCTCAGCCGGAGTTGCGGCTGAAAGCCGCCTACTTGATGGGCATTCATACCGATGTCACTTGCGGCAATCGTTTGTTGGAAATGGTCAATGATGCAGACGCCGCGGTGCGGCGAGTGGCCTGCGAGTCGCTAGCTCGCGGCGATTATCAGCCGCCGCCGGCAACTTTGGTGCGGCTGCTGGGAGATCCCAACCGCTATGTGGCTTGGGCGGCCGCGAGAGCTTTGCAGCGGCTGCCGGCCGATCAATGGTCGCAGTTGGTGCTCGAATCGCAAAATACGCGCGTCTTTCTGGCTGGCGCCGCCGCGCTATTGCCGCTGGAGTTGCCCAATGCGACGGTCGACGGCATCATCAGCCGCGGCGCCGAGCTGATGGATGGGTTTTTGAGCGATGACGACTTCGTCGATTTGTTGCGGGTCTTTCAACGTGGCTTGGAAGCAGGCAAGCTGGTGCGTCAGAACGTCCGCGATCTGTGCAATCAACTCAGCCGCGAGTTTCCTGCCAATGAGCCGCCCGGCAAAGTGCAAAGAATCAACCGCGAGCTGACGCGGCTGCTGGCCTATCTGCAGGAGTCGAGCGCCATCGAGCGCTTCATCGCCGTGTTGCAGAGCGACGCTGTGATCGAGGAAAAACTGCACGTTGCGTTCTATGCGCGGTTCATCGAAGACGGCTGGACGATGGAACAGAAGCTCGCGCTGCTGGAGTTTTATGAGCAAGCCCACGAATTACAGGGCGGCCACAGTCTGACGGGCTACATCGACAATGTCTGCCGCGACTTTGTCTCGCACTTCAGCGATGAAGAACGCGAGCAGGTGTTTGCCAAGGCCATGCGCTGGCCGGTCGGCGCCTTATGGGTGCTGGCCTCGCTGCCCGAGGACCCGGGCCAGAAGATTCTGGCGCAGTTGATCGAGCTCGATGAAGACTGGCCGGCCAATCCGTCCCCCGCCGTGAAGCGACTGGCGACCGGCGTGATCGCCGTCTTGGGGCGCAGCAAAGATCCGGCGGCGATGGCCCACCTGCGCGAAGAGTTCGAACGCAGTCCAGAACGGCGGGAAGATCTGGCCATGGGGCTGGCTCAGTCGCCCGGCGGCGAAAACTGGCCTCTGTTGCTTCGTTCGCTGGCTGTTGTCGAAGGCGCGGCCGCTCAGGAAGTGCTGACGCAACTGGCCGTGGTGGAGCAGTCGCCCGAAGAGTCGGAGCCGATCCGTCAGGCGATCTTGTGCGGATTGAAGCTGGGCGATAATGGCGGGCCCTTGGCCGTTAAGCTGCTCGTGCGCTGGACGGGCGAAAAGCCGCACCGCAATGGCGACAAGTGGGACGCGGCGCTGGCGGCCTGGCAGCAGTGGTTCCGCGATAATTATCCCGACGAGCCGGCGCCGGAGTTGCCTGTCGCCGCCGAACAGAACAAATGGAGTCACGAAGAGTTGCTCGGCTTCCTCACCGGCGACCACGCGACGCAAGGCGATCCGCAGCGCGGCGAAGTGATGTTCGCCAAAGCGCAGTGCATCAAGTGCCATCGCTTCGGCAGTCGAGGCGAAGGGGTCGGCCCCGACCTGACGACCGTCGGGCAGCGATTTCAGCGGAAGGAAATTCTTGAATCGCTGATGTTTCCCTCGCAGGTGATCTCCGATCAGTACGCCAGCAAGACGATTACTACCGACGAAGGTCACACGTATACGGGCATGGTGGCGCCCTTGGGCAGCGACGCCGTCGTGGTGCTGCAAGCCAATGGCGAAAAGGCGACGATCCAAAAGGACGACATCAGCGAAACCGTTCCTAGCAAAAAGTCGACCATGCCCGAAGGCCTGCTGAATCAGTTGAGCCTGGAAGAAATCGCCGATCTGTTCGCCTATCTCGGCACGACGCCTAAGCCGACCAAGATTACCATCCAGCAGCCGACCAACCGGCGGAAATAAGCGGACGGTTATTGGCGCCGCTGTTGATAGCGGCGGCTCGCTTCTTCAAGCGTGCGCCGCTCGGCCACCGTCAGGCTCGATTCCCCTTGGGCCGAGATCTTCTCCAGGATCCGGTCGACTTCTTGCGTCAGATCCTGCTCTCGGCTCGCCGGCTTGTGAATCTTCAGCTTGGAGCGAGGCTTCAGCCCGCTCCACGAGAACTTACCGCGCGAAAACCGGCCGGGGATCAAGCGGCCCAGGTTCCAGCCAGTCTTGTAATAGATGAAGGCGAAGAGGGCTCCCGCCAGGTGCGCCTCGAAGGCGATTCTCGCTTCATTATCGCCGCTGATCGAATCACGGAACCCGACCAAATTCATGCCAATCATCAATGTGCACGCCAGCCATACCGGGATGGGAAAGACGCCCCAGATATAGAGTAGCCGAGTTGGAAAATGCAGGGCATACAACACCATGATGCCGTTCACGGCGCCTGAGGCGCCCAGCATCCTGCCCTGCGGATCGGGCGAGATGGTGTTGGCGACGGTCACCCACGCCAACGAGCTGAAGACGATCATCGTCAGGTATATGCGCAGAAACTCCTTTCGCCCGTAAATGACTTCCACGTCGCGGCCGAACATCCACAGGCCGAACATATTGAAGCCGACATGCAATATGCCGCGAGGCGAGTGCGCGAAGCCCGCCGTCAGCAGTTGCCAGCAATTCCAGGGCCTCTGGAAGAGGTCCGCCTCGACCGACATCCAGTGGCTGAGCTTGCCGTCGAAAAAGAACGCGTCGATCACGAAGATGACGACGTTAATGATGATCAGATTGGCGACCATCGAGCGGTCGCCGCCGAGGAAGAAGCCTTGGCGCTCCTCGCGCACATAGTCTCGATCGTATAGACCCATGGTTCTTCACGCCGGCTCGTGGCTATCGGTTCCGTCCAAACTCTACAGAAGCGCGGCTGGCCGCATACGCTCGCCGATGACTATCCGGCGGCAGCCAACTTCAGATGAGGCGAGTCGCCGCAGGCCGTTCAATAATCCTTGGTCAGGGCCCGCTCTCGGTCGATCAGCTCGTTCAGCCGCTGGGCCGCCTCAAACTGTTGCTTGGTCCAGCGGTCGGCCAGCTTCTTGTTTCGCTCGATCGTCGCATCCACCTCTTTTTCGACGGCGGCGAGTTGCATCTCGAGCTGCTCGCGATAGGCCGAAGCCACATCGCGCTCAGCCGTGACCTTGGCCAACTCGGGCTTGATGACCTTGTCGATCTCTTCCTGGCGAAGTTCGACCTCCTTCTGCGTCTCGTCGCGAGATTTCTGCACGATTCCCAGGTCGGTCGTAGCCGCGGCGACCTGGTCTTGCAAGCTCGTGATCTGCGCGTGCAACTCGTGGAAGTAGACATTGTAGTCGCGCAATTGCCGCTCGTATTTCCCGTTCATCACCCGGGCTTCCGGATCATCGGGCTTGGCCTCTTGCCCATTGCGGAGATACTCATTGATCACATCGGCGGGTACGCCGGGCATCATCATCGACAATTGCTGCTGATCGTATCCGGTGAAAATATCAGGGCGGTCGACCGGCATGCGCTCGTACAGCAGCCAGGGCAATCGCGTTCCCTTGATCTTGTCGAGCTGTCGCTGCGAGAGTTTCATCGTTGGCGACATCGTCACTTGCTTCTCGGCGACGGCATCGACTTTAAACTCGCCGAGGTAACGGCCGCCGTCTCCTTCTTCGAACACGTAGATAATCGACTTGTCTTGGATGCGGTGCGGATCGGGAAACTCGACGCCCACGAAGCTCAGGCCCGTTTTGGGATCGACTTGTTGCGGCACGCAGTTCTTCCAGACGCGGCCGCGGTCGACCATGAAGTCGTGTAGCTTGACCTCCAGATCGCGAATGCCGGGCTGCGGTGGCGTGGCGCTCGTGTCGCCGTCAATGGCAAGCTGCGCTTTTTTCTGCGCGTCTTCCAACGGTCGATCGTAACTCTGGGCGGCCTTCTGCCAGACCTCTTCTGTCTTGAGCATTCGCATGGCGAAATAGAACAAGAACAGCGAGGAGAGCAGGATCAAACCAATGAGCACCTTGCTCCAGATATTCATGAGCTTCGCCGCGCTAGAAAGGTCTTGGGAAATCGCCTCTTAGGTCGATAATAGGCTCGCTGAAACGGGCCGTCAAGCTTTGCGATTCCGGCCCACTCGTCCTTAATATCAAGCTTAACTCGCACCGCCGCCGGGCGATCGGCAAGAGCGGCATAACCGCGCAAAAAGCGCCGGAAAAAGGGCTGCTTTTGCTCTGCCGGGCAACTATGATCGCCAGCGGATGGCACTCGGCCCGGCATGGTGCCCAGGCGCCATGTTTTCGGCCCGCTCTAAACCGGATTATTCACCAGCCCCTGAGATAGCCTGCTGCAGTACGTTCACACTAACCCGAAGCGCCAGCGAGGGATGGCGGTCGCCGGTAGGCGGCCCTGCGAGACCGTTCGCCCTCGCTTGCGCTTCGGGTTTGTATGACCCGATGAATAAGAGCCCCGACCGTCCCCGAGTTCGGACTCCGCAAGCAAACATCCCCAAGGAATATTGACAATGCATCATGGCCGGCGGGAAACACAAGGGCCTCGGCTCGGCCGACGAGACTTCCAGCGCGCGGTTTTAGGCGCCGCGGCGGCCGGACTGACTTCGTCCTTCGCCTGCCAGCCGAACCAGGCTGCGGCAAACGAGCCAGCCGACGATGCGACGATTGCAATTGTCGACACGCATCAACATCTCTGGGACCTATCGAAGTTCCGCTTGCCCTGGCTCGAATCGGCCCAGCCGCTGGCCAAGAACTTTCTGATGAGCGATTATTTGCAGGCCACGGCCGGGCTGAACGTCGTGAAGACGGTTTACATGGAAGTTGATGTCGCCCCGGAACAGCAGGACGCCGAGGTCGACTACGTCACCGAACTATGCCGTCGCGACGACAACCCGATGGCCGCCGCCGTCGTCTCGGGACGTCCGGCGAGCGAGTCTTTTGCGGCATACCTCGCCCGGCATCGAGACAACGCCTACATTCGCGGCATCCGCCAGGTCTTGCATGTGCCGGCGACGCCGCGCGGCTATTGTCTGCAAAAGCCATTCATCGCGGGCATCCGCCGCCTGGGCGAGCAAGGCTGGAGTTTCGATCTGTGCATGCGCAGCGACGAGCTTGCCGATGCTGCCAAGCTAATCGACGCCTGCCCCGACACTCGCTTTGTGCTCGACCATTGCGGCAACGCCAGCGTCGTCGCTGACGATCTAGCCGGCGGGCGGAAAGACATCGCCGCCGTGGCCGAACGAAAAAACGTCATCGGCAAGATCTCGGGCATCATCGCCTCGGGCGCCGGCGGCAAGTGGACGCGGGAAAACCTGGCGCCGATTATCAACCACACCCTGGATGTGTTTGGTCCCGACCGGGTAGTGTTTGGCGGCGATTGGCCGGTCTGCACGCTCGCCGCCAGCTACCGGGAGTGGGTCGAAGCACTGAAGGCCATCGTCGCCTCGCGCAGTCTGACCGATCGGCGGAAGCTGTTCCACGACAATGCGGCCAGGTTCTATCGCCTTGGGTAGCGATCTGCAAAAGGTCACAATTTCGCGAGAAATCTTGTTGCCCACGGCTAGCCGCCGAGATGGCCATGAGTATTATTCCTTGGGAGTTTTGTGAGAAAGCATTCGTCCCGCATCCCTTGATGGGGTGGACTGCAAGTCGGGCTGCCAGGACAGTGACGACCAGGTCAGTGATGAATTGATGCTGCCTGGCGGATCGCCGCCTTGTTTCTCGCGCCTCCATCCGACGTCCGAATGAAGTCGGCAAACCTCAGGCCGCCTGCTGGACCTGAACGAATCTGCCACGAAGGCGCGCGTGCATGACGCTCGAGTTTGAACGCTGATTTAATCTCCACGCGAGCGATGCACATTTTTGAATATAGGGAGTTTGCGCAATTTGGAGCGATCTGGTTTCTCTTCTCTGATTGGTATCTTTTGCCAAACGTTGAAGCGAGTCAGGAACCCGCGAAATTCGTGTTAGAATTTGTTGGATTTTTTCGAGCGTCCTAGGGATAATTGTTGGACTCGGGCTGGTGTTGCATTACGATGCCGTGGCACTTTGCAGGA
>JAICIG010000419.1 GCA_025924495.1 Pirellulales bacterium | reverse complement strand
CGACAGGCTGCCTGCTTGAGACGGTTCAACCGACCAGGTTCCTTGAAATTGAATCGATTTCCATTTTTCTCCCATGCTGCCACCCCATTGCCGACCAATCAGGAGCCTGGGCCCCTTGCTCGGCCTGAGCCACGAGCGAAGCCATTTCACGGGCGGTCACATAGTAATAGCGAAGCTCCGGCTGGCGCTCGGCGAACGCCGCGAGGGATTCATGGAATCTTCGCATCGGTTCGCCTAATAACATGTCGGCGTTACGTTCCCATGCGCCGTGAGTGTGCAGTTTGACGAAGATCCAATCGGGCCGTCCCGCCACGGAGACGCCCGCTTGCAACCAGAGCCTTAGACGCTCGGGCGTCGGCGGGCGCCCGCCATGTAATTCTCCATTCTCTAAGGCGGGATAAATTGCCCGACCTCGCCGCTTCCAACCTAAGGCGAGCGGCCCTTGGATCATTAGCAAGCCGTTGCGAGGCGATCGCATTCCCGCCCTGGCGAGGAGGCCCCGGTCGTGCGATTTCGGACGTGCCGGATCGTCGAAAGCGTAATAAATGCTGTTAATCATTCTGGTTTGGCAAGGATTCGGCGCCGAAGGCATGGTGAAATCGGCGTAGCACCCTGTTTCGCGCAGTACCGTCAACTCGTCGTTCACTCCGCACCAACGGCCATCGGGCCGGGAATTGTCGAGCGCCCAGTTGCCATGAATGAATCCGTAGCTGATTTCGCCATCCGCGGCTTTCGCCAGTAACCCATGCCTGTGAAATAACGTCTCTTTGAAAGAGCAGAGAGTCTCGCGCAAGTCATGCGAGCAATCGGCGTCATGGTGCAGGTGAATCTCCACCTCTCCATAGCCGCGATGACATAACTCGGCGAGATAGTCTAAATGTTCGGCGACGTATTCCTCCGCCGGATAAAAGAAGGTGTGTTGCGGCGCCCGCCCGCGGCTGTCCTTGAGTCCGGCCACCGAAGCCGGATAATCTCGACGCCAACGTTCGACTCGCTCCCGTTGTGTCGCAAGAGGCGCCTTGCCCCGCAGCGGTTCGTAATGATCCGCGATGCACAGAAAAACGTGCAACGGCCGGTTCCATTCGCGCGCCTTGCCTGCAAAACACAGCCGGGCGACGGAATTCCAGTGCAATCCTCGAGGGCGAAGCAGCCCCATAAATGCGGCTCCTGCCGAATGCGATGTTTTTTATCTTGAAGAACTTTTAAGGGCGCAATGCCGACTGCGTAACTGCGAGAAATCTAAGCCTCTGCCCGCGCGCGCGCGGCACGTAGTTGTGCTAGCGTCTGACCAGGGTATTGGACCGCGCGCCATGATTTTGTACTGCCGCCGAAGAGCCAGACCCAAAAGGCGAACCAGGCGGCGCTATTCAGCAGCGCAAATGCCGATGCGGCTGCAGCCACCCTGCCTGTCCCGGGCATCGCGCCCGCCACCGCCAACCCGTAGAAGGCGAGTTGCATCGCCAGCAGCGGCCGACGCAGTTCCAGGTCGTGCACAAACCAAGTCATTCCCATCAGCGCCAACAATAGCCAGGGGATCGCCAGCCGCAGCAGCTTGTGCGATACCAACTGCATCCAGGCAGGATTTCGCCAAGGAAGCAACGCGCTAGGCAATCGCTGGATCAGCTGGTAATTGCCGCTCAAAGTCCGCACCTTGCGGCGAAACTCATCGCGCGCATGCAGCGGCAGACGATCGAAGGCAACGGCGCGTTCATCGTGGACGACGCGGAACCCTTGCATCGCGATCTGCATAGGCCAGTAGATATCCTCCGCCACGATCTGACTGGGCAGGGGCTGAAATAATCGGCGTCGTACTGCGCAGATGGCCCCCGTGACTCCTGCGAGAGAACCGACCCGACTCTCGTTCTTGCGAATCCATTTTTCATAGCGCCAATACAGCCCCACTCCCGCCATGACCCCCGGTTCGCTCTCAACGATCAGTTCGCCGCTGGCGGCGCCCACGCGCGGATCGCCGAAGTTTTCCACAAGGCGCTCCAGCGCGTCCTCGGCCCAGGTCTGTCTGGCATCGGCGAAAACGAGGATTTCGGAACTGGCCGCGGCGACGCCGGCGTTCAATGCGGCCGCCTTGCCGGCACTGGCGGGCAACTCGATGATCCGGATTCCGGGCGCTGCGGCCCGCGCCTCCGCGACGGTTCGATCGGTCGAACCGTCGGAGATCAGTATGATTTCTCCCGACGCGGTCGTTCGATTCAGCATGCGAGATAGCTCGCGGATCCGCCGTCCGATCGTCTGTTGCTCATTCCTCGCAGCGATGACGATCGACAGGGAATTCGCTGACGCGGATTGGCGTATGGGTTGGGGCCGTAGCCTGGCGCCGGCCGCGAGGGCGAGCGGATAAAGCAAGTAGGTGTAGGCAATGAAAGCAAGGCAGACTACGATCATCCCTTCAACGCTGAACATACGTTTCGCCTTGTGCCGGTTCGAGGTAGTTTGTCTTCATCGTCGCCGTTAAAATGCACGGCAACGGCTCGGTATTGCCGGGCGCAGCGCGATCGGGTCGCCGCGCGATTTGCGTCTTGCGCCTGTCAACAACGTCGAGAAGGCGCTCTCAGGCGCGCTAAGGCATTGAACGTCCCAAAAAAACTCTCGCGCAGAAAACCCATCAGCTCTGCGCGCATGAGGTTTGCAACAGCACATCGACGACTCGCCCCGCGGCGCGTCCGTCCCACCCTTCCGGAATGCGTCTGGCAGCGGCCGGTCCGGCGAGGGCGGCTAGCCCGGCCTCGATGATCCTGGCCGGATCCATGCCGACCAGTTGGTTCGTCCCTTGCGTGACCGTCGCCGGCCGCTCGGTATTAGCGCGCAAGGTCAAGCAAGGGACGCCTAACACGGTCGTCTCTTCTTGGATGCCGCCGGAATCGGTTAGTACCAGCCGCGCGTGCGACACCAGCTTCATGAAGTCGATGTAGCCGAGCGGATCGGTAATGCGCAGATTGGGCATCTTGGACAGTTCCCAAGCCGACAGGGCTTTGCGGGTTCGAGGATGCACCGGAAACACGATCGGCAGCTCTGCTTGCAAGCGCTCGACCGCGCTGGCCAGCGATTGAAACACCTGAGGGTCGTCCACATTCGAGGGCCGGTGCAACGTGAGCACGTTATAGCCACGGCTGCCGAGTTCGAGCTGTTCGAGAATCGTTGAACGCTCGCTACGTTCGCGGCAGGCCAGCAACGTGTCGATCATCAAGTTGCCGACGAAAAACATCCGTTCCTCGCCGACGCCCTCGCGGCGGAGGTTTTCCAGACCGCTCCGTTCTGAAACGAACAGCCAGCGACTGATAGCATCGGTGAGGACGCGATTGATTTCCTCGGGCATCGTGCGATCGAAGCTGCGCAATCCGGCCTCGATGTGCGCCACAGGAACGCCTATCTTGACGGCCGTCATGGCGCAGGCGATCGTGGAATTGACGTCGCCGACCACCACGATCGCGTCCGGGCGAACGTCCAGCAAGACCGGCTCGATCCGCTTCATCACTTCGGCGGTTTGGACGGCGTGCGTTCCTGATCCAACCTCCAGATTCACGTCGGGCCGCGGAATGTGGAGGTCCTCGAAGAACAGCTCGGACATCTGTTTATCGTAGTGCTGTCCGGTATGGACCAAGAAAGCGTCGACGGTCGGGCGTCGCTTGATTTCCCACATCAGCGGCGCAATTTTCATGAAGTTGGGTCGAGCGCCGGCAATCGCGAGCAGTTTCATCGGGCGGTCCCTCCTAAGGTCAATGCGCGGTCCGTTTGCACAGCGCCGAGATGTTGTTCGATTTCCGCCAGCCGCGCTTCCCAGCTTTCCGGACGAATGGCGTCGCTCCGCGCGGGCGAGGGACCGGGGTCCTCCAAGGCGAGCCGAATTTCGCGTTCGAAGGCGTCGGCGCCATCGGCAATTCGGCATTGTCCGAGCACCTCGACCTCTGGAATCGAAGTCGATACGACGGGAAGGCCGGCGGCTAAATACTCGCGCACCTTGAGCGGATTCGCATTGAGCGTGAGCTCATTGATTCTGAATGGCATGAGGGCGACGTCGAATCCCTTGCAGTATGCAGGCAAATCGGCATACGCTTTGCGCCCCAACAAGCGGACATTCGGCAGTTGTTCCAGCGCACTCACGTCGGTGCAAACCTTGCCTAGAACGACGAGGGAACCCTGGGGAAAGCGTCTCGCCATCTCCGCCATTAGCTCAATGTCGACCCAGTCGGCGATCAGGCCAAAAAATCCGATGACGGGCCGCGGCAAGGCGGCGATTTCTTCGGGCGTCGTCGTTTCGCGATCCAAGGCCCGGCGGAAATGCTCGAAATCGACTCCGTGGCGCACGAGGAATGTCTGGGGATTCAGACGCGCTTTTGAGTGAAGCAATCGTTCTGCGGAGACGAGCACCAGGTCAGACTGTTTGAGCAACTGTTTTTCGAGCGAGAGCAGCGATTCCGCAGCGACGCCCGTGAACGCCGAATACTCGTCGACACAATGATAAATCAGAAGCTCTTCGTTCAACTGCTTGGCAATCACCGCCGCCGCTGGATTGAATACCCAGTTGATCGGACTGCGGAAACGAAGCTTGCGCATCGCGCGCCGGACCTGAAAGGCGAGAAACTTCCGGTTAAAAGCCCGCACTGCAGATTGACCGTAAGCTGGTATGGCTAGCGGATTCAGCACGAAAATGTTGGGCTCGACTTCGCGGATCGGCGTGGCCGACGCCGCCAGTTTTTTCAGGGCTCGATAGATGTCGGACTTCGACACATTCGGCGTCCGCAAGCCGATGGAGTTCACCCACAGCACCCGATTGTGTCGCGACAGCAGCCGCATCAGGTGCGTTTTCGACAGCGGATCGCCCGTCCAATCATGACTGAAGCAGAGAATGTCTCGGCCTCGTAGCGGCGGGGCCTCGACTGATTTGGTTCTCGGCATTGGGCGCGTATCGATCCGGCTGATCATGTTGTTTCTCGCAGGCTATTTAAGGGGCGTTTATCGATTCGGCGGTCAAGGCGGATATGAGGCGCTCTTCGTCCGCCGCGGCGGGAGGCGTCCGGCGATCCCCGAGGGAAATCGCCCGTGAGACACAGTCGGCCAGGATTTGCGCAGAGCGGTCACAGCTGACGTTGGTCGCTTGCACCAGGCGGCGATCGAAGGCAGGGGGCGAGGCCAGCATGCCTCTGACCGCATCGGCCAGAGCCAACGCATCGCCGGGTGCTGTCAGCCTGCTGTAGGCGGGATGTGCGATTTCCGGGATTCCTCCGACCCGGGTGGCCACGAACGGTCTGCCACATGCGATGGCCTCGCGCAACACATTGGGGATGCCTTCGGAAAAACTTGGCAACGCGACCAGGTCAGCCGCTCGATACCATTCGGGCAAATCAGCATGGCGGCAGGAGCCGGCGAGCGCGATATGTCGCTCGAGGCGTTGTTGTTTGATCAGCGAGCGAAGTCTGGCGGCATCTGCGCCGCGACCCACGAAATAACAATGGAACTGCTCCCCCTGTGCCAGTAGATGCTGACAGGCTTCGACTAACACGCCGACGCCCTTCGACCATAACAGATTGCCGACGAACAAGAGGATCCGCTGCGCGAACGGCAGTCCCAGCTTGCGGCGCGCCGCGAGCCGATCGCCTGGATAGAACAAGCGGTCGTCCAGTCCTTCCGGCACGACGCAGACTCGATCCGGATTCGCGCCGAAGTGAATCGCCTGCTCAGCCAGATTGCGCCCGACCGCTGCGATCATGTCTGCCTGCGCAAGCGTTTCGCGGACCAGCGCTCGTCGTCGCGAATGCCGCGTAGACACCAGCAAATCAGAACCAATCACCTTGATGACAACGGGTAGGCCAAATTCGCGACCGAGTTGGACCGCCGCCCAACCGTCGGGATGCGCCCAACAGGCCAGCAGCGCTTCGGGACGAAAATCGCAGATCGCGCGGACCGCCGTTTTGCGGATGCTGTGCCAATAAAACTGGCCGTAACGATGTCGCAGTATTCCTGGCGGGTAATAGTAGACTGGGTGCTCGACTTCAATGCCGTCGCGATTGACGTAAGGACGCGCCGGCGATCGCCGCCAGGTGAGCTCTTGTAGCGCTTCTCGCCATCCGACGGGCGCAATCACGCGGAGTTCTTGTCTCCGGGCAAGTGCAGCGAACTGCTGGCGATTGAACGAAGCGATCAGCTCGCGGCTCGGACGAGGGTAGAGCGTGGTGATTGCCAGAATGCGCATTAATGCACTTCAGCGCGAAGTCGATACGACTCTGTCTGCGGGCCGTCATGTTGGCCGGCGGGCAACAGCTCTTGATAGTGACGCTGGTAGTTTGAGGCCATTCGCGCCGTGCTGAATTGGTCGCTCACCAGCCTGGCGGCGGCGCGGCAAACGCGGCGGGCCAGAGCCTCCTCCGTCAGCAACCGGCGCACTGCGGCCGTCATGCCCGCCAGGTTGCCGAAGTCGATCAGCAACCCAGTTTCTCCGTCTGCAATCAGTTCGGGCACGCCCCCTACCCGCCAAGCGGCTACCGGAACGTCGGCGGCCCAGGCCTCGAGCACGGCGAGCGGCATGCCTTCCGATTCGCTCGTCAAGGCCATCACGTTCATGGCTTGCAAATATCGCTGGGGCGTTGCTTGATAGCCGGCGAAATGGACGCAGCCCGGCGGCAGCAGCTCCGCCGCCAAAGCTTCCAGAGAGTTGCGGCTTGGCCCGTCGCCGACCAGCAGCAGATGAGCGTCGGAGAGCCGAGTTTTGAGCGCCGCGAAACTGCGAATGAGCAGGTCGTAGCGCTTGATTTCGCTTAACCGGCCCAGCGCCCCAACGACGGGGGCGCCGAGCGGAATGCCAAGCTCGCGGCGCACGAAGTCCGCTTCCTGCGAGCGCCGAAACCGTTCAATATCGATCCCCTTCGGGACGCAGGCGATTTTTGCCGGCGGCACGATGTT
>JAICIG010000418.1 GCA_025924495.1 Pirellulales bacterium | reverse complement strand
GGGAGAGAAACGGAAAACGCTGAACGCGGCGATTCAATACTACGAGAACAATCGCGAGCACATGAAATACGACGAATACCTGGCCGCCGGCTATCCGATCGGCAGCGGCGTGGCGGAAGGAGCCTGCCGCCACTTGGTGAAAGATCGCCTGGAATGCACCGGCATGCGCTGGACCGTAAACGGCGCCCAGGCCATGTTGCACCTGCGGGCGATCTACCTCAACGGCTGCTGGGACGACTTTGTAAACTACCGCATTGAAACTGAGCAAACCCGGCTATACCGGCGATCTGCCGCATAGAGAAATGCGAGTTACGCCCCGGCAATTAGAAGAACTGCTGACACCGGAACAACGAAACATTCTGGACACGATCGGCATGCCCCGCGGCTCTGCCATGATGCCGGCGGGGTTCGGCGAATTTGATGAGAATCCGTTCGCCCTGGAAGTCAATCGCAGTCGCCTGCACGATTTACTTGGCAGGCTGGCGCCGGCTCATGCCGATGATCCTGCCGCGACGACTGCCGAGCCGCCAAGCAAGCCCTAGCCGCATTGACGCATTACCGCGAACGTTCGGTGTAACTCAGGGGCTGGCGCCAAGCTGCATGCCGTGCAACCATCCCTGCCTTACCGTGCCATGGACTGCTTAGCGGGCGGACCTAATGAGAGCGTCTGACGCATTTCAAAGGACCGTTTGCATGCTTTAACAAAGTATCTGCAGCGCTCGGGTTATTCGATTGCCTGAAATGTCAGATCGTGAAATCGACGCTAGTGACATAGCAAGCTTTTGAAAGACCATTCGAGCGACGTCTGCCTTACATCGAATAAGAGTGTGGAACCTTACCGCCGCCAGAGTGACATAAGCAGAAGCAAGAAATGCTATCGTTCGTTGCATGGATGCGCAAGCCGAATTATCCATTCGGATGGTTGCCAAGGCGGGCTTAGCAAATTATTCTGGAGCAGCTCAAGCGGGCGCCAAACCTGTATGTAGAGACATGTAGCACAATGGCAAAGAAAACCGGTAGCAAAAGCGACGCCGTACGAAACTATTTGGGAAAGCGCCCCACCGCGACAATCAAAGAGATTGTCGAAGGTCTGAAGTCTGAAGGAGTGAGCGTTTCCACCGCCCTGGCCAGCAAGATCAAGTATGGCCGGCCGGCCAAGGCGGGGCGCGGCGCGAAACCAGGCGCCAGCAAGGCCTCAGCCCATGGCTCGAAGGCCGAAGCGATCCGAGATGCGATCAAATCGATGGGTAAACGCGTGCGTCCGCGCGACGTAATTTCCTCGTTGGCCGAAAAAGGCATCCGCGTTTCTTCCGCCCAAGTGAGCACCGTCGCCAAATCGATGGGCATGCGCCGCCGCCGAGGCGGCGGTCGCCAGCCGGCTATGGCCGGCGCCGCTTCGAGAACGTCTCAGGCTTCGGCCGCAATTTCCATCGAAGATTTGATTGCCGCCAAGAAACTGGCCAACCAGCTCGGCGGCATCGACAGGGCTAAGGTCGCCGTCGACGCATTGGCGAAGCTCGGCTAATGCTCGGCTGAATGACACAGCAATCGCGGCTAGCGGCAATTCGCAATCCGATCCTGGCGGCAATTGCTAAACTTTCAACCGGCGCAACAAGCTGCCTTCATATCCCAATTGCGCCCGGCAAACCTCAACAAACCTCGGCAGCGCCGCCGTTCGAAGATTCGGTTGGCGCCGCCGAGGTTTTTTTATGCGATTGATTGCCGTAAACGGAAAAGCGCTTTCCGTCCTCCAATGTCTATCTCGAATTTCCGCCTCTACCAATCGCGCAACGTAAGCATTATGGTTACGGCATGCATGCACAACTGTTGGACCGTACGTTGTTCGTCGACGTCCATAGCACGCAGCAGCCCGGCGGAAGCTGAACCATGGACAGCAACCTCCATTCACCGCCACACGAAGCGCAATCATCGCTGCGGGGCTCGTCGCAAAATTCCGCTGCCGGTCTGCCCCCCTGGGGCCAGGCCGATCTGCCAGAACCGCTGCCGTATTCGCTCCGCAATGTGTTTCGCACCATTGGCCCCGGAGCGATCTTATTAGCGGCCTCGATCGGCGGAGGCGAATGGCTCGTCGGACCGGCGATCGCGGTGCGGCATGGCCCCGGCATTTTGTGGATCGCCACGATCGGCATTGCGCTGCAACTGCTGTTCAACCTGGAGGCGATTCGCTACACGCTCTACACGGGCGAGCCGATCTTGAGCGGCATTTTGCGGCTGAAACCGGGCTCGCGGTTCTGGGCGCCCATCTACGTTGTGCTAACGATCGCCCAACTAGGCTTCCCGGCCTTGGCGGCCGGTTGCGCGACGGTGCTGTTCGCCGCCTTCGTCGGCCGCATGCCGGCGGCGGCAGATGCCGGCTCGCTGGCCTATGTGACCTATGGCGTCATCGTGTTCGTATTGCTGCTGTTACTGTTCGGCGGCACCATCGAACGGATGCTGGAATACGCCTCGTGGGGCATGATTGCCTACATCTTTGTGTTTCTGATCACGGTCAACATCGCCTTCGTGCCCCTCGAGCATTCGCTGCGCACGGCGGCGGGCTTCGTCGATTTCGGCCATCTTGCGCCCGATGTCAACTTGCTGCTGTTGGCGTCGTTAGCCACGACCAGCGGCTCGGGCGGCATCGGCAACCTGGCGATTACGAATTGGATTCGCGACAAGGGGATGGGCATGGGCAGCACGGTCGGGGCCATCGGCAGCGCGGTCGGCTCGGGACACGTGCAGTTATCGCATGTCGGCAACGTGTTCCCGGTCACCCAGGAAAACTTGCGGCGTTGGCGGTTATGGTGGAAATATGTGACGGCCGATCAGGTCTGGCTGTGGGGCCTGGGCTGCTTCGTCGGCATGTTTCTGAACGTCAACCTGGCCACGGCGATCATTCCAGAAGGAACCGATCTGGCGAAAGTCGGCGCCGGCGCCTTTCAGGCACAGTATATGCGCGACCACTTGTGGAGCGGACTCTGGTTTCTCGGGCTGTTGAACGGCTTTTGGATCTTGTTTTCCACTCATCTCGGCAATACCGACGTGCTGGTGCGCGTCGTGACCGACATTTTGTGGACCGCCAGCAGTCGCGTGCGCCGATGGCGCAGCGGCAACATTAGCGTCATTTATTACTCGCTGCTGCTGGCCTTCACGGTCTGGGCCCTGATTGCCGTCGACTTCGGCACGGCGATGCAATTGTTCACCATGCTGGCAACCATCGCCGGCTTTGTGCTGGCCGTCGCCGCCTTGCAAGTCCTGCGGGTCAACACAAAGCTGTTGCCTCCCGAGTTGCGGCCATCCCTCTGGCGCCGCGCCGCACTGGTGCTCTGCGCCTTGTTCTACGGCGCGCTATGCACGATTGTCGCTTGCGACCAATTGCGGAAGCTGTTGGCGAGCTGATTCTGTGCTATGGCGCCTCCGCCGGACGCCTTTTAAAGGTAAAGACCGAGCCGCCGCCTCGTTTCAAATCGGTATGGAAAGCGACGGCGCGACCGGGGTCGGCTTCGTCGCTCCCGCGACGAGTGCGATAGCAGACTCGCAACGACTCTCCGTCGAATTCGTAAATGCCAGACCACGTGACCTCGGCTCCCGTGTTCGCCTTGCCATTAAAATCGAACAACCGCGCTTGGCCGTTGCGGTCCTCGCGCAATCCGAACGTTCCGCGCAGCATCGGCCCGTCGGAACCATCTTTGCGGATGATGCGCACGGCTAGAGCGTTGCCGTCGATCTTCCACAGAAACACGGGCGGCTTGTCGCCGCGAATTCCTTGAGCTTTCGCCCTGGCGGCCATCTTCGCCTCGATCTCCTCGGGCGCCTCGCGCGAAACCGATTCCCAAATTCCTTGTAGTCGCTCCAAGTCGCGGAGCGTTTGCGGGCGGTCATCCTGCGATTGAACCGCCGTGCTCGGGGCTACCTTGTCAGGCGCAATGACTTCGGCCGGCGCCGGGTCGGAGCGATTCAACATCAATGGAATTACCGCAGCGGCGATTGCCCCGATGGCCCCGATTACGCCCACAATGATGTTGCCGAGATGCTGACTCCAAAACGACCCGCCATTTTCCGCCATATTGTTCAATTCCTGCCGCTGAGTTGACTCTCCTTGATCGCCCGCCACAGTCTGCGGATCCGGGATCGAGAAGATCGCCGGAGGCTGAATTATCTCTGCCGTAAGCAGCAGATTCAATCGCCGCTTGCACGCGAGGCTTTTCATGCGCCGACGGCTAGAATCAGAGTATGGACGAGAACCCCTACAAGGCGCCTCAAACCGATTGCAACCCGGTCATTCATCGATCCCCGAAGCCGCTCAAATTCGATATGCCTGACTTTTTGGCGCACATCTTTTTTATGGCCGCAGCGGCGTTGGTTAACATTTATATCGAGGCGGCCATCAGCTGCTTGGTCGCAACCCTCATTTGCATTGGACTTGGCAAGCGGAAATGAGCCAGACCATCAGGCAAGCCGCACTGGGCGGATGCTGCCTTCGATTCCCAGCGACGACGCCGTGCGTTCTTATGAGGGGCGCTTGGCGTTTTCTTGGTTCGATCGGCGACTTCATGAACCGCGGAAGTCATGCGAAGGAAAAACGACTTACGGGAAGTTACCGGGCCGAGTTGCCGACTAATCTCGGCTGATCCTGATGCGTCTATGGGACGCATTGAGCACTGCCCGCTTTGACGTGCAGTCTAACGGAAGCCGGAAGGCGCAAAAAAACCCGACGTGAGGCGGGGCAGGTACCTCACATCGGGCACATGTCGGGTTGCCCCGACGAGAGGCATTCTAACGAGAGGTTAGACCAGTGCAAGGATGTTTTTCGAAAAATTAAGCTTTCCACGGTTGTCGGCCTAATCGATTAAGTACAGCGGACCTAAAGCGGCGGCGCAAGTGCGGTCAAGGGAAAGGCGGGCGTTCCATCAGTCAAGGTGCGCAAGTAGCTACTAGTCAATTAGTTATGCTACGCATGCCATTCCGCTGAGGGCGGCTCGCACGAGGTGCGCTATTTCGCATGCCCTCGTACCTGCGCATTCGCGCAACGGTTGAACGATGCCGATCGCGCAAAGCGAAATGGTTGCGCGAGCAAAAGCATCGCCCGAAGCGCCGGCCAGGCAAGAACGGCGGCAATGTCTGCCTTCCACAGCCAGCAAGATCGCTCGGTTTGCGATTTGCGCTGCGACTCGAAATTCTATCGCGCAGTTCGCGGAATCGATGACATGCGGTCAAAAGGCATCACTGCCGAAAGCTGGGATGATTGGCATCACCATCGGCGATCAGGTAGGCAAGCAGATCCAGAATCTCGTCTTTGCCAAGCGTGCTGAGCAGCCCGGTCGGCATTGGCGAAACGGGCGAGATCGTGCGCGACTCGATCTCGCGCTTGGCGATTCTCCTGATCTGAGCCGGATCAAGCGGGTTCGCGAGTACGAAGAGCGTCTCCTCATCGCCGCCTGTCACTCGCCCAACGATCACCGTGCCGTCGGTCATCTCGAGCACTTCATTTCGATATTTTTCATCAACGAACTTTGAAGGCGCCAGAATCGTCTCCAGCAAATCACGACGGCCGAAGCGGCGGCCGGCGCCCGCCAGATCGGGACCGATCGCCGTGCCCGCCCCCGGCACGCGATGGCAATTCGTGCACTGCGCTGCAGCCGCCATTTCTCGCCCTCGCTGGTAGTTCCGGCCGCGGTCCAACTCGCCGAGCAGGTCGACCAGTTCTTCCAGTTTCCAATCTCGCACGAACGGCCGTTGCGAGGTCGCCTCCGTGGCAGAGGAGCTGTGCTTCAAGGCGGCAAAGAACTCGGCTAACTGCGATTGTTCCTCCTCGCTCAACGTTTGTCGGGCATCGGCCTCGATGTTCTTGACCATGATCGGCGTCGACTGCGCGCCCGAGAAGCTGCCGGGCTCGCTCAGCCAGCGAAAATAAGTGCGGCGCTGGTCGAGCGTCCAGCCGCGATGAATCGATCGCAGCACGAACAAATAGTGCAGCCGCTCTTCCTGGGTTTTGGCTTGCAGAATCAGCGGCATGGTTTTGGCAACGAGATCGGGAGCATCGAGCGCGGCCAGCAGCTCGCTCAATTGGCGATTCACTGCGAATGATTCTGTCGGATAGACGGGCGAGAGGCGGCCTGCAATCTCCTGGCGACGCGCCGCATCGGGTCGGCCCATTCGCACGAGCGATAACTCGTAGACGCGTAGTGCAAGCAACTGCTGCTCTTGGTCGAGCGATGCCAGTGGGAACTCGCCCAATCGCTCGAGTAGCCGCGGCTCAAGCGTCGAAGGTCCGATACGGGCCAGCGCCACGAGCGCCGTGAGCGCCGCGGTGGCATGCGTTTCCGCCAATGCTTTTTCGCGCCACTCCTCGACCGGCTGCGCTTCGATCGCCACCCGCGCTGCATGCCGGAGCCAAACGTCGAGCGAGGCCAGATAGGGCCAGGCCGTCTCGACCGCGCGCTCGTCGCGCCGGCCATGAAATTGCTCGAGACCATGCCGCTCGTCGCGCGCCTGCCTGGCTTCGGCCAAGCGTTTGGCTTCGGCGGCTTTCTCCGTTTCGTTGCCTGTCGACGATCGCTCGGCATCTTCTGCTATATCCGCCGCCTCATAACTGACTCGATACAGCGCCGAGCGCGTCTTGCGACCGCCCACGACAAAATACATGGCGCCATTGGGACCGAAGTCGAGATCGGTCACATTGAGCGGACGCCCTTGCAAGAACAGCTCGGCGCGGCCCCGGTAACTGGCGCCGTGCGGTTCGAGATGTACGGCAAAAATCCGGCCGTAAGCCCATTCGGCAATGAACAACGCCCGACGATATTTTTCCGGAAAGCGGCTGCGCGTGCCGAACTTCACTCCGGTCGGCGACCCTTTGCCGATGTCGACCGCAGCCGGCAAGGCGTCGGGCGATTCGGCCGGCCACATTCGCGTCCCCTGGCGAT
>JAICIG010000417.1 GCA_025924495.1 Pirellulales bacterium | reverse complement strand
GGTCCGCAAGCCGAGGAGGGCATCCGAGAGGTCTATCAACTGGCAATCAGTTTGCAGGCCGATTTCCGCCGCGTCGAAGACTCGTATCGCGAAGCCGATCGCATGCTGCGGCAGCGAATTATCGGCGAGAAACAGAACCGCGGTCAAATAGTCGATGAGCTGCTGAGCGGCCATGAGGCACTAATCCAGACAAGCGAAGGGCAGGTGTTCGAGGGCTTTTACGCGCAATTGGCAAAGACAACGGAGATCGACGAAATGAAGTCCCGGCTCCGTTCGATCCTTGCCAATAACAACACGGACAAAGCGCTCCAGCGGAAGCAGAAGACCGATCTGCGGCAACTCGTATCGCGATTGGTGCAGGAATCGGAACGGGTCATTCAAGCCCGTGCGAAGAGCGAACGCGACGTGCGGGGATTTCTCAAGTCCGGACTTGCCGACGAACACATGCGAGTCGGCGCGATCTTACAGGACATCTTTCATGCTGCGTTGGAAGTCGATTGGCAGTCACAAGTAGTGCGACGCCGGCCCGGCCCGCTTCCGCCCCTCGCCATGACCCTAGGCAACCTACCGCTGGTCGAAAGACTTCTCGTGAAGCAGTTCGATCAGATCGGCAATGGCGAGCTCGATTTGACGGTCTCTGAGGCCGATCCAGCGGCAATGGATCAGGAGTTATGGCTGGCCTTGCAGGCGTTGAACCGGGCACGCCTTTTCGACGCGACCATTGCTCACCTCCGAGCCTCGAGGAAGCCGCTTACACTCGGCGACCTTGCAAAAGCGCTGCCTCCGACGCACGACTTGGAGACGCTGGCGTATTGGTTGGCAATGGCCCGCCAGGCCGGCATAACCATTGACGACCGAACGGAGTCGATAGACCTGAGAGACGAAAGCGACGTTTGGACGCGATTTCACGTTCCGGCCCTTGAACTGGACTATGAATCCGTCAGGGAGCTGGAATCGGGAGGTCTCGAATGAAGAATGTATTTGACCGCATGGTTACGGAGGACAAAGATGCTTTAGAAGCGGCTGGCGACAGCGTCGCCGAGCCCTCCATGAATGGCGATTCTCCCGCCGACGCGGAGGAAGTCGCTGTCCGAACTTCCGCCGAAGTCAAGGAAGTCACCCAGGAGCTGCTTAAGCACGGGTACATCGAAGAGACGCCGGGTTCGAATTTATTTCGCCGCGCAATGACGCACGAGAGCGAAGTTTCCGCCGCTTTGGAGCCGCTCGATCTCGTGTTACGCCTTGACTCGCATCGTGGAATCGCATTCTTGGGCGTTGCGCAATCCGCCAAGGAACACACCGGCAGCGACGAAGGGTGGGCGCATCCATTGGTCCGGAGGCAGCGGCTAACTCTTGAACAGTCGTTGTTGATCGCCCTGCTTCGACAGGCGTTTGTGCTGCATGAACAAGAGTCAGGCGTGGGGCAAAACGCGGCAACGATCTCAGTCGATGAACTACTACCGCAATTTATGGCGTATGCCGGAGATTCCGGTAGCGATGCGAAAAACGAGAGCCGCTTATTGAGCCTCTTGGACCAACTGAAGACTCACGGAGTTGTGTCCGAGGTAGACAAGAAACATGAGGTCGTCATTCGCCCGTTGATTGCCCATTTGGCGAATCCGGGCTCGCTCGCGGCTTTGCTCGTGGTGCTCAAAGACCAACGCCACAACCTGGACGCGTCGGAGCGAGTAGACTAATGTCGGATCGTCAATTGCAGTTGGCGCCCGTGGATGACGGCCTCGCAGCGAAAGATGTGTCGTACCTACTCCAGCAGTTAGAAGTGTTTAACTGGGGGCCGTTTTGCGGTTTGCACCGAGCCGCCTTTGATTTGAGCGGGACCGCTATCATTGGGCCCACCGGCAGCGGCAAGACGACGCTCGTCGACGCGCTGATGACGCTCCTCGTGGCGCAGCCGCGGTACAATCTCGCCTCGACGGGCGGGCACGAGAGCGATCGCACGTTGATTTCGTATGTTCGCGGCGTCCTGGGCGGCGACGGCTCGGACGGCCGTGAGGAGGTTATGCGGCCCGGCAAGACATTGACGGGCATCTGCGCCACCTATTGCGGAGGCGAGCAGATAATTCGACTTGGGGGCTTGCTTTGGACGGAAGGCGCCAGCAATGCCCCCGACGACCTGAAGCGGCGCTGGTTGTTCTCGCTAGCGGGAGACCAGTCGCTGGAGCATTGGTTGCGGTTGCTGCACGACGATGGCATCCGCGACTTGATGCGGATGGGCCGCGAAACGGCCGATCTGCAAATCTTCGACAGCAAAAAAGCGTATCTGGCGCGCATTCGCAAGTTCTTCGATGTTGGCGAGAACGCGTTCACGCTGCTGAATCGGGCCGCGGGCCTGAAGCAGCTCAACAGCATCGACGAAGTCTTTCGCGAACTCGTATTGGACGACCGGTCCGCATTCGATCGCGCGCTCGAAGTGGCCGGCGAGTTCGACAACCTAGCTGCCATTCATGCCGAATTGGAAACCGCGCGGAAGCAGCAAGAGTCACTGGTTCCGGTTGCGGAAGAGCATAAAAGGCTGCTGAATGCTCGGATGAAAGTCGAGGATTTTCGGAAGTTGAAACGGATCGTCCCCATCTGGTTTGCCAGTATGGGTCGAGAGAAATGGTCGGATGTGATCTCGCAACTTTCCATGAGTCGTGAAGGACTCGAAACAGAGATGGCGAAGGAGCGCGAGAACGCGAGAGCATGTGAGGCCCGAGTCGATATCCTGCGACAGCGATACCTCGAGCTCGGGGGCGATGTGATCGGCGAGCTGGAAAGGACCATTGCGCTTCAAAGAGAGCGCGTTAAAGAAAAGTCGAAGCACGCTGCACTTTATCGGAACTTACTTAAGCCATTCAAGTTGAGCGACGAACTTAGCGCGGAGGCGCTTCGTCGTAATCATGCGTGGCTAGGTGATCACCGCGAAGAGACACAGAAGCTTCATGACCGCCAACACGAAACGACGCTGGCCGCGCTTTCGCAGCAGCGCGAGTTGGAAGCCTCGCTTCAAGATACGGCGTTGACATTGCGGAGAGTCCAGGAGCGGCCAGGGTCCAATATCCCGCCGCGGTTTCAGGACTTCCGCGCCGAGTTGGCTGCGGAGCTTTCACTGAACGAGGCCGACTTACCATTTCTCGCCGAACTCATTGAGGTGAAGCCGGAAGAAACCGCGTGGCGCGGGGCCATCGAACGGGCGATCGGCTCGGAGCGTCTACGAGTGCTCGTTCCCGATGGGTTTATCGATGCCGCACTGAGCTGGGTCAACGATCGCGACAACCGGCTGCACGTGCGTTTGCTGCGTGCGCGGCAAAGTCGGGACGCGACGGAGTTTTTCCCCGACGGCTATACGCGCAAATTGAACTTTAAACCCCACGCGCTGGCCGCCTCTGCGAAGAACCTTTTGGCCGGGCGCGACCTTCATTGTGTCTCGTCGCCCGCCGTCATGAAAAACACAGAATACGCATTGACCGTTCAAGGATTGATGTCCGGGCGGCATGGAAAGTTTGAAAAGCAGGATCAGCGGCGACTTGATCAGGACTGGATGACCGGCTTTGACAACAAAGATCAGCTTGAAACCTTGGCCGGCCAATTGGAAGCGGTACAGAAGTCGTTGGAGCAAAGCGGCGTCGCGTCACAGAAACATCGCAAAGAGCTGGCGATTCTTGTCGAGCGGCTGAAGACAATAGACGAGATTGCCCTGCTTGAGTTTTCGGAAATCGACCTTCCGGGCGCCGCGGCCGAATTGGCTCAATCGGAAGAGCGGCTCGCGGCGCTGCTTGATCCGAATTCGGACGCAAGCCAAGCTAAGGCGCTCTACGATGCCGAGAATCGCACATTGGAATCGATGCGCGAGGACATCAGCCAACGGCAAAACGAAATCGCGGTGCTCGAATCGCAGCAGGATCATGCGGAACAAGAGCGCGACAAGGCGGACGAGCGGACCGGCGCTGGCTTGTCCGATGATGAAATGTCGCTTGGAAAGACGCATTTGGCCATTTCGCCAAATGTCGCGGCGCAGCGACTAGACGTCGAGGAACGCCGCCTGACCGCAGATGTTGATAGTAAACTCAACAAGCACATTGACGCCGTCAAGGCGATCGAGTTGGACCTCGTGCGCCTCATGGGAAAAGCTCGCCAGGTCGATACGGGAGCACTGGTCGATACCGGGTCGGAAATTGATGATGTTCCAGCCTATCTCGAGCGGCTGCGCGTTTTGAACGACGAAGCATTGCCCGAAAAGCGCAGCAGATTCCTCGAATATCTGAACCGTTCGTCGGATCAAGGCGTGACGCAATTGCTCGCCGGCATCAATGAAGAAGTCGATGCGATCGAGCAACGCATTAGGGAATTGAATCAGACATTGGTCAAAGTCGACTTTCGATTGGGCCGCTATCTGCAATTGCAGCCGCAGCGCATCAAGGACGAACGACTCAGAACACTCGATAACGCCGTCCGCAAGGTGCGGGCGGCGGCCTTAAAAGACGACAGTGGGGAGAGCCACTATAAGGCCTTGCAGGAAATGGTAGGCATTCTTCGCGAGGCGGGCGATAAACGCCAGTTGCAAGGATCCAAGGCGCTGCTGGATCCCCGCTTCCGCTTGCAGTTCTTTGTCGTCGAGGTCGACCGGCAGACGGGGGACCGCTCGCCGCCGCGTACCGGGTCGCAGAGTGGCAGCGGCGGCGAGAAAGAGCTAATGGCAAGTCACATCTTGACCGCGTCTCTGAGCTACGCGCTCTGTCCACCGGAAGCAAATCGGCCGCTCTATGGCACGGTTGTTTTGGATGAAGCTTTCTCGAAGAGTTCGCCTTCGGCGGCTGCCCGCATTATCGATGCCCTGCGAATCTTTTGCCTGCACCCCATCTTCGTAACGCCCAACAAGGAAATCGGCTTGCTCAAGCAGCACACACAAAAGGTCATCTGCGTCCAGCGCCCGGGTAAGGAAGCCAGCCTTGCCTCGATCTCCTGGGAAACGTTGGAAGGACTCGTACGTCCACAATGAAGTCACCCGCTGAAATACGAGTTATGCTCCGGCGCCAATGGGAAAACGCTGCATCCAGAGAAGCTCGCCTCCTGGGAGGAAAGGAGGCCTGGCCGATGCTCGTTTCCATCGGGCGTCCTTCGCCAAGAAAGCTCAGCGCGGAACTCGATTCCGTCAAGCGCCACATTGCTGCTTGGAGGCAGGTGCGCGTCGGAAAGGTAGTGTGGGAAGCTGTCCGTTATCGCGCAACGTCGGATCCAGTGGACATACCGGCGCAATGGTGTCTCCAAATGCCGAGCGAATGGCTTGAAGCGTGCTCCGATGCGTCGATGCGGCAAGAGTTCGACGCAATGGCGAGTTTCGTCGAGCATACCGACTCTGTATTTCATTCGCTGCTCGTTCGCAAGCGGTCGCTGTGGCGAGGCAAGCCGATCGCCGAAGTTGTCCAGGCCGCGCGCCTCGCCTTGGCGTTGGAACCCAACTGTGCGCAAGGACGGCCATTGCGAATGTTGTCAAACCAAGGAATCGACACAAAATTCTTCGAGCGCAACGCACAGCTAATCGCCGCACTTCTCGATGAGCGGTTCGACGGCGAAGTTAGCCGCATGGGATTGGAAACCTTTCTTGGGGCCTTCATTGACGGTGACCATTGGCTGCTGCTAATGGATATGGACGGATCACTGCTTCCATTCAAAAAGTCCCGCGTTCGCAGTTCCGAACTCCGCGACGCGACGCTGCCCGGCACGCGGCTGTTGATCGTCGAAAATGAGAGCTGCCAGCATCAGCTTCCTGTCTTATCGCGGACAATTGCCGTCCTTGGCACGGGATTTGACTTGGCATGGCTTGAAGGAGATGGGCCATCCACCAAGCAGGTCGCCTACTGGGGCGACATCGATACGTGGGGCTTGCAACTCCTTGCCAGAGCAAGGAAAGCAATTGGGCACCTGCACCCGCTTATGATGACTTCAGAAGTTTATGAACAGTTCGCCGATTTGGCAGTTGCTGAACCAGTTGTCGCAGATACTGAACCGCCGATGGATTTAAGTCAGGCCGAGCAGCGCCTCTATAGACGACTCTTGCAAGCACCCCGCGGACGACTTGAGCAAGAGTTCCTGCCAGAAGAACTGTGCCGGACGACCATCCAAAAGTGGGCAGGCGATTGTTAGATCGGCGCATTGGAGCGCTCCGGTGGCCAGATGAGACTTGGATCGCCGATTCGGTCACAGCGCCTAAACGCACTTTGGCTTTCGCCAAATCGTATGTATGCCGTGCAGATCACCCGCTAAAAACGCCTGCTGCCGTCTCGGCGTATCGCGCCGCGCCTCGATGAGCAATTCTAGCGGGCTGCGCTCGGAGTTCTTTGACCGAGTTGGGCAGCCCGAGCAAGTCGTCGGCCATGGAGTTCGCCGTCTGCAGCATCACTTGCGGCGTGGTCGGTGTGTTAAGTCCGATGCTGTTCAAGTAGCTGCTGACCGCGCCCTGCGGTTGCATTTGGTCCGTCGGCGCACCAGACGCCGAGGCGCCATTGCCCCGGGTGCGGGACCGCCCTGCGCGGGCTGGCCCTAACCGCCCTGCCGACCAGGTTGCTGGCCGTTGGCCATGGGGCCGGCGGTGCCCGCATGCTGCATCTCTTCCTGAGTTGTGGCTGGAGTTCCGCCTTGGAAGCGGGCCTCGTCCGCCAGCTGCTTTTGCTACTGCCGCCAGTTGTAGCCCATGTCGCGGCAGGTCGTGGTGCCCGTGCGCTGTTGGGACATCATCAACTGTAAAGGTCGCCAATTGCCATGCGATTTCTCGACAATCGCACGGCAGTTCAAGCGGGCGGTCAATGCACCCTGCCGGTTGAATTGGGACATGAGTTTTTTCTGCCGTTCGACGCCCTGAAACCGTCTGACGGCGTTCGTGCAGTTTCCGGCACGGGTGCGCCGGACCTCCGCGCGCAAGGACGGCGGAG
>JAICIG010000416.1 GCA_025924495.1 Pirellulales bacterium | reverse complement strand
CGATCATTGATCCGCTGGCCGACTGACACAAGGGCGGAATCCGGAGCGGGCCCAGTCGACGATCGTTGGCCCGACATCTATCTTGAGTATTCAAGTTTGAAGAACTGGACCGACCCCTAGGAACTCGCCACAATGAACGCCCAAGAAGCGATCCGCTCTTCGATTGAGATGGCCAATTTCATTGGTCTGAAATACCTGGAGGACCTCAATGACGGCGACCTGCTGGTGCGGCCTGTTCCCGGCGCCAACCATATCGCCTGGCAACTGGGGCACCTGATTCGTTCCACCCAGCAAATGTTCGCGGTTGCCTATCCCGACACAATGCCCGCCTTGCCGCCGGGTTTCGAGGAGAAATACACGGCAGAAACCGCGCAGATCGATAGCCCGGACGCCTTTCACAAAAAAGACGAATACCTGAAATTGATGGGCCAGCAGCGGGAAGCGGCCTTGAAAAAGCTTGCGAGTCTCTCCGAGGCTGATTTGGATCAGCCGGGTCCCGAACCGTTTCGAGACTATATTCCTAAAATCGCCGACTTGTTCAGCATCCAAGGCAGCCATCTGCTGATGCATGCCGGCCAATGGGCCGTCGTTCGCCGCAAGTTGGGGCGAAAACCCCTGTTCTAACGGCTAAAAAGCGAAGTCGCCTACAAACCAGCGCCGCCCAACTCGCTCTCTCTTCTTGTCGTTCGTACTCGCCGCCGACGCCTTGCGGTCTTGCAACCGCGTGGGCCTTGTTCACCCCACGGGCGGCGGCTACCATGTGAGTTTCTTTGGTGCTTGGAGTTGGACATGCGTCATGTGCTTTCGGCGGTGGTGCAGAACGTCCCGGGAGTGCTGGCGCACATCTCCGGGATGCTGGCCTCGCGCGGCTATAATATCGACAGTCTGGCGGTCGGCGAGACCGAGGACCCGCAGCTATCGCGGATGACTTTCGTCGTCGTCGGGGATGACAGCATTCTGGAGCAAGTCCGCAAGCAACTGGAGAAGATCGTAACGGTCGTCAAAGTGATCGACATCAGTTCGCAAGACTTTGTCGAGCGCGATCTGATGTTGATCAAGGTGAAGGCCGCCTCGGGCGCGAGCCGCAGCGAAGTCAAGGAACTGGTCGAAGTCTTTCGCGGCCGAATCGTCGACGT
This sequence comes from Pirellulales bacterium, assembly GCA_025924495.1. Next base: position 5,817 of record JAICIG010000416.1, on the reverse strand, counting down.
TTGCCCTGAAGATTTGATGATTGAAATCTCCGGCCCCGAACGCAAGGTCGAGGCCTTTATCGAACTGATGCGGCCGTTCGGCATCAAGGAACTGGTGCGGACCGGCCGGATCGCCATGGTTCGCGGCGAACTGGCCGCAGCCGAATAGCGCAGCGCTGGCGCGTCGCGTTGGATTCGCCGGCCGCCGTCCCTCTTCTCTTTCTCGAACCTGCTTTGGAATCACCATGCCCGCCACAATTTATTACGACAAAGACGCCGACCTTTCGCTGCTCAAGGGCAAGACGATTGCCATCTTGGGCTACGGCTCGCAAGGTCATGCTCATGCCCAAAACTTGCGCGACAGCGGCTGCAAGGTGGTCGTCGGCCAACGCCCCGGCAGCGCCAACTACGACCTGGCCGTCAGCCACGGCTTCAAGCCGGTTTCGGCTGAAGAAGCGACCGAGCAGGGCGATTTGATCAATATGCTGTTGCCTGACGAAGTACAGGGCGACATCTATCGCCAGAGCGTGCTGCCGCATCTCAAGCCGGGCAACGTGCTGATGTGCTCGCACGGCTTCAACGTGCACTTTGGACAGGTGGCGCCGCCCAAGGGGGTCGATGCGTTGTTGGTCGCTCCCAAGGGGCCCGGGCATCTGGTTCGCAGCGAGTTCGAAAAAGGGGGCGGCGTTCCGTGCTTGATCGCCCTCAGCGAAGGCGCCTCCGATGAAACGCGCCGGCTCGGTCTGGCTTATGCCAAGGGCATTGGCGGCACTCGCGGCGGCGTGATTGAAACGACTTTTGCGGAAGAGACGGAGACGGACCTGTTCGGCGAACAGGTCGTGCTCTGCGGCGGCGTCAGCGCACTGGTTAAGGCAGGCTTCGAAACGCTGGTCGAGGCCGGTTACCAGCCCGAGATGGCCTACTTCGAGTGCATGCACGAGCTGAAATTGATCGTCGACCTGTTTTATCAAGGCGGGTTGAACTACATGCGTTACAGCGTGTCGAACACGGCCGAGTTCGGCGATTACACCCGCGGCCCGCGAATCGTTACGGACGAGACCAAGGCCGAGATGAAGAAGATTCTCAACGAGATTCAGACCGGTCAGTTCGCCCGCGAGTGGATCCTGGAGAACAAGGCCAACGCTCCGGCATTCAAGGCCACCCGCCGCCGCGAGCGCAGCCACCTGATCGAGGACGTCGGCCGCCGCCTGCGCCGGCTGATGAGCTGGATCAACGCCAAGGAAGTTTGAGCAAGGTTGCGTTGGGCGGAGTGGAAGGCGCCGTCTGGGGCGAGGCCGGAAGTCGGAAGTCGGAAGTCGGAGATGAGAGACGACGCGATGCCTTTTCCGACCTCCGAATTCCGACTTCCGACTTTGGATCGCCTTAGAGAACGGAAAAGCGAAAGGTAATCGCCTATGCCTGAAATCGAACCGACAACCCGCGAACTACTGAACGAACTTTCGCCGGGCGACCGGATCGAGGTCGTGCACCTCGTCAAGGTCGGCCAGAAAACCTGGACGACCAAGACGGTCGGAACCGTTGAGCACGTCGGCCGTCGCCGTCACGGCTTGCACTATCGTCGCAATATCGACGACAAAGTCTTCAGCGACGAAATCAGGCTGCGGCTCGACGACGGCTCGGTCACGACCGTTCGAATTGATGAGTTCAGCGACGTCAAGAAGCTCTCGTAAGATCCCCTCTCCCTTTGGGAGAGGGTTAGGGTGAGGGCGAGCGGACTTAACAGTCCGTTCCTCGCCTCGTGCCAGCCGTCTCGACAGCGACGGAGCAAGACAGTGCCTCAAGTTCGAGTCGAGATCATTCGCTTCGTCGACGACCATGATTATCCAGGTTGGGTCGAATGTCGCCTTATCGACGCTTGGGGACGCGAGTGGTTGTTTATGGACAAGGTTCCCGTATTCACGTGTGAAAGCCTTTGGTCGGATAGCAAATACCCATGTCCCGGCGCGATAGTTTGCGAAATTGTTGAGCGTAAGACAGATGCAAGCGGCCGGGAACTAGTTACGATTGATACAGAAACACCCTTTGGCGTCGAGGCGACTGCGGGGGAATATCGGTTCGACGTGCTTTCGGAGCAACTTGAAGCCGATCCTTGGGGTCGGTAAGAACGAGAATGCGGGCACGATCGTTCTCGGCTGACCAACACGTGCTGGTGGTCATCGTCGGTAGAATCGCTTAGAGGGCTGTGCCAAACTCTACCGCGGCGCGCCCTCACCCCGGCCCTCTCCCCGAGGGAGAGGGGGTTTTATGAACACGCCCTCGCCATGACCGAACCTGCCGCCAAGCCTGTCTCGCCCCTGTTCGGCAATCACGCGCGGTTGTTCGCAGAGAACAAGTTCGTCTATCCGGTGCTCAGCCGTCGCTCGGGCGGCATCTCAATCGGCGTGAACCTGAATCCCGACAAGGTCTGTAATTTCGACTGCATCTATTGCCAGGTCGATCGCGTCCGCCAAAGCGAAACGCGGTTCGTGGCCGTTGAGCAATTGCTGAACGAGTTGGACCAGATGCTTGAGCTGATCGCGTCGGGCGAATTGTTCCGCCATGAAAAATTCGCCGCCGTGCCGCCGGTGCTGCGTCGTTTGAACGACATTGCCTTTTCCGGCGATGGCGAGCCGACCACCTATCGCAATTTCGACGAGATCATCGCCGCCTGCGCCGAATTGAAGCGCAAGCGCGGCCTCGATGACGTTAAGCTGGTGCTGATCACCAACGCCAGTATGTTCCACCGTCCGGCGGTCGAGCGCGGTCTGGCGATTCTCGACGCGAATCAAGGCGAGATCTGGGCCAAGCTAGAAGCTGGCACGGAAGATTATTACAAGCTCGTCGAGCGCACCGCGATTCCGTTTCAGCGAATTCTCGACAATATCACGGCCGCAGCGAAAGTCCGGCCGCTTGTGATTCAGTCGCTCTTCATGCGGATCCACGGCGAACCGCCTTCGGCCGCGGAACTCGAAGCATTTTGCGATCGGCTCAACGAGATCGTCGCCGCCGGCGGAAAGCTGAAGCTGGTGCAAATCTACACCGTGGCGCGGCAACCGGCCGAGAGCTTTGTGGCGCCTCTGGCTGACACGGAAGTCGACGCGATCGCCGAACTGGTTCGGCAGCGCACCGGCCTGGCAGTGCAGACCTTTTACGGCATTCCAGCTATTTGAGCTAAAGTCGAAGAATCACTTCTCGACTTCTGACTCCTGTCTTCTGGCTCCTTGTTCCCCTCACACGCAGCGTTCGCAACGGCCTTTCAGCAGCACTTCGGTCAATTCCCCGATCACCGATCGCTTGCTGCCGGGCGACGGCGAAATGTCGACGTTGATGTCAGCCAGGCAGGAGACTTCGCCGCAAGTCACGCAAACGAAGTGGGGATGTTGAGCCGTGTGGTCGTGGCCCTCTCGCCGGGTCTCGAACCGCCACAGATGGTCGCCCAACTCGGTCCTGGAAACAAGCCCTGCCTCGCTGAGATCGATCAAGTTGCGATAGATCGTGGCCCGATCGAAGCCCTGCGGCGCCAGCACGTCCGCCAATTCGGCATGCGTTAAAGGCGAAGCGGCGGCGTCGAGCTGCTCCAGCACGGCCAGCCGCGCCGTCGTGGTGCGCAAACCCGCCGCGCGCAGGCGATGGCGCAGTTCGTCGCGGTTAACCTGAGCGGAAGATCTCTTGGTCATAGACGCGCCAATGTTCGCGGCAAGTTCGCGATTGCTCGCCTCAAAAATGGAAACAACCTTGCCGATCCGTGCTGGTAAAACGAGTGCTAGCGATGCGATAAGGCCTCCTTTCTGCATAGTACCACATGGCCGCTCTCTGGGCATGGAATTTTCCGCTTCCGGGCGGGCCGTGGTCGGCGCTAGAATGATGGTCAAGTAAAAAACCGATGAATGAATCGGGCCTTTGAATTCGCCGCACCCGGCGATCGAAGCGAAGGCCGATGTGTTAGGTCGACATGGAATTGAGTCTGGAAAACTCCAGTCACGCTTGGAGCGTTGTCTCAGAACGCGTCGAGGCTTTCGTTTCTGCGTGGGACGCCGGCGGCGATCCGCCAGCGCTTGCCGACTATTTGCCCGCGGGCAATGGCGCTTTGCGGAAGTTGACCCTGGTCGAGCTAATCAAGGTCGACCTGGCCTATCGCTGGGCGCGTCCCGACGGCAGGCTGCATCTGGAAGATTACCTGGCGGAGTTCCCCGAGCTCGTCGACGACGGCAATCTCCCCTGCGACCTGGTGTATGAGGAGTACTACGTCCGCAAACAAGCGGGCGATCGCGTCAGCGTGCAGGACTGTTGCCAGCGGTTTCCTCAACAGGCAGACGAGCTGCATCGCTTGCTGGGCGGCGAGGAACTCTCCTACCACAGCACGGTCCTGGTGCGCAGCAGACCGGCCGCCCCGATTGAGGTCGGCGAGAGCGTGGATGATTTTGATTTGCTGGTGCATCTCGGTAAGGGCGCCTTCGCAAATGTATTTTTAGCCAGGCAGCGCTCGATGCAGCGGCTGGTAGCGCTCAAGATTTCGGCCGATCATGGCAACGAGCCGCAGACGATGGCGCAGCTCGATCATCCGAATATTGTCCGCGTTTACGACCAGCGATTGCTGCCAGAGCGCCAATTGCGGCTGTTGTACATGCAATACGTCGCCGGCGGAACTTTGCAATCGGTCGTCACGGCGGTGCGCCAGACATCAACGGCCTTGCGCAGCGGCAAAACGCTGTTTCGAGCCGTCGATGAAGCGTTGGATGCACGCGGCGAGGCGCCGCCGTCTGACTCGCCCTGGCGGCAGCGACTGGCGGAATGGAATTGGCCGACGGTGGTTTGCTGGCTGGGAACAAAGCTGGCCGCGGCCTTGGATTACGCCCATCAGCGCGGGGTGCTACACCGCGATCTCAAGCCGGCCAACGTGCTGGTCACTGCCGACGGCAGTCCCAAGCTGGCCGACTTCAACATCAGCTTCAGTTCCAAGGTTGCAGGCGCTACGCCGGCCGCTTACTTTGGCGGAAGCCTGGCCTATATGTCGCCGGAACAACTAGAGGCCTTCAGCCCCAGCCATCCGCGCTCGGCCGAGGAGGTCGATGCTCGCAGCGATATCTATTCGCTGGGAGTCGTGCTGTGGGAACTGCTCACCGGTCACCGCCCATTCCGCGATGAACAACTCGGGGCGGCCTGGTCGCGGACGCTCGCCGACATGACATTGCGGCGTCATACCGGAGTGACCGCCGAGATGCTGGCCTCGCTGCCCGGCGACTTGCCGCCGGGCATGGCTCAAATTCTGAGCAAGTGCCTGGCGTCTCGACCGGAAGATCGTTTTGCGACCGCGGGGGAGTTGGCCGCGCAGCTTCAGCTTTGCCTGCAACCTCAGTTGCAACGACTGCTGCAGCCGCAACGAGGCGAGTGGACCCTTACGCTTCGCAGATATTGTCTGGCGGCGCTTGTTCTTTGCGGAGCGTTGCCGAACCTCGCGGCCAGTGTCATGAATATCGCATACAACCGGGCCGAGATCATTCATGACCCGAAGCTGCGCGCCGATGCTCTGGCGGAGTCCGATCGCGTGGAATCGGTGTTTGAGCTCCAATTGTGGGTCGTCAATCCGATCGCCTACATCTTGGCGATCGTTGTGCTGGTGCTCTTGGCCCTGCCCATCATGCGCGCCGTTCGAGCGCGTGCAGACGACCAGACGGTCGCCGCCGTCGAACTAGCTCGCGTGCGCCGACGCGCACTGTGGTTTGGCGATTGGGTGGCATGGTTTTCTGCGGCCGAATGGGCGATTTCCGGCTTTGTTTTCCCTTTATGGTTGAATCTTGAGAAGATCTCGATCAACCGCGGCCACTTTCTCCATTTTTT
>JAICIG010000415.1 GCA_025924495.1 Pirellulales bacterium | reverse complement strand
GCCTTTCTCGGCGATGGAGCGCTTCATCAACAAGACGAACGCCAGCAGGCAGGCGGAGACCACGGCAAACAGCCAGAAGTCGTCGAAGTAGGCCAGCGACGCCGCTTGCTGCTGCCGCAGGTTGGCGAGCGATTGCCAGGTCATCTGTTGAGACGCGGCGGCGTCGCCGGTGTGTTCGAAAAAGAAGGACTGCGCTTGGTTCTGAAAGTTGTGCACGGCCGAGTTCAACGGGTCGAGGAAATCGCCGAGCCGCTCGGTGTGGAATTGCTCGCGGCGGACCTCCATCGTGTGCGCCAGCGACGTGCCGACGCTGCCCCCCTCGTTCCGCAACAGCGCAAACAGCCCGACGGCGGCGCCGCGCAATTGCTGCGGCGTTTCGGCAAAGGCGGCGACGTTGATCGGAGCGAAGATCATCGACAGCCCTGCGATCAACACAACACGAGGCCAGATGACCGTGCCTGGGCTGATCTCCAGGTTCATCTGCGACATCCAGTAATTGCCGATGGTCATGGTGACCAGGCCCGCGGCGATCAGCCAACGCGCGTCGGCGCCCCAGCTCATCAGCCTGCTGACGACCAGCAAAATGCAGATGGCAAACAACCCGGCCGGCGACAACACCAGGCCCGATACGTAGGCGTCGTAGCCGAACAGCGACTGCAACAACGCGGGCAGGGACGTGCTCGCGCCGTAGAGGATGCCGTAGGCGCAGAAGATGATGATCGAGCAAGCGGCGAAATTGCGGCTGGCAAGCGGGCGCAAATTGACGACCGGCTGCTCGATTCGCAGTTCCCGGTAAATGAGCGCGGCGAATGACGCGGCGAAGAGCACGAAGAGCGTCTGCACTCGCCAGAAGGGATCGCCGAGCCAGTCCCATTCCTGTCCTTTGCTGAGCACAATCTCCCAAGTCGACATCAAGATGACGAGCAGGCCCAAGCCGATATAGTCGAAGTTGAGCGGCCTGCGGCGCAGCTCGGCGCGTTCGGCCTTGAGATACTCCGGGTCCTCGACCAGCACGTGAGCGGCCAACAGAGCGACGAGGCCCATGGGCACGTTGATGAAAAAGATCCAGCGCCAATCGTAGTTGACCGTCAGGTAACCGCCGAGCGTCGGGCCGACCACGGGGGCGATCAGTGCCGCGATGCCGAACATGGTCATGGCGGCGCCTTGCTTCTCTCGCGGAAAGGCGTCGAGCAAAATCGCCTGACTCGAGGGCTGCAGCCCGCCGCCGGCCAAACCCTGCAGGATGCGGAACAGGATTAACTGCTCGAGATTCGTGGCGATGCCGCACAGCCCCGAGGCGAGCGTGAAGACGGCGATCGACAGCATGAAGTAATTTCGCCGGCCTAGATGGGCCGACAGCCAGCCGGAGATGGGCAGGATGATGGCGTTGGCTGCCAGGTAGCTGGTAATCACCCACTCGCTGTCGGTGACCGCCGCCGAGAGTCCCCCGGCAATGTAGCGCAGCGCCACGTTCGCGATCGTCGTATCGAGCACCTCCATAAAGGTCGGCACGACGACCGCCACCGCGACGAACCACGGATTGACGGCGGCCCGACTGGCCGCAGCCGGAACGAGAGCCACGCTGCTCACGAACGATCCTTTCCTAGCTCGAGGGCGTTACCCACAGCCCGCAGTGAATCTCGCCGCAAGATCTGTAGCGAGCGCCCTCGATGGGGTTCTAGACATTGCTTTCGATGCAGCGTCCAAAGGCGGCTCCGCGGAACGCCAGGGACGGCGTTCCCCACAGTGTTTTCCTTTGCATTTTGTCCAACGGCATTACGGTCCGGCCGTTTAGCGCTCGGCGCCGAGCTGTTGCGAAAGCACATAATCCTGGAGGAACTTGCCCTTGCCGGGATCATCGCCGACGAGCGGTTCGTGGATGTAGACGTACGGGGTGCATGATAAGCCGATGATCAACGACTTCTCGTCGGGGTCATATTGATCCAGTTCGATCCGCACGGGCACGCGCTGCACAACCTTCACGAAGTTGCCCGTCGCATTTTGCGGCGGCAATAGCGCTAACGTGGCGCCAGTGCCCATCGTGAAGCCGGTAATGCGCCCTTTGAACTCTTCGCGCTTGCCGTACATGTCGACTTCGCACCGCACCGGCTGACCGATCCGCAGTTCGCCGAGCTGCGTCTCTTTGAAATTGGCGTCGATCCAGATTTCGGTCAGCGACCGAATGGCCATCAGCGATTGTCCAGCCTGCACGTGGTTGCCCGGGTTGACATTGCGGCGCGTAACGACGCCGTAGATCTCGCTGACGACATCGCAATAGCGCAGATCGAGCTCTGCCAGTTCCAGGTCTCGCTTCGCCTGCAGCAGCCGGGCATCGGCCTGTTTCACGCCGGGCGACTCGGGAATGAGCCGCTGGTAGATGCGGTCGAGGTTGCCCTCCGGGTCCTGCTTGTAAAACTCCGCGATCGCCTGCTTGGGAGTCGCCTCCCAGGTGGAAGGGAGAAAGCCCAGTTGCGTGGCGCTGTTATACATGGCCGCCAGCGCCTCGCGCACGGTGGAGAAAGTCTGATCTAAGTCTTCCGGGGCGGCCAACGGATCGTCGTAATTAATCGGCAGCCCGAGGCTCGCGCGCGTCTGTTGAATCACCTGTTCCGCACTGCTCACACGATTTTGGGCAACGTCCAAGGCGGCCTTGAATTGATCGAATTCCTGCTGGCTGATGGCGGATTTGCCGATCAGCTCTTTGCCGCGGGCAAAATCCCGTTTCGCCAGTTCCAGGTTGGCCTGTTCCACCTTTAACTGGGCGACGTTCGCCTTTAAGAGGGCGAGCTGATTCCGCACTTCTTCCATCGCATGCTCCAGTTTGAAGCGATTGCTTCTCGCCTGCGCCACCAAGCCGCGCACCTGGGCATGTGCCGCGGCGACGTCTCGCTCGGCCGCCTCGACGGCCGCCTGTTTGATCGCCACCTGCACCTCGTACGGTTCCTTGTCGAGCTGCACAAGCACATCGCCGCGCTTCACGCGCATATTGTCATCGACCAGCACGACCTTGACCTGTCCGGCCACTCGTGGCGCTACGAAGGTGACGTGGCCGTTGACATACGCATCGTCCGTCGAGACGGTATTAACCGCCGTTTGGATTGCGCCGAACAAGGGAAATCCGCCCACGACCGCCACAAGCGCCCCGGCCGCCAGTGGCAGCCTTTTGCGCCAGGGACGGGCTTGCGCTCGCAATGCGGCGGCGCCCGCGCTGACTTCCTTGAAGGCGCCTGGTTTGCCATCGGCAAGCGGCGAGGGAGTTGAAATTGCCTGCGCCCGCTCATCCGGGCGAGGCGCCCTGGAATCCACCGCTCGTTCCGGTTTTAACTCCGTCTCAGGCTGCAAATTGGGCGGAGTCTCGCCGGGACCATCGCCGGTCGCTGCCATTACGTTAGCTCCCCGTGAAATCGCGAGCCTGGAGGCTGCAAGCACAACCGCAGCGGTTCAGCTCGACGGGTCATGAAACACACACGCGAGCGCACGCGCCCATAACCTTAGAGACGACCCCGGCGAAAAGATAGCCCCGCTCTGGGTTACAAGTGCCGGGAAGTCCCGCGGTTTATTAAAGGAAAACCGGCGCTTTTGTTAGCATCACGTGAGGCGCCACCAGACTCGGAACCGCTGCTGGTGCGTTGTGAGATTTGGCGAAGACGGGACGTACCGCTCATTGGTCGGAAGCGCATTACAGGAATGGAAATCTGGAAGTAATTCCATCCAGGCGCCGCAGCCCAGCAGAATGTATGGCAGCTTTCCTTCCGATTCGATAAGTTGATTGCGACTGCCGGGCGATCACATTCTCTGCCACATTATTTCAAGGTGAACTATGAAATCGGTCTGGTTGCTGATTGCCCTGACAATCGCGCAGTTCTCTTCAATCGCTTCGGCCGCGGATTGGCCGCAGTGGCGCGGGCCGCATCGAGATGGGATTTCGGCGGAGAAGGGCCTGCTTAAGAAGTGGCCTGAAGGCGGGCCGAAGCTGGTCTGGCAGCAAAAGGATATCGGCGAGGGATATTCCACGCCCGCGGTCGTCGGCGATCGCCTCTACGTGCTCAGCAACAAGGGCATGACAGACGAGTTCGTTCAGGCCTTGAGCGTCAAAGATGGCAAACAAATCTGGTCGACGAAATTGGGGAAAGTCGGGCCGAACCAGGGCCCGCAGTATCCCGGCGCACGCAGCACGCCGACCGTTGATGGCGAGCGGCTCTATGCCCTCGGTTCCGATGGCGATCTTGTGTGCCTCGAAACGAATTCCGGCAAAGAGCGGTGGCGCAAGAACCTGCGCGACGATTTTAATGGCCAGCCCGGCGCCTGGGCGTATTCGGAATCGCCGTTGATCGACGGCGAGGTACTTGTCTGTACGCCGGGCGGCAGCGAGGCAACGCTGGTCGCGCTGGATAAGAAAAATGGCGAGACGATCTGGAAGGCTGCGCTTTCCTCGGCAGATCAAGCGGCGTACTCGTCGGTGGTAGCGGCAAACCTCGGCGGCATCAAGCAGTACGTGCAATTTCTGCAAAAGGGCGTCGTGGGCGTTGACGCCAAGACTGGCAAGCTCCTGTGGCGATACGAGAAAACTGCCGAAGGGAGCCCCGCCAATATTCCCACGCCGATCGTCCACGACGACTGCGTCTACAGCGGCGCCGGACGAAGCGGCGGAGGCCTAGTCAAGCTGAAAACCCACGAAGGAGAAGTGAAAGCCGAACAAGTCTACTTCCAAGGCAAACTTCCCACCAGCATTGGCGGGGCGGTGGAACTCGACGGCTTTCTGTATGGCACCAACAACCAAGGTTTGGTCTGCGCCGATTTCGCCACGGGCGACGTCAAATGGCAGGATCGCAGCATCGGCCCCAGCTCGGTGTGCTATGCCGATGGCCGGCTTTACCTACATGGTGAGAATGGCGAGTTGGCCCTCGTCGAAGCGACTGCTGACCAATACCGTGAGTTGGGCCGCTTTACGCCGCCTGACCAGCCAGAACATAAACAGGCCAGGGCCAAAGCCTGGGCCTATCCGGTGGTGGCCAACGGCCGCCTTTATTTGCGCGATCAGGGTTCGCTTTGGTGTTACGACATCGAAGAATAGTCGCGCTCGGCATAAGCCGGTCAATCGGACGGGAGCGTTTGCCTTAATCCGGGTTGCGACGTAGCCTCCCAGCGGGCCGCTTGCTCGCTTGTCGTCTGCGACGACGCAAGCGGCGAGTGTTCAACCGCCGCGGAGCTGAGACATGGTTCAATCGGAAGTCGTCTCGGATGAGTTTATGAGGACATCGAACGACGAGGTTGTGCTTGCTCCTGTCCGTTCCGCGGCCAAATCGGAACCGGCATCGATTCAACTCGCGCCGCGCGGCATTCATCTGTTGCAAACGCCCCTGTTGAACAAAGGGACGGCGTTTAGCGAGGAGGAGCGAACGAAACACGGCCTGCACGGGTTGCTGCCGCCGACCGTCGAAACGCTCGATCTGCAATCTGAGAGGGCTTACGAGGCGTTCCAGAGCTTTTCGTCCAACCTCGATCGACACATCTATCTGCGCCAACTGCAAGATACGAACGAGGTGCTTTTTTACCGCCTGCTCATGGATTACGTCGAGGAGATGCTGCCGGTCGTGTACACGCCGACGGTCGGACTCGCGTGCCAGCGTTTCAGCCACATCTGGCGAAGAAACCGCGGGCTGTTCATCTCCTATCCGCATCGCGAAAACATTCGCCAGTTGTTGCGCAATCGGCCGCACAAGGAAGTCGACGTCATCGTCGTGACCGACGGAGAGAGGATCCTGGGAATTGGCGACCAGGGGGCTGGCGGCATGGGGATTCCGATCGGCAAGTTATCGCTTTACACGCTTGTCGGCGGCATCCATCCCGCGCGAACGTTACCGATCGTTCTCGATGTCGGCACGAACAACGAGGAGCGGCGCAACGATCCCGAATACATCGGCTGGCGTCACGAGCGCATTTCCGGCCAGGCATATTTCGATTTTGTGGATAGCTTCGTGCAAGCGGTGAAGGCCGAGTTGCCGAATGCCCTCTTGCAGTGGGAAGACTTTGCCACGCCCCACGCGCGTCCGCTGCTCGAGCGGTATCGGAACGATTTATTGACATTCAACGACGACATCCAGGGAACGGCGGCCGTTACCCTGGGCGCCATCCTCGGTGCGGTCGCGGTCACCGGCAAGCGGCTCCGCGATCAGCAGATCGTGTTTCTGGGCGCAGGCTCGGCGGCGATCGGAGTGGCCGACTATTTAAGAGCCGCCCTGGTCTCCGACGGAATGACCGAGCAGGAGGCGCGCCGCCGATTCTGGCTCGTCGATAAGGACGGCTTGTTGCATTCAGGACGAAGCGATCTGGCAAGTGAGCAAAAGGTCTATTGCCAACCTGCGGAACGATTGAACGGCTGGACTTGCTCGACATCAGGCTCATGCGGCCTGGCGGAAGTGATCAAGAACATCGAGGCCACCATTTTAATCGGCCTGTCGACCGTCGGCGGCGCCTTCAGTGAAGCGATCGTGCGCGAAATGGCTCGCAAGACAGAGCGACCGGTGATTTTCCCCCTCTCTAACCCGACGACGCGGTCGGAAGCGAAGCCGGAAGATCTGATCGCCTGGACCGAAGGACGAGCCCTGGTTGCAACCGGCTCTCCGTTTCCGCCGGTCGTTTGGCGGGGCCGTTCAATTCCGATCGCGCAATGCAATAATGTCTTCATCTTTCCGGCGGTCGGTCTGGGACTGGTTGCCTCGAACGCGCGCCGCGTGACCGATGAGATGATGCTCGCCGCGGCACGCGCACTGGGCGAGAACTCGCCCACACGAGCGAATCCCGCGGGTTCGCTTTTACCTGATGTCCGAGAACTCCGCCGCGTCGCCATCGAGATTGCCATTGCCGTAGGCGCCGAGGCGCAGCGCGCCGGCTGGGCGGCGCCAAGCAGCCTGCAAGAAACGAGGGCCAAGGTACTGGCGTCGCAATGGACGCCCGCCTACGCGCTCTGATTCTCGGTTCGGCAGACGGATGCAGGGG
>JAICIG010000414.1 GCA_025924495.1 Pirellulales bacterium | reverse complement strand
CGGGCGCATACTGGTAGGCGCTCTCGTTGCACTCCTCCGTCACGCTGATCAGAGACGACGAAACCGTACCGCGGTCGGCGGCGCGCAGCACAATCGAGGGCGGCGTGCTATCGTCTCGTTGGCCCCCTTGCACGTAATAGCCACAAACGCGCTTGGCCGCCGGCAAAAAATCGGCAGCGGATGCGATCGGCGCCTCCGCAAACATCTCGCGAGCCAGGTTTAATCGAGCGTCATGCGGATCGTTCACGTCTCGATTGGCCAACAGATGCAGTCCCGGCTCTAGGGCCACTTCTTCAAGCCGGTCGCCGGCATGGACCACGATGCCGCTTTTGGCATCGAAGCAAGCATAGTTTGCCCCCGCATAACGGCCTGTTTTCAGTTCATCGATCGCGAACCGCGCCGCTTTGACGGCGGTGGCGCAGGCCAGCAACTCCAGACAAAGCTTGCCGCGCGACCGAGGCGTCTCGGGCAACGCCGTCTTGTGCCGATTGGTGACTGCCACCAGCAGGCCGGATGCATTGACGCCCAACCAGGTGCCGCCCGCCCGCGCATCGATGCCGCACACGGCGCGCTGCCGAGATTCGCCGCCGGGCTGCACCAATTGCGGCGGCAGTGCGGGCCGATCGAAGAATTCTTCGCGGTTGGCGGCCGCCAGCAGGGGCGCTCCTTGGATGGTACGGAAATGGATGGCTAACAAACACATGCAGAAACCGAGCAGTTGGCGTTGGCGGCGCCCTTGTGAAGGGCTGAGGAAAGTCTTACGCTTTGGGTTTTCGTCGGGGCCGGGCTTTTTTCCAGTGAGCGAGTATGAGCGTCAAGCGGTCATTGCCTCCGGTGCGGATTGCCATCATTGGCGCCGGTGCGGTCAGCGATTATCACCATGTTCCCGGCATCCGGCTTGACCCGCGTGCGGAGTTGGTTGCGGTTTGCGACGCCGATCCCAAGCTGCTCGAAAAACGCCGCAGCGACTGGAGCGTGCAAAAGATCACCACCGACGCCGAGTCCCTGTGCGCCGACCCGGACATCGATGCCGTGATCATCGCCACGCCCAATTTTACGCACAAGCCCATCGCCGTGGCAGCGGCCAAGGCCGGAAAGCACGTGATGTGCGAAAAACCGCTGGGCCTGAACGCCGGTGAAGTGAAGGACATGTACGAGGCGGCGCGCGACAATCGCGTCGTCCACATGACGGCCTTCACCTACCGTTTCGCGCCGTCGATGCGATACATGAAGCACCTGGTCTCCTCCGGCAAACTCGGCGAGCCGCGGCACTTTCGCTCGCAACGCTTCCTCGATTGGCCCGAAACCAGTTGGGGCTGGCGGCAGTACCAGCATCTGGCTGGCGCCGGCGACCTGTTCGACATGACGATCCATCGTCTCGACTTTGCCATGGATTTGCTCGGACCCATCGAGCGCGTCTGCGGCGCCGTCGCCCGCTTTGCGCCGCGCACGACCAGCGTCGATGGCAAGCCCTGCGACCCCTCGAACGTCGACGATTGGTCGAGCTTGATCGGCGAATTCTCGAGCGGCGCCACCGGAGTGTGGGAGGGCACGACCCTTGCAAAGGGCTATCATCGCGATGGTTTCGGCCATGAGTGGGCCGAGATCAACGGCTCCGAAGGTTCCGCCGTCTATCGCCTGCACGAACCCAACACGATCTTGCTCGGGCGCACCGGCCACGACCTGGCGCCCGAGACGGTTCCCGCCGAATTCCTCAAGCCGGCCGACAGCCCTCGCAACCCTGCCGAAGGCAAGCCTGCCACCGTCTTTCGTTATGACCTCGTTTGGGAGTTCGTCTCCGCAATCCTTGACGGCCGTGACGCCATCCCCAGTTTCTACGACGGCCTGAACGCCCAACTCATCGCCGATGCCGTCTTACGCTCCTACGCCGAACGCCGCTGGATCGACACGCCGCCGGCGGGGAAGTAGACAGTAGGCAGTAGACGGTAGACAGCAGGGGGCAAACAGAAGATAGAGGAGGGAATGCGGAACCGGAAGGCGAATAGGTCTTCGTTCCAGTCTATAAGTAATCACAGAGGGTAGAAAGATGGGCATCGAACGGTTCGAACAACTTGATGTGTGGCAAAAGGCGCATGAGGCGGTGCTGGCGATATATCGCATGAGACCGCACGATTTCCAGCGGAAGAGCGATACGGCCTGGTATCACAAATGCGCAGAGGGCCGTTTCGGCGCCCGCCAACATCGCCGAAGGCTTCAAACGGCAGAGCCGCCGTGACAAGATTCGTTTTTACAACATATCACAAGGTTCTCTCGAAGAAGTCCGCTATTACGTACGATTAGCCAAAGACCTTGAATACCCCTCAAGCGACAAAGATTTGCCTGCCATGATCGACGAAGTCTCTCGCATGCTTTACGGCCTCATCAGATCCATCGATCGATAGACCGTCCTGACCGCTCTCTTCGCTGTCTACCGTCTATTGCCTCCTGTCTACTGTCTACTCCCTACTGTCTACCGATGCCAAAAACTCTCCCCAAACGCAGTCAAGTCAAACCCGCCGATACGTGGGATCTCTCCAGCCTGTTCGAAAGCGATGAGGCGTGGGAAGCAGCGTTCAAGAAGTGGGAAAAGAAAATCCCCGGCTTCGCCAGGTTTCAGGGGACGCTAGGGGAATCGCCGAAGGCGCTGGCGGCGTGCCTGAAATTCGACAACGATTTCGATCGCGCGGGCGAGCGCGTAGGCACGTACGCCTTTTTGAAATCGGCGGAAGATACGTCCAACAGCACTTATCAGCGGATGCTTGGCCGGCATCGAAATGCCGCCAGTCGCGCAGCGCAGGCGGCCAGCTTTATCCGGCCCGAGATCATGGCCATTCCGGCTGCCAAGATGAAAAAGTTTTTGGCGGCGAAAGAGCTGGCGCCCTACCGCGTCGGCCTCGAGCGGCTGTTGCGCGATCGGCCGCATACGCTCAGCGACCGCGAAGAGAAACTGCTAGCCATGCAGAGCGAAGTGGCCTCTTCCGCAGGGCAGATCTTTCGGCAACTGAACAACGCCGATCTGAAGTTCGGCCTGATCGAAAACGACAAGGGACAGCAGATCGAACTCAGCCACTCGTCATTTTCCGCCCTGCTGCATTCCCCGAAACGTGGCGTGCGCAAAGCCGCTTTCGAGCAGTATTACCGCCAGTTTTCCGCGCACGAGAACACGCTGGCCGCGACGCTTTCAGGCTCGGTCCAGCGCGATGTGTTCTACGCCCGGGCGCGTGGCTTTGGCAGTTCGCTGGAAGCGGCGCTCTTTCCCGACAACGTGCCTGTTTCCGTCTACGACAACCTGATCGCCTCGGTGCATCGCCATCTTCCCTCGCTTTATCGCTACTACGAACTGCGGCGGCGCAAGATGAAGCTGAAGGAGATTCATCACTACGACACGTATGTGCCCATCTTGAGCGAGCTGGAAACGAAGCACGCCTGGAACCAGGCCAGCCAGGCGGTCGTCGAGGCGCTGGCGCCCCTCGGGACGGAATACTGCGACGTGCTCAAGGCCGGCCTGCTTGGCCGCTGGTGCGATCGCTATGAAAATCAAGGCAAGCAGAGCGGAGCGTTCAGTTGCGGCTCGTTCGACGGCGATCCGCACATCTTGATGAACTATCAAAGCGACGTGCTCGACCATGTCTTCACGTTGGCGCACGAGGCGGGGCATTCGATGCACTCGTATTACTCGGCCCGCAATCAGCCGTATCAATACTACAACTACACGATCTTCGTGGCCGAAGTCGCCAGCACGTTCAATGAACAATTGCTCAGTAAACATCTGATGAGTCAGGCCCGAGATAAACGTGAACGGGCCTTCCTGATCAATCGCGAAATCGACGCCATCCGCGGCACGATCCTGCGACAGACAATGTTCGCCGAGTTCGAAAAGCTCACGCACCAGTTAGCCGAGCAGGACGAACCGCTGACGGTCGACCGGTTCAAGACCGTTTATCGCGAGCTGCTCGAGCGCTATTTCGGCCCCGACTTCACGCTCGACGAACAGTTGTCGCTGGAGTGCTTCCGCATTCCCCACTTCTATCGGGCCTTCTATGTTTACAAGTATGCCACTGGCCTCTCGGCCGCGATCGCCTTGGCCGAGCGCGTCTCTCTGGGAGGCAAGCGCGAGCTGGACGACTACCTCAATTTCCTAAAAGGGGGCTGCTCCAAAGATCCGCTCGACCTGCTCCGCGGCGCCGGCGTCGACATGGAAAAGCCCGACGCCGTCGACACCGCCTTAGACCGTTTCAGCCGCCTGGTCGACGAGTTGGATCATTTGCTCTAGCGGCATTCGCCAGGCGAGCGGCGGGCCTTGAGCCCGATGATAAAATAATTTCTCAAACCGCGGAGAAATTGTCGCTGATGATTTCGTACCTGCATTTCGAGCCATTGTGCATAGGAGAGTTGGTTGTGCCAGGGAGCGCAAAAGGCGACCTGCAAAGAGATATGACGATCAGCGAGCGGACTGCAAGGGACGATTGCAAAGTCGCCCAGGACGGACTTAAACCGTTTGGCGACGATGCCAGCGATCACTGCATCGCTTTGCAATCGTCCTGCGGATCTGCAGTGGCATGCTTGCCGCCAGCTTTAGCTGGTGGTAAGAGAGCCATTCATGAACCGTCGTGTAGCCGGCTTTAGCCGGCTTCCTCTTAATGAAGACGCATACCGGCGAGTGCCTGAAGGCCTGCGCAAGTCGGCTAAAGCCGACTGAAGACAACAAATGCTCTGGCTCGAATCCCACCAGCTAAAGCTGGTGGCAGACAGGAAAAAGCCTAGCCACTGAAATCCCGCCCGCTGGGAATTGGAAATTATGTAATCCCCGCTGCCTGGATCTGCACTGGCATGCTTGCCGCCAGCTTTAGCTGGTGGAAAGTGAGCCATTCATGAACCGTCGTGCAGCCGGCTTTGGCCGGCTTCCATGGTATAGTCTGTTTCTGCGCGCAGCAGGTTCTGTGCTCCTTGCCCGAACCGCAGGGACAAGGATGGTTGCGCCCCGGCGTCTTGGTCGACGGCTGCCGCGCAGCGATTGAGCTACCCTCGTCGATGCCGATCGGCCCGTATAACGAATCCATCTCAAACGGCAAAATCATTGTGTGGCGGTCGCCGCCGCGATACGCTGATTGGCTGATAATCACCTCAACGATTTTGTACTTGCCGGCTGACTGCTCTCGAGTTCGGCGACTGCTGCTTTCCGTCAGGCGATCCAGAGCGCGCTGCTGGGGTCGCCGCGAGTTCGTTATGGCCAGGCGGTTTTCCATGGCGTGAATTCCTGGCTGCAGTTGCGGAGCGTTCCAACTCAAACAAGGAGTGATATCGATGGTCACGACTTTGGTAATGGTCCTCGCGGCGGGGCTGTGTTCGGACGACGTCAGCGTGAAGTTCGTCGCCAGCGGCGCGATGGTCAAAGCAGGCGGGTACCGACCCATTCGTGCAGAGCTCACAGAGAATGCCGAGTCAGTCAAGCAGGCCCCGGATGGGCTCGAGGCGCCGAAGTACGGCATGCTCAAGCTCGGCGACAAGAGCTGGGCGGTGATCGTCGACGAGCCTGAGGAGAAGCCGGCGAAGCTCTATGTCGATACCAATGGAGACGGCGATCTCACCAACGATCCCGAAGCCGCTTGGAAGGCCAAGACCGCGAACGGCCTGACGATGTACGAGGGCCAGGCTCAGGTCGATCTGGGCGAGGGAAATCTTGGATCGCTGGGCTTATATCGCTTCGACCCGAAAGACCCGCAGCGCGCTCAACTTAAGAACACGCTTTTGTTTTATACGGACTACGGCTACGAGATCACCGTTAACCTCGACGGCCAGGAATTGACCTCTTTCGTGTCGGGCAAGCCGAACGCCGATACCTCGCTGTGGATCGACCGCGACGGCAACCATAAGACGAGCTACAAGCGGGAAATGATTTCCATCGGCAAGCCGTTCAACTTCACCGGCACAACCTATGTGCTCTCGCTCAGCGACGACAAGCTTTCGCTCGACAAGGCCGACGAGTCGCTCCCCATGACCCCGCTGCCTCCCGATCTGAGCATCGGCAAGAAAGCCTTGCCGTTCACGATGGAGACAATGGACGGCGCGAAGGTCGATTTTCCTCAAACCTATGCCGGTAAACTCGTGATGCTCGACTTCTGGGCCACCTGGTGCGGCCCTTGCATCGGTGAATTGCCCAACGTCAAGAAAGCCTACGAAGCCTGGCATGACAAAGGATTCGAAATCCTCGGCGTCAGCTTCGACCGGGAAGGCATGACTGAGAAGCTCGCGGAATTCACCAAAGACAAAGGCATGCCTTGGTCGCAGATTTACGAAGGAAAGCTGTGGGACACCACGCTGGGCGAATTGTACGATGTCGGCGGAATTCCCTTCGTTCTGCTGGTCGATGGCGACACCGGCGAAATTCTCGGCGCCGCCCAAGAGCTGCGCGGCCCGGGCTTGAGCGATTTTATTGGCAAAGCGCTCATGAAAAAGAACGCCGCGACCGAATCGTCCGTTGAAGAATCGGCGAAAGCGAATGCTTCGCCCCGGGAAAAAACTGGCGATAAGTAGGCCGGCCTGGAAGGCTCGTTCCGCTTGGATTGACGCAGTGGAGGTTTTCTACGAATCACGGCAGAAATGGCGCTGCATCAGGCTCGTCCTCTGTTTTGAGCCCGATAACCTCGTAGATCGACGGCCTCGTCATTAGTTGCCTCTTATCGGTGATGAGCCCCGACTGGAGATTGGGCAGCGCCTGCTCCAGGGCTTCCAGGCCGCGCTCGGTCGTACGCGTTCTTGCAAGATTCAGGTGATTGAGGTTCTTAAGGGAGTGGAGCTGCTTTAAGCCCACATCGCTAATCGCCGTACCACCGAGCCACAGCGATTCGAGTTGCGTCAATTTGCCGAGGTGGATCATCCCGGCATCCGTGATTGCGGATCGCGTGAGAATCAGCTTGCGCAGTTTTGGCATGTCGGCCAGCAACGCCAAATCATCGTCGACCACCGACTCCGGCGACGGTTGAACGGAGACAAGCCCCTTG
>JAICIG010000413.1 GCA_025924495.1 Pirellulales bacterium | reverse complement strand
CGCCCGACTATCTCTCCAAGCCCTGCCCCCTGCACCCGGAAATGTTGACGGGAGACGATTGGCTAGAGCGGCTCGGTTGCAGCTTCGACGAATCGCTGCAAGGAGCGATCTCCATCGCCCACATGGGCTGCACTTACCTCGTCTATCTGGTTGTCTCCGGCCAAGCTCGCGGGCGCGTCTTTTACATGGATGAAGACGGCGGGCCGCCGTATTTCGTCTGGAATGCCGATTTTCTTTCGTGGTACGAACGCTGGCTGGACGAACTGCTGTGGGGCTACGACGACTCTTGGTTCGGCTTTGGCTTGCCCGGTCGAGAGGAAGAACTAGTCGAGGCCGTGCGTCATCCCATCGCTTCGACGCAGGCGCAACTCGAGGCGCTGCGCACGTTGAATCGAATCAAGGAGCTGTCTGAAAACGCTCTACAGGCGGTGCGCGGTCTGCTCGACAGCGACTCGGCGGAACTTCGCGCGTCGGCGATCTCGCTGCTTGGCGGGCGCGCCGCGCATAAGTTCCGCGCCGACATCGCGAAGCGGTTGCAGGACCTCGATCCGTCGGTCCGCACCGCCGCAATCTCGGCTCACGCCAAGCTCGACCACGCCACCTTGGAAGCGGCGGCCCGGGACGCTCTGCGCGACAGCAGCCCAGAGGTGGTCTTCGCGGCCCTCCGCGTGCTGAAGGGCGCTGGATTGCTGCGGCGATATCATGTCGAGCCGCTGTTCCGTTCTGCCGACGCAGAGATCAGGAGCAGTGCAGCTTGGGCCGCAGGAGAGCTTAAAGGTCCGGCGAGCGAGATCCCCGAGGAGTTACTCGAGGATCCCGATCCGTACGTTCGCCGCTACGCGATATTCTCCATCCGCGATGCCAGGCGCCGGCAGGCCGTTCCTGCCTTACTTAAACTGCTCCGCCAGGAGAGCGACGTAGAGTTGATCGACTGCCTTGTCAAAACGCTCGGCCATCTTGCAGATCGGCAGGCCGTGCCCTTGCTGATCGAGATGACCCGCCACGCCGATGCCTTTGTTCGCCTGGACGCGGCTCGTGCTTTAGGAGAAATCAGCGACCGGAGAGCAATCCCCGCTTTGAAAGCGCTGCTTTCGGACCACGTGAAGCCGGTTCGTCGCGATCCGTCGGGATTCACCGTGATGACAAACGTTTGGAGCGTGGCTGACATAGCGAGGTCCTCCTTGCGGGAATTCTCCGTCTGGTCCCGCGCGCTGCGCCATTTATTCTGACCGGCGCTTTGATGGCAAACGTCGCATCTTCGCCGGGGTGACAGGAAGCCGGTTTCGCCTGATCGACGCGCCTACAATGCGCCGCGCCGCCTCGCGGCCAATTCGCTGCGATCGCGGGGGCTTGCACTCGTCGGCCTTTGGTATCTTGCCGATTCGACGAGCTACTCCGATCGGAATTCCCACGGATTCCTCGGCGCGGAAAAAGTCCTCATGAATCGGCCGGTTGCGATTCCATTGCTGTAGGGAACGTCCTCCGTGGCGTTCCGCGAACTACGAACCGACACTTTTTCACGCTCCACGGAACGCCACGGAGGGCGTTCCCTACGAGCTCCACGCAGCGCCACAGAGGACGTTCCCTACCAGAGATCCTTGTCATACCGTCAAATAGCATCACCACAATTCAGCGTGCCGGGACCCAAACGAGAGTTTTTTCGCGTACAATAAGAGTCTCCCGCCGGAACAGCCTCGGGGCAATAAGCGAACTCACTCCCGCCGAGAATATGCCCCACCCCAGTAAGCAATCGACTCTAATCTTTCCTCGCGCCATCGCCATTATGGCGGCACTCCTCCTGATTTTCTGTGCCTCACTCGGCCTCGGCCAAGAAGCTGCCCCGGCTCCAGCCCTCGGCGCCGATCAGGCCGCTGCGATCAATCAGCGTTTCCAGCAGCACATTCAGCCGCTCCTCAATAAATACTGTCTGCGCTGCCACAACGCCGACAAAATGAAGTCGGGCATTCGCGTCGACAATCTCGATGGCATGCTGGCCGGTCGAGCTCCTTTCCTCTGGAAAGATATCCGCGAGCAACTCGCCGATGAGGCGATGCCGCCCGGAGATGAACCGCAGCCGACGGCGGAAGAGCGGCATTTGTTCGAGCAGTGGATCGATGATGCGATCGTCATGGTGCGATCGCGCAAGCAGGCCAAGAATGGTTCGGTGCGGCGGCTCACGGTCTCACAGTATCGCAACACATTGCGAGAGCTGCTCGGCATCGACGATGATCTCACCGAAGTGCTCCCCCCCGAGGCGATCTCGAAGGAAGGCTTTGCCAACAACGCGCAGACGATGCTGCTGTCGCCGCTCTTGATCGAGGCCTACTTCAACATCGCCGAGCAGGCGCTGGAGCGGTGCATCGTTGACGAACAAACGAAACCTGTCGTCCAGAACTTCCGGATGGAGCTGGGCGCCGGCATCAACCCTGCCCCCTGCCCCGACAAGCTAATTCTCGGCGCCTTGAGCCACCTGCTGAAAAACGAAGACTTCACGGTCACTCAGTTGCAGCCCGCCAAGCCGTTCGCCTACCAGCCGTTCGTCATGCAGACGAAGTATCGCTTTATCGAAGGCTACGCCGGCAACGACACGGTGCGCGGCTGGCGCGAGTACGACAGTATTTATCATGCGGTCTTCGCCTGCATGCGCGGCAGCGAGGGCTACCCCAAGGGCGAAGCCTATTCCACCGTGCCGCAGGGCCTGCTGTTGCGGCCGGCGATTCCCAGCGAAGAGCTGTTCCAGGTCGACAGCACCTACGGGCCGAAGGCCAACTTCAAGATCTCGCTGCGCGAACTGCCTGACCGAGGGCGATTCCGCGTCACGGTCAAGGCCGCCAAGTACGACGACGGCTTTTTGCTCGATCGCGGCGCCGGTAGCCGCCCGGCCGACGCACCCGGAGCAATCGCCGTAGAAAACCTGGCTCAGCCGCGGACTGTAAATATCGCTTCCGCCGGGATTTACCAGGTTGATGTCTATGAGCAGGCGGCCTCGGCCGAATCGACGAATCAGCAGCCGAAAAAGCCGCAACTGCTCACGCTCCGGTTAGGCGAGCGGCAATTCTCCGGCCAGCCTCCGCAGCCTGCCTTCCTCGTCGTACGTCTGCCAGCCGGTCCGCTGACCGTAGCTGCGCAATACGGCGACCCACCGCCGCCGGCGCGCATCGTGTTGACGCCCCTGACGGAAGGCGACGAGTTGGCCAAACGCTTCGTGAAATTCGAGCAGCGCACGCCGCACATCGGCGTACATCTCGGGCTGCGGCGCGACTGCGGCAGCACGCTGGCTCAAGTGGGCGAAGCTCAGACGGTCGCGTCGACCGAGCTGAAGGACTACGTCTTCGAAGGCGCCATTAGCAACTTCCCCAGCCCCGACGTGGAAAAAGACAACGTCAATTACCTGGCCGGCGTCCGCGAAATTGGCGTTCGCAGCGAGTATACCGATGGCCGCGATATGCCGCGGCTCTTGATTCGTTCGATCGAATTCGAAGGCCCGCTCTATGAGACCTGGCCGCCGGCAACGCACTACGACATCTTCATCGACTCGCCGAACAAGCCGAACCCGCCGGCTTACGCTCGCGAGATTCTCGCTTCGTTCGCCACAAAGGCTTTCCGCCGGCCGGTGGCCGAGCAGGAATTAGCCGCCCTACTCGCTGTCTGGAAAGAATCGTTTGCCAAGACAAACAACTTCCAACAGAGCATCAAAGACGCGCTGCTCGTCGTGCTCACCTCGCCGCAGTTCTTGTTCTTGATCGAAAACAGCGAAACGCCCGAGGCCGAACCGCTTGGCGAATATGAGCTGGCCTCCAAGCTCTCCTACTTTCTCTGGAACGCGCCGCCCGATGAACGGTTGCTGTCGCTGGCGGCCGCCGGGCAGCTGCACGCCTCGCTCGACGCCGAGACCGAGCGTATGATTCACCACCCGCGATTTATGCAATTCGCCCGCGAGTTCGTCTCGCAGTGGCTGAACCTCGACAAGCTCGACGTCGTCGAGACCGATCGTCAGCGCTACCCGCGTCTTTCGCGCCACGCCAAAACGCACTTGCGCGAGGAGCCGGTCGAGTTCTTCATGCATCTCGTGCGCAATAGCCTGCCGCTCAAAAACCTGGTGCAGAGCGACTTCATCGTCGCCAACGAAGCCGTGGCCGACTATTACGGTCTGGCTGATCGCACCGAGAGCGGCTTTGAATTCGTCGCCATCAAGCACGACAACCAGAATCTTGGCGGCGTATTGGCGCAGGCCGGCATTCTCGCCGGACTGTCGGATGGACGCGAGTCGAACCCCGTCAAGCGCGGCGCGTGGCTGGCGCGCAAAATCATCGCCGAGCCGCCCGACGATCCGCCTCCCAATGTTCCGGCCTTGCCGCCCGACGACGGCCAGAAGCTCACGTTGCGGCAGAAACTCGAACGGCATCGCAACCAGGAAGGCTGCGCCAAGTGCCACGAGGGGATCGATCCTTGGGGGCTGCCACTGGAGCAATTCGACGCCGGCGGGCTGTTCAAGCAAACCGCCGCCGCCGACGCTCGCTCCACCTTGCCAGATGGCACGGAAGTGGCTGACGCCAACGCGCTCAAGGCCTACCTGGCCGATGTGCGGATCGACCAGGTGACGTTCAGCTTTCTCAAGCACCTCACCGGCTACGCCACGGGCCGCAGTCTGTCGTACCAGGAACTTGAACAACTCAAGGAGCGGGGATTAGAATTAAAATCCGCCGGTTACCCTGCCCTGGACCTAGTTCGGTTTGTGATCCACAGCGAGGCGTTTTTGACCAAGTAGCGGCCCCGCCGCTGATCGCGACGTTTGCCCCCGAGGAATTCCGTGGCCGCACCTCTGAAACTGCATCGTCGTAGCTTGCTCAAGGGTATTGCCGGCATGTCGCTGGCATTGCCGGTGTTAGAGGCGATGGGCCAAGAGGTGGCGGAGCAGATCCCCCGCCGCTTCTGCGCCTTATATACTGCCAACGGCATGTCGCTGCCCCGCGAGCAGCACGGCCTGGACGAGTGGAGCTGGTTTCCGCGGGCCGAGCAGAACGGGCAGTTCGTGTTCGGCAAATCGACCGAGCCGCTGGCGCCGTTTCGCAATCAATTGAGCTTCCTGGGCGGGCTGTACCATCCGAGCGGTCCCAAGGCCGACCCGCACGTCTGCTCCGACATGTGGCTGACCGGCGCCCCGCTGCACAACCCGAAGCCGGGCATGTACAACACGGTCGGCCTCGACCAGGTCATCGCCCAGCACACCAAGCAACACTGCCGCCAACCGTCGCTGGTAATGTCGATCGACGCGGGCACGGGCTTTCTCTCGCGCACCGGCACCATCTCGTACAGTCTGGAAGGCAAACCGATCCCGGCCGAGAACAACCCGCGGCGGATTTTCGACCGCCTGTTCCGGGGCGATCGGGCCTCGCTCGAAACGCGCCGCGATCAACTGCAGCGCCGCATCCGCCTGGTCGACGCCGTGCTCGCCAGCGCCCGTTCGCTCGACAAGCGGCTCGGCAAGTCAGACCGCGAGAAGATGGACCAGTATCTCACCTCGCTCGACGAGGTCGAATCGCGGTTAACCGCTTCGGAAAAGTGGATCGACATTCCGCTCAAGTCGCAGGACTACTCGCACCTCAACCTCGACGCCACCAACGAAGGCGAGCCTCGCGACTTCTACCGCACGATGTTCGACCTGATCGCCCTGGCCTTCGACGCCGACATCACGCGCAGCGTGGCCTTCATGCTGAACCGCGAAGACGGAATGGGCATTAGCGACACTTTCCCCCTGAAGCTCGGCCTCAGCCGCACGCACCACAGCCTGTCGCACGCCGAAGACAAAGAAGGGCAGCTCAACTTCGCCAAGTATGACCTGTTTCTCAGTGAGCAGCTCGCTTACTTCTTCTCTCGCTTGCAGCAGTATCGCGACAAGAACGGCCCGGTCCTCGACAACACCATTGTCCTCTTCGGCAGCGGCGCCAGCACCACCCACAATCCCAAAAACCTGCCCACGCTGCTCGCCGGCGGCGCCAACCTCGGCCTGCATCACGGCCGCTACTGGCGCCAAGGCGAAACCCGCATGTCCAACATCTTCCTCAGCATCCTGCACTCGCTCGAGATTGGCGTCGAGTCATTTGCCGACAGCGCAGGGACGACAGGCGGGGAAGTGTTTGGGAAAGTGTAAACCGGAATACTCGCTCGGTTTCAACTAAGAGCCGGGAACTCGGCGACGGTATACGTCGATGATGAATCCTTCTGGCGTAGGCTAGGGATTTGCGAGGCGAATGGGCGAGTTTGCGGCGATCGATGGCGGGGGGCCCGATAAATTTCTTGCGTTGGGCGCACATGTCTACAATTCCGTTGCGATGTGCTTGGACCGGTATCTCACTTATTCAGCGGCAGGGCTCTCGGAAGCGGAGCGACGACCGATTCGCGAGCTGTCAACAAGGCTGAAGCATCTGGCATCCTCGTTGGCCGAGTGCCTGAAGAAAGGCTTTCCTTACCTGTGGAACGAAGGTGAGCTGATTTCCCGTGATCTTTCGGCGCACACGAGCTACCTGAAGAACGTGAAGAAGATTTAGTTCCACGCGATCGATAGCCTCTGAGAACATTGTCCGTTCGACGCGGGCCGGGGCGAACATCACGCTGTTCCGGACTTTGGGCGGCGCCGGCTCGTTTCCCAGTTCCTTCGGCTATGCAGCGTCCGACGCCCCGACCTGCCTCTTCAGCACCGAAGGTGCACGATTCATCAGCCTGGGGCGCAGTCCCAGTAGCGCCATCGCGCTTCATCTGTCGTCAAAGCCCCAACGGGGCGCCACCGGCGCTGCGCACAGTTTCGCCCTTTCAGGGCTGGCGGAATAGATTGGGCGTCGAGTTCCTGGGGCGTTGCGGCAGGCTGGTGAATTGCGCCACGTTGTGGCTAAGAACGTGCGGGGCCGCGGCCCAAGCGCCGAGCGCAGTCGGGGCAGATGGTCCGCAGATAGTCGCCGGCGGTGCAGTAGACGTGCCAGCCCCGGCGGAAGGCTTCGTCGCCGATGATCGTGACGTAGTCG
>JAICIG010000412.1 GCA_025924495.1 Pirellulales bacterium | reverse complement strand
TGGCCGTCCCTTTGCCGTTCCGCTGCAGGCTGGACGTGGAGCACGACGGCCGGGAAGAGACGAAAGTCTTCAACAACGTGAAGATCGTCAGCGCACACCCGCAGCTCGATTTGGCGCTCGTCAAAATTGATCCGGACGAACATGCCGCCAAGCTCCGCCCTGCGCCATTGGCCAAAGCGAAGGCGCAAACCGGTCAGCGGGTATACGCCATCGGCAACCCCGGCGCTCCCGGCGGGCGGGTCAAGCTGACCAAGACGATCACGGCCGGGCTCTTGAGCGGAGTCGGCCGCGTGGTAGATGGCGCCAGCTATTACCAGATCGACGCGGCGATCAATCCGGGCAATTCCGGCGGCCCGCTCTGCGATCGCGAAGGAAACGTGATCGGGCTGGTCACGCTCAAATTCACCGAAGTCGAAAATGTCGGCTTCGCCCTGCCTCTAGACGAATTGAACCTGCAAGACTTCAAGCCCTTCGCCCAGCGGCCGAGCGACCGCAAGCGGGCGGGCGAACTGATCGGTCTGGCAAACCAGGTCTCGCAAAAGTATTCGGCGCTCGAAAAGCGCAAACAGCAGAATTCGCCGATCGGCCAGCTCTATCGAGTGCTCGCTTTACAACTGTACATGGAGGCCGTGGTCGCCGACCCGAAGAACCCGACGATCTATGGCGCCATCGGCGTCATGTTGCAGAAGTTCGAAGAATACGCCGCTGCCGAAGAATTCTTTTTGCAATCGTTGGAAATGGCGCCTTGGACGCGCGATGCTCGCGATTATCGCAGCTACGGCATTTTAAAGCTGTTGCAAAAGCAGCCCGCAGACGCCGAGACCATCTGGCGCGAAGGCGTGGCGAAACATCCGTTAGTCGCCGCGAGAATCTGGGAGAACCTGGCGATTTTGTATCGCGATCGCGGCGACTTGAAACGCTGCGGCTGGTGCTCAGCCGTCGTACTCTGGCTGAATGACTCGGAAACCCGCCGCGACGTGGCTGAGGCGATGCTCAAGCTGTGTCGCAGCCGGCTTAAAGACGCGCAGCAGCGCGAGCAGATGGAGCGAATGATTGCCGCCATTCCCCGCGATTTGCGGTTGATGGTGCGCGTCCGCAACCTCAAGTTGCAGCAGCGGCAGCCGACAATGCTGCCGGCCTACGCCGAGTACCTTGGCAAACTGCATCGAACGCCCAACACGGCATCGATCGACGTGCGCGGCGCCATCGCGGTTCCCCCGCCCGTGCGCGTCGGATCGACCAACTATGTCGACCTGTTCGCTCAGCTCGACGCTTCCAAACAGGCGGTGACGGGCGAGTGGAAGCTCGACCCCAAGTTTCTCAAGACGCCCGATTCCGATCATGCGCGACTGGCCTTTCCATCCGCGCCGCCGCCGGAATACGACCTGACGCTCGACCTGATTCGCAGTTCGGGCGAAAAGGAATTCGCCGTCGGCTTACCGGCGGGCAAGTCGCAGGCGTTACTGCTGCTTGACGTCGAGGGGGGCAAGAGCCGATTGGAGGGAGTTGCCCAAGGCGGCTACGAGCAGCCTCTGCTAAGCAAGAACAAACTCGTCGAACTCGTCGTGCGAGTGCGCGAGAAAGAACTGAAGGTCGAGGCGAATGGCCAAGCGATCTATGCCTATGCTCTCAGCGGCGGTCTTCCGGCGCTGCCGACGGCCTGGCAGGTTCCCGAGCCGGCAGGGCTGTTTGTCGGCAGCAATGACTCCTCTTTTCTGATCGCTGGCGCCTGGCTCGTGCCCGCCGCGGCCGCCGATTCTGCCAAGCCGTGACGGCGCCGCTGAATGCGCCGCCCGCGCCGCTCCTCGGCGCTTTCAGAGGCAAATCGTTTGATCTCCCTCGGTTGACGCGAACCTCGCGACGATCATTGAGCGCGCTTTTGCGCGTTAATCCGATTTTCTTGACAAACTCGGCTTCCCGCCAATAATGCGCAGCAGAGGGTTTGGCGGTCGTGCGGGCTGCCCTTCTTTGGCCGAGCAATGCTTGCTCTGTTTCTCTAGGCCCTCGGTCGGCCAGCGCTTGCCGGCTCCTTTCGCCGTTTCTCGTTGTCATTCAGGCAACGTCTGAATTGTGCTGTCCTAGGAGAACAACTCATGCTTCGCCGACGATTTCTCGCGACCAGCGGCCTATCGGCTCTGAGCCTGCCGATGTTCGCTTCGCTACGCTCCGTTTCGGCCCGCGATCGAAGCGATCGCGATGATCATGAAGACACTCACCGCAATCATTCCGACTACCAGGAGTGCGCGGAGATGTGCACCGAATGCCAGCGCAAGTGTGACGAGTGCGCGCGGCACTGCGCAGACATGCTGGCTCAGGGGAGCGAGCGGCATCAAAAGACGCTCGCCACCTGCCAGGATTGCGCCGATCTGTGCGCAGCGGCGGCGCGTATCGTGTCGCGCTGCGGGCCGTTCTCGCGCGAAGTTTGCGAGGCCTGCGCCGAGGCTTGCTCCGCTTGCGCCGAATCGTGCGAACGGTTTTCGAGCGACGACTTGATGACGCAATGCGCCGATATTTGCCGCGAGTGCGAAGAGCAATGCAACCACATGGTGCGCGGATCGCGGCGCGCTTCGCGTTAAACAGCGGATGTTCATCGCATCGTTCAGGCTAGCCGGCGCGCTCGGTCTCGATCCTCGCCGAGGCCGGGCCGCCGCGCCGGCTTGTCAGCAAGGGAACGTCTGCGAGCCGCCGTCGACGCGAATCACCTGGCCGCTGATGAAAGCCGCGGCCGGCGAACAGAGAAAGCCGACGACGCCGGCCACTTCGTGCGGCCGGCCATAGCGGTCGAGCGTCCCTTCCGTCGCCAATCGCCCTTGATCGATCTCGTGGATCCGCAAGAATCGTTCCGTCACCGTGCCGCCCGGGGCCACACAATTCACAGGGATGTTGTACGGCTTAAGTTGTTCCGCCAGGCAGCGCGTATATTCGTGCACGGCCGCCTTGGCGACGGCATAGATCGATCCGCTCGGCCGGCCGTAGCACCCGGCGATGCTGCCGATCGTCACGATCCGACCCGACTTGCGGGCCATCATTTCGGGCGCCACCTCGCGGCAGCAAAGAATGGCGCTGGTCAGGTTGCGGTTCATGACGCTTTGCAAATCGTCGAGCGAAATGTTCAGGCAATCATCGTTTTCCGGCCGGCCGCCTCGCCCAACGCCCGTGCCGGCGGCGCCGATATCTCCGCCCGCGCAGCAAACAAGCACATCGATCTGGCCCCAGCGCTGACGGATCTCGGCCGCCACACGGCGAACTTCGCCCTCCTGGCAAACATCGCCCCAAACGGGCAACGTCTCGGCGTCGTGCTTGCGCGCCAGATCATCGGCCAGTTGCTGCATTGACTCCCCTTCGCCAAACGTCTTCGGACTGTCGGGCCGCGTACCGTGCACCGCCACCTTCGCCCCCAGACGGCACAGTTCTTCGGCCATCGCACGGCCCAATCCTCGCGATGAGCCGGTAATCCAAGCAGTTTGCCCCGAGAGAATATGTTCGGTCATCGAGCGATTCCTTGTGGAGTGCTGTCGCGATTGAAAAACGTTGCATGCAGCCGGTGATAGGCCGCTCGCCATCGATGTCGCCGGGTCGCTCGCCGTTCTACCGCATGGCGGACCTCGCGGCAAATGCACGGAGTCGCTCGGGCTTAACGGATTGATCGGAATATTCCGGGGTTCGCCAGCATGCCGACGTCGGCGGGGCGCCGACGAAGGCATGGCATACAGCCGACGGCATGGCACACAGACGCACAAGCGGCCTGGGATACGCGAATACCACTAAGGTTCCACGCGAGCAGTACGCTTAGACGCCAAGGCAGGCACTAGTTCCCTGCGCCACGCGGTTTTATAATCCGCAATTCGCCGGTCGGCGCCGGCAAAGCTTCCTGGATGTTCTGGCCCGGAGATTTCGGACAATGGCTGTCGGATTCGGCATCATCGGTTGCGGCATGATTGCGAACTTTCATGCCAAGGCGATCAACGACGTGCGCGGCGCCAAGCTCGTGGCCTGCTTCGACACTTTTCCCGCGTCGGCCGATCGGCTGGCGGCGGCGACCGGCTGCCGGGCCTATCACAAACTCGAGGAAATGCTGGCCGATCCGGCCGTCGATATCGTGACGATCGGCACGCCCAGCGGCGCTCACATGGATCCGGCGGTCGCGGCGGCTCGGGCCGGCAAGCACGTGATCGTGGAAAAGCCGCTGGAGATCACGCTCAAGCGCTGCGACAAAATCATTCTGGAATGCGAAAAGGCGGGCGTGAAGCTGACCACCATCTTTCCCAGCCGCTTCCACGATTCCAGTCGCGAGTTGAAACGCGCCATCGACGCCGGCCGCTTCGGCAAACTTACCGTCGGCGATGCGCAGGTGAAATGGTTCCGGCCGCAATCTTATTACGACAGCGGCGCCTGGCGCGGCACCTGGGAGCTCGACGGCGGCGGAGCGCTGATGAATCAGGCGATTCACAGCGTCGACCTGCTTGCGTGGTTGATGGGCCCGGTCGTCGAGATTCGCTCGATGACCGCTACGTTGGCGCACGAAAGAATCGCCGTCGAAGACACGGCCGTGGCCACGGTGCGCTACGCGAACGGCGCGCTCGGCGTCATCGAGGCCAGCACGGCGACCTATCCGGGCTACCTGAAGCGGCTGGAAATCCACGGCTCGGAAGGCTCGGCGATCATGGAGGAAGAAGACATCATTAAATGGGACTTCGCCAAGAAGGATCGCCGCGACGCCGCCATCCACGCCGAAATGGCCAAGAGCAAAAGCACCGGGGGCGGCGCCAGCGATCCGGCGGCCATCGGCCACCATGGCCATGCCAAGCAGTTTCAGGATTTCGTCGATTCCATCAAAAAGGATCGTTCGCCGGCGGTTGATGGACCCGGCGGCCGCCGCAGTGTCGAGATTATTCTGGGCATTTACAAGGCCGCTGAAACAGGCCGCCCCGTCGAACTTCCCTTAGCCTCCGATCCGTCGCTCAAGGCGCGGAAAATCAAGGCCAAGTAAGGCGACTGCGCAATCCAGGCAGCGCCGGTTAAGCCGGCGGCCAACCGCTCTAGCCGCGCTCGCGCATTCTTGGGAGAATGCCGCGACTTCAAGAAGCTCGATCGGAATAGAATGGGCCGCCCGTTCATGCAAGGATTGCTGCAATATCTTGTCTACCTCGCGGTGCGCTCCTTCATCTGCGCGCTGCAAGCACTGCAGATGGAGACCTGCCAGAAACTCTCGGCGGGACTGGCCACCTTGTTCTGCAACATACTCCGAGTGCGAGCGAAGGTGGTCGACGAGAATTTGCAGCACGCCTTTCCCAAGATGACCGCCGCGGAACGACAGCGGATCGCTTGGCGAATGTGGGAGCACTTGTTCCTGCTGGTCGTCGAAATCGCCCATGCCCCGCGCAAGATCCATGAGACGAATTGGCGAGATTACCTGCAATTTCGCGGCAATGCCTCGGCCATCCTCACCGAACTGCTGCTCGACGAGCGGCCGGTGATTGTCGTCTCCGCACATTTCGGCAACTTCGAGATGGCGGGCTACCTGCTCGGGACGCTGGGTTTTCCGACCTATACCGTCGCCCGCACCCTCGATAATCCCTACATCGACGAATTCTTGAATCGGTTCCGCAGCCGCACCGGCCAACACATGATTCCGAAGAAGGGGGGCTACGAACAGATCGTCGAAACGCTCGCTCGCGGTTTGCCGATGACGTTCTTGGCCGATCAGTATGCCGGCAGCAAAGGTTGCTGGGTCGAATTCTTCGGCCGCCCGGCCTCGGCGCACAAGGCCATCGCACTGTTCGCGCTAAATCACGATGCCCCGATGGTCGTAGGTTTCGGGCAGCGATTAGGGCGGCCGCTCTCGTTCGAGCTCGGTATCGAAGGCGTGGCCGACGTTCGCAGCGGAGAAGATCATGTGAGCAGCGTGCCTCGGCTGACGCAGTGGTACACGAATCAATTGGAAGCCATCATCCGCCGCGCCCCTGACCAGTACTGGTGGCTGCATCGCCGCTGGAAAGATAACCGGCCGGCGAAGAAACGGGGGAAGGTGGCGGCATAAGCGGATGGCCGCATGACGGCCTGCACTTTATAATTGCGGAACTTCCCGCTTTTTTGCCTGGCCCGCTTTGCCGCTTGCCCCACAGTACCATGTCTCGCTGGATCCGCGTTTGCAGCACCGACGACTGCCCGCCTGGAAAAGGCGTCGAGTTCGTCGCCGGCGACCGCATGGTGGCAGTGTTCAACGTAGATGGGACGTTATACGCGTTGGACGGCGTCTGCCCGCATCAAGGCGGCCCTCTGGGCAAAGGCTGCCTGACCGGCGCGATCGTCACTTGCCCCTGGCACGGCTGGCAATTCGATGTTCGCAGCGGGCAGCACCAGTTGAGTCGGACGCTCGTTCAGCCCGGTTTTCCGGTCCGCGTGGAAGACGGCGCCGTGCTGATCGACGTGGAGAGTTGACATTGATCTCATACCGCACGTTCCGCAACAGCGACACGCCGAAACTCGCCGAAATCTGGCGCAGTCAACCGCCGGAACGAGGGTTGATGCAGCCGATGTCGGCCGACCTGTTCGAGCAGTTCGTGCTGGCCAAGCCGTATTTCGACAATCAAGGCCTGATCGTGGCCGTCGACGACGGCCGGCCGATCGGCTTCGTGCATGCCGCCTTCGGACCGACCGATGCGGAAGCCCATGTCTCGCATGCGTTCGGCGTGACGTGCCTGTTGCTGGTCCGCCAGGATTATCGCTGTCAGGGCATCGGCGCCGAATTGCTCGCTCGTAGCGAAGCCTACTTGCGAAGTCGCGGCGCAAAGGTGCTGTACGCCGGCGGAATCGCGCCGCTCAACGGTTTCTATCTCGGCCTCTATGGCGGCAGCGAGTTGCCAGGCGTGCTCGACTCCGATGAGCAAGCCCAGCGACTGTTCCAGTCGCAAGGTTATCGGGAGATCGACCGCACGCACGTCATGCACCGCGAGTTGAGCAGCTTTCGCCCGATCGTCGACCGGCAGCAGATCCAGATCCGCCGGCGTTCCTCGGTGCAGGCGAT
>JAICIG010000411.1 GCA_025924495.1 Pirellulales bacterium | reverse complement strand
ATCTGTGTAAGCGGCCGTTGGATCCGGAAGACGACTTGCGTTACGTGGTGAAGTTGGAGGTGTACGCCGCCTTTGATCCGCTGGAGATCGACGACGATTGCGACAACCTGCAAGAGATTCATGAGATTCTCGAACGGATGGACGATTCGGCCAGCGAGGAGATTGGCGACGACGTCTATCAGCAGTTGCGCTTCGATCTCTGCCCGGAGTGCCGCAAGAAGTTCTTGAAGAACCCGCTGGGCCGCAAGCACGCCGAGCAATTCGATTTCAGCAATAACTAGCCTCGCTCGCCGGGGCATCGTCGCATGCTGCGTTCGTCGCTGCATGCGAACGGGGTTGTAGCGGGTCGTCGCATCTTCGTTCAGGATTGGAATCGAGTCTTGTAAGGCCGCAGTCGGCGGTCTTGTCTGGCTGCCGGACTCAATATCGGAGTCTTGCCGCTTGCGCCGACGTCTTCATCCTCCACGACGCGGCCGATATGCTCTTCTCGCCGCCGTCATCTTGCTGTCGCTGGTCCGATTCTGGCAGCGCGCGAGCGAGCCGGTTTTGCCGGAAACACTCGCCGAAGGCGTGCACCAGATCGAACGCGTGGTTGACGGCGATACCCTGTTGCTCGCCAGCGGCGCCCGCGTGCGGCTGATCGGCGTCGATTGCCCCGAGACAGTAAGGCCAGAGCACCCCGTTGAACCTTGGGGGCTCGAAGCGGCGCAATTCACTCGCGAATTTGTCGTTGCGGGGAGGGTTCGTCTGCAATTCGATCGCGAACGCATCGATCGTTTCGGTCGGTTTCTTGCTTACGCGTTTGTGGGAGAGCAGATGCTGAATGAAGAACTGGTGCGCGCCGGGCTCGCGCGCGTCGAGCATCGCTTCCACTATTCGCAGTCCATCGAGCGCCGCTTTGACCGTGCCGAGGAAGAGGCGCGCTTGGCGCGACGCGGAATCTGGTCCGACAAGCGCCGCAGCGGAAACTTGTGACCCCCTGTCGCGGCTGTTAGAATCGCCCAATTCAGCCCGTCGGCTAGAGCATGGCGGACGTAAGGCATTCCTTTGACAGCTACGACAAGCAGGATTTCCATGAAGATTGCGGTGATCGGCGGCGACGGGACGGGGCCCGAAGTGGCGGCGGAAGGCTTGAAAGTGCTGGAGGCCGCGGCCTCGCTTGAAAAGTTCAAGTACGAACTCGTCCATTTCGATTTCGGCGGCGAGCGATACCTGCGAACCGGCGAAACCCTGCCGGCCGGCGCCGTCGATGAGTTGCGGAAATTCGACGCCATCTATCTGGGCGCCGTGGGGCACCCGGATGTGAAGCCCGGCATTCTGGAAAAAGGCCTGCTGTTGGAGCTGCGGTTCCAACTCGATCAGTACATCAATCTCCGCCCGGTGCAGCTCTTTCCGGGCGTCGAGACGCCGCTCAAGGACAAGGGCCCCGACGACATCAATTTCGTCGTCGTCCGCGAGAACACGGAAGACATGTACTGCGGCGTCGGCGGATTCTTGAAGAAGAACACGGCGGATGAAGTCGCCAGCCAGACGGCCCTTTACACCCGCAAGGGCTGCGAACGCTGCATCCGCTGGGCGTTCGAGTTCACCCGCAAACGCAACAACCCGAAGAAGATGTTGACGCTGGTCGCCAAGACCAACGTTTTGACTTATGGGCATGATCTGTGGTGGCGCACGTTCCAGGACGTGGCCAAGGAATATCCGGACATCAAGCCCGACTATAACCACGTTGACGCCTGCTGCATGTGGATGGTCAAGAATCCGGAGTACTATGACGTCATCGTCACGACGAACATGTTCGGCGACATCATTACCGATCTCGGCGGCATCTTGCAGGGCGGCATGGGCGTGGCCGCCGGCGGCAATATCAATCCCGATAAAGGCGGCGTCAGCATGTTCGAGCCGATGGGCGGCAGCGCGCCGAAGTATACCGGCCAGAACGTGATCAACCCCATTGCGGCCATCAACGCCATGGGCATGTTGCTGGAGCACACCGGCCAGCCGAAGGCCGCAAAGCGCGTCTACGAAGCCATCAAGACAGTGACCGGAACGAAGATGAAGAGCCAGGCTGCTGGCAAGATGGGCTACAGCACGCAGCAGGTCGGCGATCTGGTTGTTCAAGCCCTCGGGGCGTAAACAGAATTCAGAATCCAGGGATTTGAAGCTCCGGCCTTCCGCCGCTGGGAGGTTGATTTCGAGGCCTGGAACTATTCGTAGAGCGAGCCCATGAAAACCGATCTGTTCGATCTTACCGGTCGAGTGGCGCTAGTGACCGGCGGCAGCAAGGGACTGGGGCTGGCGATGGCGATCGGCTTTGCCGAGGCCGGAGCCGACGTCGTGATTTCCAGCCGACACGAAAACGAGCTGCAGCAGGCTGCCGACGAAATTCGCAGTGCGGGCGGATGTCGCGTTGAATATGTCGTGGCCGACATGATCGAACGCCGAGACGTCGCCCGATTGGCTGCGACTTCACTGGAAAAGATGGGGCGCGTCGACATTCTGGTCAATAACGCCGGTTCGAACAATCCGCAACCGATTGACCAAATTCGGGACGAAGACTGGGACCGCATCATCGAGCTAAACCTGACCAGTTGCATGGCGCTGACGCGCGATCTTGTGCCGCAGATGAAAGAGCGGCGCTGGGGACGCGTCATTTACATGTCGTCGGTCATGGGCCTGGCCTCCAAGGATGGTCGCGGCCCCTACTCGGCCACCAAATCGGCGCTACTCGGCCTGGCTCGGGCGGCGGCGCTCGACTTGGGCGGATATGGCATTACCGTCAATTGCATCGCCCCGGGGCCGTTCATGACCGATCTGCCCGGCAAAATGCTGACCGATGAACAAAAGAAAGTCTTCGCCGAGCGTACCGCGCTTGGCCGTTGGGGCCAACCGCGCGAGATGGCGGGTCCGGCCCTGCTCTTGGCCAGCGAGGCCGGCAGTTATATCACCGGCAGCGTCCTGGTGGTCGACGGCGGCACGCTGGTGAAAACGTTCTAGACGCTTCCGCCAGTGCCGGCCGGGCTCAAAGAACGCTATTCGTTGACGTAGGTTTCCAAGAACCTCGCCAGACGGTGGAAGTCGGACGTGGTCTCCACATAGCGAACCTTGGTGACCAGGGTCGCCGGATCCACGAGTTCGTCAAACGGTACATAATTCAGCTCGAGCTGGCCGAACACGGAGACCATCACGCCATTGAGCTTCTCTTCGACCAAGGCTCGATAGGCGCCGACGCCCAATTGGCTGCCGAGCATCACGTCGAAGGCCAGCGGGCGGGCGCAACGCGCCTCGTAGCCGAGTTGCAAGCCCACGACCTTGCGGCTTTTGCCGGTCTGCTTCTTGTATTCATCGCCGATCAGTTTCGCGAATTTGCGGCATAGGTTCACTTGAGAGATGGCAATGTGGCCGTGCTCATCGCGGGGAATGCCTTGCAGGAATTCCATCGGCAGGAATTCGGCCAGGCCTTCGGCGATAATGATGACGCCGAATTCCTTGCCCTCTTGATCTTCTCGGGCGCGCATGGTGGCCACGATCCGGCGAATGACTTCGTCGACGATCATCACCGGTCGGGCGACGGTCTCGCCCGTTTCCGGATGCGTCGTCCTTTCTTCGCTGCGGTACTTGCCAGTGATATCTTCGACGCTGATCACCAGGCTGGCTTCGCCGGCGATCGCCGTGCCATAGGCCAGCCAGCCGGCGCTGCGGCCCATGGCTTCCGTCAGGTAGTAAGAACGGCCGGCTTCGGCGTCGGCCAGCAGGTTGCGAATTTCGCTAGCCAGGAACTCAACCGCCGTAAAGTAGCCAAACGTAAAATCAATCCCCATGTAGTCGTTGTCGATGGTCTTCGGCAGGTGCACCACGGGCAGCCGGGGCGTGCCGGCGGGCAGATGCTCCTGGAACATCTTGAACTTGTTGGCCGTTTTCAGCGTGTCGTCGCCGCCGATCGAAATCAGGGCATCGACGCCTAGCGAAACCAGTGCTTCGTGGACCGTCTTGAGGGGCTTGGTTCGATCCGGATCGGATAGATGGTCGGGATGCGAGACATTCTTGCCTGGATTGGTTCGTGCCGTGCCAATCAAAATGCCCTGGCTGTTGCGGCTGCGCTTGAGCATTTTGTTGTCGATCATCACGTAGTCGCGATCTATGACGAGCGGACGCTCGGGGCCATATTCCACGAGGTGCGAATAGCCGTGCATGATGCCGACCACCTCGATCTTGTTTTTCAAAAACGACACCGCCGCGGTCGAAATCACGGCGTTCGCGGCCGGGGCGGGACCGCCGGCGAACAAAATCGCCACGCGACGGATATTGCTTTGAGTGATTGGCGGACGGGACAAAGCAGTGGTCATCTTACACCTCGACAGGCGCCCCAGAGAGAATAGTCAGCTTATGTTCAAGGGCCAGCCCAGCTTCAGGAACTGGTCCATGTGCGTTCGATAAATGTCGTATCGACGTCTCCCTCGACAAATGCCGAGTGGCTCAAAATGTCCAGCTGCCGTGGCACCGTGGTTTTGATGCCGTCGATTCTCAGCTCGCTCAGCGCCCGTTGCATACACCGGATCGCCTCGTTGCGCGTCGATTGATGTACGATCAGCTTACCGATCATCGAATCGTAATAGGGAGAGACGGTGTAGCCCGCGTGCGCATGGGAATCGAAACGGACCCCATAACCGCCTGGCACAATCATCCGTTCGATTTTACCCGGCGAGGGCTGAAAATTGCGCGCCGGGTCTTCCGCGTTGATGCGGCATTCAATTGCCGCGCCTTTTAGCTGGATTTCCTCCTGCTTGAACGGCAGCGGCTCGCCCGCGGCCACCCGCAGTTGCGCCTTGATCAGATCGATGCCCGTGACCATCTCGGTCACGGGATGCTCGACCTGAATGCGGGCGTTCACTTCGATGAAATAGAAGTTGTGCTGGCGATCGACGATGAATTCGACAGTGCCGGCGTTCGTGTAGCCGGCTGATTTGATCAACCGCACGGCCGACTCGCAGATCGCCTGCCGCACTTGCGCCGGCAGATGGGCAGCGGGGCTTTCTTCGATCA
Organism: Pirellulales bacterium; assembly: GCA_025924495.1. The sequence continues at coordinate 2,025 of JAICIG010000411.1, read as the reverse complement.
CTTTCTGGTGGCGCCGCTGCATCGTGCAGTCGCGCTCCCAGAGATGAACCGCGTTGCCGTGGTGGTCGGCCAATACCTGGACCTCCACGTGCCGTGGCCGCTCGATGTATTTTTCCAGATAGATGCTCGGATCGCCGAAGGCGGCCGCCGCTTCCGCCTGCGCCTGCTGGATGGCGCTCTTGAGCGCCAAATCGTTCAGCGCTACTCGCATGCCGCGTCCACCGCCGCCCGCCGAGGCTTTGATCAGCACCGGAAAGCCAATCTCGTGGGCAACTTTGACGGCTTCTCGCTCGTCATTGATCAAGCCCTGGCTGCCCGGCACGGTCGGCACGTTGGCCTCTCGCGCCAATTTGCGTGCTTCGTTCTTGTCGCCCAGACGGCGCATCGCCTCGTGCGTCGGCCCGATGAAGTCGATGTTGCAGCTGCGGCAGACTTCGTTGAAGTGAGCGTTTTCCGAAAGGAAACCATAGCCGGGATGAATGGCCTGCACATTGCCGATCTCGGCGGCGCTAATCACCCGGTCGATTTTCAGGTAGCTGTCGACGCTCTTGGCCGAACCGACGCAATAAGCTTCGTTGGCCAGTTCCAGGTACTGAGCGCCGCGATCGGCTTCGCTGAAAATGGCGACGGTTTCAATGCCCATTTCGCGGCAGGCGCGAATGATTCGCAGCGCGATTTCGCCGCGGTTGGCCACCAGAATTCGCTTGAACATCGACAGTTCCTATCCGTTCCACGGTCATCGGCTGACGACAGACCGGGCGGCAATTCGCGCATGAATTCGCAGCAAGAATTACGGCTGCCGCGCCCGCCGCGGAGCTATTGCCGCGTATCTACTTTGAATAGCGGCTGGCCGAACTCGACCGGGTCTCCCGACTCGACCAGCACGGCCACGATCTGCCCCGAAATTCCTGCCGGAATCTCATTGAAGACCTTCATCGCTTCGATGATGCAGATCGTCGTTTCCGGGCCGACGCGGTCTCCCACCTTGACAAACGGAGGAGCGTCAGGGCTGGGGGCCGCGAAGAACGTGCCCACCATAATGCTCTTGATGACGCTCAAATGTTCTTCCGATGCCGCCGCGGGGGCGGTTGGGGCGGCCGGAGCGGATTTCGCCGGCGCCTGTTCGTAAGCCGCCGGCAGCACCGGACTGGCCGCCATCGGCGCAATTACCGGTTCGTGACCTTTGCGGATGCGAATGCGAATATCGGCGTCGCGCAGATCGATCTCAGCGAGGTCGTGCTCATTCATCAACTCGACCAGACGGCGAATCCGCCTGACATCAAAAATATCGCCCGAATTGGGCGGAGGGCTTGCCATGCCAAATCTCCAACTCTCAGTCGCGTCACTCTAGAAACGAACGAACTTACCACCGCCCCAGGCCGTTGGTCGAGACCGCCGATGAGAACCTCGCAGCCGGTTCGAGGCGCCGCAGCGATGCTCTGACTCTTATCCCGTCCGATTCCCGAAGATGGACCGCCAAATCGACCGCGACGGGCCATATGCCTGACAACTGGCGAACGTCGAATGAACGAGCCCGGGCCCGGCGAGCGCAGCAAGCTGGGTTGATGGCCGACACAATGCCACGATGTCCTGCCAAATGCCGCTACGGCTTGATGCACGTACGAGGACGAGTCCTGCACGGCGGCCTGACGGCGACAGATCGTCTCCGTATGCCGACGCACATTTAACACAAGTCCATATACTCTCTTAAGTTTTGGCGAGATTCTACAGGTCGCATTCACCTCCGTCAAGCCGCCAGCAGCGACCGTTGCCGTGCCTCCGCAGCGAAACTCGTGCGGCTGCCGTAACGTTCCGGAAATCGAAAGGCAAATCGGTATCAGGCGGTCGTTTACGTCGATTCACCTCCTTGGCTCACTTGGCAATCCCAAACGGCCTCGATTACGATGGCGCGATGCAACACGATGAAATTCAGCGGTGGGCGGAGCAGCTCGCGCGCGGTGAACTGACGGTCGACGATTTTGTCGGCCAAATCTCGCAACGGTCCATCGCAGATCTGGGTGAAGT
>JAICIG010000410.1 GCA_025924495.1 Pirellulales bacterium | reverse complement strand
GCTCGCCGCGGCAATCCTCCGCGCCTGCGAGCGACGCCGCGGCGAGCTGGTTTTTCCGCCCGCCGCGAGACTCTTGTTCGCCCTCATGCAACTCTCCCCTCGGCTGGCCGATTGGCTCGTGCGGAAGACGACGTAATGCAGAAGCGGATTCGAGTCAGGAGGCGGAAGCTAGGGCGCGGCGAACCCGATTTTCTTATTGCCGGATTCCCCTTCTGATTCGGGCCTCCTCTCCCTTCACTCTTCGCCCTGCCGGTTGCCATCCGCAGGGGAATCTGGCACGATGCCGGTTTCTGATAACCAATCGATTCCTGCACGCAACCCGTTGACCGTCCGAGAGGTCCCAGCCATGCCCGCTTTCCCCGAAATCAGCAAGATTCCGTTCGAAGGCCCCAAGAGCAAGAACCCGCTCGCGTTCCATCATTACAACCCTGACGAAGTGGTCGAAGGCAAGCCGATGAAGGACCACTTTCGCTTCAGCGTGGCCTACTGGCACACGTTCCGAGGCACGGGCAGTGACCCGTTTGGCCCCGGTACGATGCACCGCCCCTGGGAAGCGGCCCACGATTCGGTTGAAAACGCCAAGAACCGCGTGAAGGTCGCCTTCGAGTTTATGGAAAAGCTCGGCGCCGGCTTCTACTGCTTTCACGATCGCGACGTCGCCCCCGAGGGCGCCACGCTGGCCGAAAGCAATAAGAACCTCGACGCGATCGTGAAGGCGCTCAAAGAAGAGCAGCAGCGGACCGGTATCAAGTTGCTCTGGGGTACCGCCAACCTCTTCAGCAACCCTCGCTTCATGCACGGCGCCGCCACCAGTTGCAATGCCGATGCCTTCGCCTATGCCGCAGCCCAGGTGAAGAAGGCGATTGAGGTGACGAAGGAACTGGGCGGCGAGAACTATGTGTTCTGGGGCGGCCGCGAAGGCTACATGAACCTCTGGAACACCGACATGAAGCGGGAGCTGGATCACTTGGCTCGCTTTATGCACATGGCGGTCGATTACGCCAAGCAGATCGGCTTCACCGGGCAGTTCCTGTTCGAGCCTAAACCGAAGGAACCGACCAAGCACCAGTACGACTTCGACTGCGCGGCCTGCATCAATTTCCTGCGAGCCAATGGCCTCGCCGACAAGGTCAAGATGAACATCGAAACCAACCACGCCACGCTGGCCGGCCACACGATGCATCACGAGCTGGAATATGCCGGCGCCCAGGGCTTCTTGGGTTCGATCGACGCCAACACCGGCGATTTGCTGTTGGGCTGGGACACCGACCAGTTCCCCACGGACATTTATCTCACGACGCAGTGCATGCTTTCAATTCTGAAATACGGCGGGCTGGCGCCGGGCGGCGTAAACTTCGACGCCAAAGTGCGCCGCGAAAGCTTCGAGCCGGTCGATCTGTTCCACGCCCACATCGGCGGCATGGACGCCTTCGCCCGCGGGCTGAAGATTGCCGCCGCGATCCGCGCGGACGGGGCCTTGGACAAGATCGTCAAAGAACGTTACAGCTCGTGGGATTCCGGCGTTGGCGCCGAGATCGAAGCGGGCAAGGCCAGCTTCGCCTCGCTCGAGAAATACATGCTCGACAAGGGCGAGATCACGCCCAACAAGAGCGGCCGTCAGGAAATGATCGAGAACCTGATCAACACCTATTTGTAGGTCGGAAGTCGGAAAACAGGCGAGCGGAAGGCGTCAGCCACCTGTTTTGTCGCCGTTGCCGGAAGGCGGCGGAATGGATCGATGTTGAGGCGTCTGTGCCCAGGGGGGGCAAATGATCGGTTTGAGTCCGCTGGAGTTGGTAATCGTCGCGGTGTTGATTGGCGGCGGAACGGTTGTCGCCGTATTATTCGCAATACTATTCACAGCGAGGCGAAGCGCGGCTCCCCCGAGCCTAAATCTCAGTCCTTGCCCCGATTGCGGCCGGCTTGTTTCACACCAAGCGGTCGCTTGTCCTCAATGCGGTCGGCCGTTGAATCCGCCGCCCGCGCAAGGCTGACGAACGGCAAGCATCGCGGCCACATCGATGTACGAAAGGAGACGCCATGGCGATGTTCGGGGTCAACCTAGTTGAATTGCTGATCATTGGCGTTGTGCTGTTGATCCTGCTTGGTGCGGTCGTCGTTCCCGTCGTGTTGATTGTGTTTCTGTTGCGAAAAAAGTCGGCGCCGAATCCCAACTTGTCGCCTTGTCTGGACTGCGGCTGGCTGATCTCGCGGCAAGCCATCAGTTGCCCGCAGTGCGGCCGGCCGCAGAGCCCGGCAGCTGGTGAAGCGTAACGTTTTCACCGCCGACGGATTCTCCGAGAAGCCGCAGTACTCATTCCGAATTCCGCATTTGCATCAACAACGCCTCTCGTTGCTAGTTCGACTTTCAATGTCTCGGGCGTCGTGTATTGTACGGCGTCAAAGCCGAATTCCCGGGCGCTGGCGACGTGACCGGCGATGTCGTCGACAAAGAAGATTTCCTGCGGCGCGACACCCGCCATCTCGGCGGCGGCGGCATAGATTTTTGCTTCAGGCTTCATACAGCCGATGCGGAAACTGAGCGCCAGCGCATGAAACGCCGCGGGGATCGGCGGATAGCGGCCGCTGGAAAAATGGTTCCAATGCAGCTCGCAGGTGTTGGAGAGCAGCCCGAGGCGATGCCCGGCGGCCGATAATTGGCCGAGCAACTCGATAAGCGGGGCGTTGACCTCAAAGATGTCGCCGGCGGCGGCGGCCAGCGCCTGATAGTCGGGCCGCGTGCCGGTCTTCTCGCAGAAAATCTCGTAGAACTCCTGCGTGCTGATCTGGCCCGCCTCATACTGATGCTCCAGACCGCTGGCGAAGACAATCTCCCACACCAGCTCCGCCGGCACGCCCGCCACTTCCGCCATCTGCCGCGCTGCCCGGCGATGATCGAAGAACAACAGCACATTGCCGAGGTCGAAGTAGAGGAACTTGGGGTTTAGGGTTGGCATGGATGCGATTGAATGGGACGCGTAACGCGGGGCAAATTCGGAAGTCGGAATTCGGAAGTCGGAATTCGGAAGTCGGAATGCGGAAGTCGGAATGCGGAAGTCGGAATGCGGAAGTCGGAATGCGATGTTCGCTATAGCTTTGTGTCAGAGCGAAGCACTAGAATCTTTGGTACGCAAGGTATCCGGTTCTCGCTGTAGTCGATGTTCCTGGGAGTTGCCGCAGTCTCTCGTGTCTGCGCGGCGCTCGTCAAGCCGAACTGGATTTGGGTAGTGGGCTATTGTCGTGGTGCTGATGAATCCAAGAGCAATGCGCCGCAGGAAAGTTGGCAGACTGGCTTGCGTTTCTACTCTTCATCCGCCGCTGCCCAAGCAAGGTCCATTCTCCCAAGGCGCACCGGCCAGCGATTGAGAAACTCATTTGACGACCGGCTCTCGATAAAGATCACCGGGCAATTGTCGCGCGGCTTACCAAACGAAAAGAAATAAAACTCTTCGCTATTGTCGCTTATTTTGCCTCGATGAGGGCAAATGTCTTCGGCGCGGAAGGCGACAAAGTACATGGCTAGGCAGACCATGGCCACAAACATCATCTTTAAGCTGAACTGAAATCTTCGGCTCACGGTCGCATCATAGCTGTTGGAGGCCAGAAACGCGTTCGCCTATCTGATCGTTTGGATCTGGCCGCCGCTGCTCGGCTTCGCTGGCGCGGCGGTTGCTCAGCTCTTCTACCTTCGCCGAGAACGGCCGGCCGCGCCAGCGTCGCCGCGTGGATTGGCCGCTTCCTGAAGAACTCTCGGCCTACCGCTCGCCATTCCGACTTCCGACCTCCGAATTCCGAATTTCGCGCAGCGTAACGTCCTTGTACCACGCTTCGCTGGGCGGGCCGGCGTGGATCTGCACGGCGATCAGTCCTCGCTGCTCGATGTCGTCGTCGGGCTCGGTGTAGTCGACGGTTTTCAGGCCGTTGATCCAGAGCTGGATGTGTTTGCCTTCGCAACGGATCTTGTATTCGTTCCAATCGTCGCGTTTGAGGACCTTGGCGACCGCTTTAGCGTCGGCCGCGGCGAGGATCTTTTTGCGTCGCGATTCGTCGTACAGGCTGCCCCAATAGTTATCGCCAAGGTCGGCCTGGTAACCGATCATCTCGTGATGGTCGGGAATGCGCCGGCTGCGAATCTGAATGCCGGCGTTGGCGCCTTTGCCGAGCACCTTGAACTTGAGTGCCAGTTCGAAATCGCCGTATTCGCGCTTCGTGGCGAGAAACTCATTGCGGGGAATCTTCCGCTCCAGACTGCCGCCGACGATTGCGCCGTCTTCAATGCGGAACATGTCGAGGTTTCCTTCCCAGCCTTCGAACGTTTTGCCGTCGAACAGCGAGACTGACGCATTGGGTTCGGCGGCCATGAGTGAGCTGGCGCCAACAAGGAACAGATAGCAAGCGAGCATGACTCTCATATCACGGTTCTCCGGAGGCCATTGATCAAAGCAATCGCGGGTGCGCTTACCGATAACAGTTCCGCAAACCGATGTAAAGTGCGCGGCGGCGAGAGCACGCCGACCTATCGGCCGGAAAATTAGCGATTTAATCGACGACTAAAGGCGGGCTTCAGTCGATCAAGCTCACGTGCACCCAAAAATAGAGGGTCAGACTAGCTAGAGAAATAGGTAATAGTACGCGTCCGCGAACTCTCGATGAGTCCAATGTCAATGAGAGCATACTTAAAGCTGCCGCCCAGGACGCCGCATCGCCGATGAAAAAGACGATGGTCTCACGAAGCGGGTCGTGGTTCCAAAGACCGATGAATCGATAATGATTTGCGGAGTTTGGCAACACCCCGTCGCGATATGCGGTCCACCATAGATAAGGCGTCACGCCGAAGAGAAGTCCAATCTGGATCGCTACCACCACGCAATCGAGCGTCGCGGCCAGCGGCGTTCGCCATGCCTTGCCCATAGTGCGTTTACTGGTCCCGATGCTTTCGGACTTCGAGCCGTGGATGAATTGGCCGGGCTTCTTTATTCAGCTGCCGCGAAATGACGCTCTGCTCCTGCTATGAGCGATTTGCCAGCGCTCGCACTCGATGGGAGTTCTGGATTATGGAGACCGTTCATGCCTAGTCGGCCATTTCATTGATCTTGCCCCCCGGCATCTCCACTTTCGCCCAGAACGGATGCTGCCGGTCGGCGCGGCTGCGGGCGTCTTCCAGGAGGATCGGCAGGCTAGGTTCCAAGCCGTTGCCCCCCAAGGGCGCCTTGCGCCCGTTGACCGAAATGCTCACCTTTTGATTGAACTGGACCACTTCAGGCGACAGCCAGATGGTTATCTTGCCGGCGCCCGTGGTGACGTTCATGCCGTTGTTGGCATTCAACGAGGCCTTGGTCAGCGCGGGCTGAACATTGCGAGCCGGAGGCCAATTCTCGGGATCGACCATCGTCTTTACCGGAAAATCGTCGAGTTCAATCCACCAGAAATAATTGTCCCAAGGCCGCATGCTCCGGCACTCGAACTTGCGCGGGAAGAAGTCGCGGCGGTAGAGGTTCATCCAACCGAACAAGTTCTGGATCTCGTCAGAAAAGTTCTCATGGCCTCGGCCCTGGTACTGGGCGATGGTGGTATTGAAGCCATGGATCAGGTAGCGATCGAGGTCGCTCGCGTTATGCACTGATTTATCTCCGTCCAACTGCCCTTGGACAAAATAAAACGGCACAAATTCGGCGTTTTCCCACAGCCGGTGGATGTACTTGTCGCTGCGCGGGACGATCGGTATCAAGCCGGCCCACAGATCAGGATGCGCCAAGCCGATATCCCAAGTGGCATCGCCGCCCATCGAGTGGCCCGTGAGAAAGACGCGGTCTGAGTCGATGGAAAAACGGCGGAAGGCGTCCCGCAGCGAATTGAGCACGGCGGCATGCTCGGCGGCGGAATAGCGGTACTCGATCTGGCCGTCTGCGCCCCACGCCGGAGCGATCACAATGTAGCCAAAGCGCGTCGCCTGACCGAGCCGCGTGCCGTCAGCCGTCTGGGCGCCGGCCCACCAGTCGATCTGCAATTGCGGCGTGGTATTGGCGCCGTGCAGCGTGACGATCGTCGGATAAAGCCGGTGGGGATCGTATTCGGGGGGCAATTGCACGTAATACTTCAGCGGACCTTCCCCCGGAATGCCGTTGGCTTCCAATTCGTAGTAGCCCGGCGTCTCTTTCGGGGGCTCCTCGGTCGGGAGCGGCGGCAATAAATACTTCAGCAGCTTCGCCACCAATTCTGTGGTGGCGGCTTCCTGCGGGTTGAGTTGCGCTAGGATCTCGTTTCGCTTGATCTTGATGGGCTCTGACAGATACTCGCGCACCAGCTCGCGCGTCTCGAATAACGATAAGGCGACTGGCAACTTGCGGATGGCGTCGTTGCCCCCGATCAGCCAGCCGCTAATGGCCAGCGCAACCTTTTCCTCGTCCGATATCGAGGGGTCCTGATGGAACTGCCAGAATGCCGACAGGCGATCGATGCTGTGCAAGTTCAGTTCGGTGAACATCTCGTTGCGGATCGGCTTGATGCGTTGCTTTAAGCCGTCGTCGAGCTTGCCGATCAGCGCGTCGACTCGCTTCTGAATTTCCGTGCTCTTATCGAAGTCGGCGCGGTACTGATCGATCGTCTGCTGCACGGCCTTGAGCGTTTCGCCGGCCACGCCGTCGGCGGGAAAATTATTCAGCAGTTGGAACGACAGCAAGTGCTGCCCTGCATCGCGACGCACGTTGATTTCGCGGAGCGCCCGGCGAGCGAACGCCTGTTTGAGCTCGCGGACCGTCGGTTCGAACTGCGCCTTGCGCTCGGGAAAGTCCCGGCGGATTTGCTCCAGTTCCTGGAGAGCGTCTTGATATCGCTCGCTCTGCAGGAACAGCCGCACCAATTTCAGTCGATGGTCGATCTTCGTGGGATCGATCTGCTTGTAAAGAATCTTGCGCAGCGTGTCGGGCGGGATCGAGTGCGTATCGACGCGCATGTCCCAGATGATATTCTTGCCTTGCACCTGGACCGACTCGACCTTGGTCCACGTCGGCCAGACTTCGCTGATGCCTTGCACCACAGAAACCAGGCCCTGGCTGGTGGCCATCGTGACGAT
>JAICIG010000409.1 GCA_025924495.1 Pirellulales bacterium | reverse complement strand
TTCATCAATAACATCGAAGAGTGCTCGTCACGGCTAAAAAATACTGGCATCGTTGCCCTTACTGCCTGGGAGTGCGCTGGGAAGCTGAAGACTTAACAAACGGAAGCTTTCGCGCTTCGGGGATTTGCTCGTCTGCCCGGCGGTCCGTGTCCTTGACAAGCGGACCGCCCAGCGATCACTATGCCCCGCTTTGCTCTCGTCTGCAAGACGCCCCGGACAAATGGCGGCTATTTGCTTTGCTCGGAACCGGCCATGCCTTGCTCGCCGCTGCGAGTCGTGCCCATAGCGCCCCAGACGCCGTACGGCGAGGGCCCCATGTACTCTTGCGGGTTTCCGCCGCCGTAGCCTGAAAGCTGTTGAACCGTCAGCGTCGGATTTCCCGAGTCGATCGAGTCGTTGATGAAGCGAACCGATCCATCCAGCATACAAACGTTGACGCCGGCCGGATGGTAGCTGCTCGCTGAAATGAGGGACCACCCTTCAATCCACTGCCCGCAACTTGGGCCGTTCGGGGGAAGCATGTGGAAATACTGGGTGTAAGAGTGCAATCCGTCAGACCACGAACACCCGATAAACTGGTAGCCGGAGGCCGTGTCGACGCTACCGGTATAGAGATTGCCCGGACCTACCACCGCCAAACAGAGGCTGGGGGGCGTTCCATTGTTCGTAGCAACTCCGGTGGCGAACCCCACTCCCACGCGCTTGTCGCCCGCTCGACCGATCTTGCATTCCGCAATGGCGGCGGTGTTGCTCAAGCCATCGCTGACCATGCCGTAGTTCAAAACCGTTCGGCCGCCCATACCGAACACTCCTCGACATTCCCACCAGAAGTTGTCAACCATGTAGTCGCCCCGGTTCCCGTGATAGCTCGTCGGCGCCACGTTGTCATCTTCCTGATAGGATTGCTGTTCCTCCGAGGGACAGATCAATCCAGGAACCTTCGTGGTGGCAAAAGCGGAGCCGCCATTCCACGGGACGTCGGTGTAGGCAAAATTGTCAATGAAATTGTTGTAAAGCGCCTGCTGCTCCTTGTAGGGCAGCAACACCGTCAGGTAGCTCCAACGATTGCTGTTGCCCGGCCAACCGCCATTTTGTGCCAACATGGGCTGACTCAGACTGGTCGGCAACTGCTTGTTGACGTCGTGGAAATTCTGCATCGCCAGCCCCAATTGCTTCAAGTTATTGACGCATTGGCTGCGGCGGGCCGATTCGCGCGCTGCTTGCACCGCGGGCAGCAACAGGGCGATCAGAATACCGATGATGGCGATGACGACCAGCAACTCGACGAGCGTGAAGCCCCGACGAGTGGAGATAGTTCGGCGCCGCGGCGCTATCAAAACGTGAACATCAAACATACGGACCCCCGCAGATAACTAAAATAGAAATAATGTTGCTGCAAAAATCCGCAGCAGATCGGATGCCGCCTCTTGTTCCATTTCCTGTTCATCATGAAATGCGAATTCTGATCGCATTCACGTCTATCCGCAATATTGGTTTCACCGGCCCGAACATCTGTGAGACTTTAGCATATACAAAAGGTTTTGGTCGAAATGCCAGGAACCAAAACTTTGCGTTCGCGGCCGCGAAACTCCAATAAGACCTTACGAGGGAAGTGGCTCACAGAGTAGCAGCCGAAAAATCTGATTGCAACTTAGATTTTTTATTTCTAAAATCCCAGGTTTTCAACGACATCACCCCCCTCCTCTGAAGACCCTCGAAGCTTTAGCGTATTCCGTATAGGTAAAATCATGAACAATTAACTTTATTTCTCACCTTATTTACTCTCTTACGAGGAAGGCTGTCGCACGATCGCTTCGCCTGCTGACGCAAGGAACTTGGACGCCCCCATGCAATGGGGCTACACGAGAGTCAACGGTCGTAGCTTCGACCTTCTGAACACGACGTGCTGCCAAGCGGCCAGCTTGCGTCGTTTATGCCATCCTTTACACGCGCTCTGGCGCCAGTAATGTATTGCTGCCGAAGCCGGCGGCTGCGCGGAGGTCCTGGTCGATGCATGCCGAGACAAGCTATGACGAGAATCAAATCAGCGGAAGCCGTGCCAATCGAGGGGAAGGTCCGCTCGGAGATCGCGATCATCAGTTCGCTAGGAGCCCATCTCGTCGGCCAGTACGTGCTGATGAAGCTGGGGGATGACGACGGCCGCGCGGGATTGGGCGAAGCAAGCGTCACCTGCATTTGGAGCGGCGAGACGCAACGCGGCGTGATCGCGCTGTTCGAGCAGGAGATCAAGCCGGCGTTGCTTGGCGCCGATCCGTTCGACGTCGAATGGATCATGCGCCGGCTCGATCGTGCGATCCATGCCAACAGTTTCGCCAAGGCCGCCGTCGAGATGGCTTTACTCGACCTGCAAGGCAAAACGCTCGGCGTTCCGGTCTACCAACTGCTGGGCGGCCGCGACGTGGACGCCGCTTCACATGGCGTGCGGCTGAAGTTCGTCGTCGGCGCCGTCGAGGCTGCCACGGCCGCGGAGCGCGCGGCCTGCATGACGCAGCTCGGGTGGAAGTGCATCAAAGTCAAGGTCGGCCGGCACGGACATCCGCGCTTCGACGTGGAACGCCTTAAGGCGGTGCGCGAGGCGATCGGCCCCGACGTGATGCTCACCGTTGACGCCAATGGCGGCTACACGGTGGAGCAGGCGATTTGGGCTTCATCGAGGTTCGAGCAACTGGAGGTGGCGCTGTTCGAGCAGCCCACCAAGCGCGGCGACCATGTCGCCATGGCTGCCGTACGGCGGCGATCGGGTTTGCCGATCATGGCCGATGAGAGCGTGTTCACGGCGCAAGACGCACTGGCCGTGATCCGGCATGAAGCGGCCGACGTGCTGAGTTTGTATCCCGGCAAGCACGGCGGCATTCGCGCCACGCAAGCGATTGCCAAACTGGCCGAAGCGGCCGGCATTCCCTGCACGATCGGCAGCAATCTCGAACGTGAACTGGCAACCGCCGCCATGGCCCACGTCACGGTCGCCACGCCCAACCTGATCTGCGAGCGCTTCCCCGGCGACTTGATTGGTCCGCTCTATTTCGAGGCTTCGCTTTCGTCCCGACCGCTGCACTATGCCGCCGACAGGCTCTTCGCGCCCGAAGGTCCAGGGCTGGGAGTGGAATTGAAGGACGGAGGCTGAATCCGCGGCCCCCAATCTCAGCCGAACAGCTCCATGACCGGAACGCCGGTTCCGTCGGTCGTAGCGTAGAATGGACGCTTCTCGACGTCGAAGGCGGTTTTGGGGCTGATGCCCATGGCGGTGAAGATGGTGGCGTGCAGGTCGGTGACGCTGATCGGGTTCTTCACGGCCATGAACGGGCGCTCGGGCGCCGATTCGCCGTAGACGAAGCCGCGCTTGACGCCGCCGCCCCATAGCACTACGCAAGACGAGCCGGTGAAGTGCCGATGCTGGCCATAATGCTTCAGCTCCTGCATCACGTCGACTTTCTCGGTCGCCTGGTCGGCGGCATTCGAGCCGGGCTTGCCTTCCATCAGCATGTCGCGGCTGAATTCGCTAGCCAAGATGACGAGCGTGCGTTCGAGCAGGCCGCTCGCCTCCAAATCGCGAATCAATTGTGCGATCGGTCGATCGATCTCCTGCTTCATCTTAACCAGCGTCGTGTGACCGTTGGCGTGCGTGTCCCAATTGAAAAACGGCACGTATTCGGTCGTCACCTCGACGAACCGAGCGCCCGACTCGACCAGCCGTCGCGCCAGCAGGCAGCCGCGGCCGAAGCGACCGGTGTCATATTTCTCATAGCTTTCCTTCGGCTCCAGCGAAATGTCGAACGCCGCCCGCTCCTGGGCGCTGAGCAGCCGATAGGCGTTGTCCATCGAACGCAACAGCGACTGCTGCTGATGATCGCTCAGGTATTCTCGTTGCGGCGACTTGTCGATCAGCTTGCGGTAGAGTTTGTCGCGGTTGACGAAGCGGCCGGCGTCCATGCCTTTCGGCGGACGCACCGACTCGGCGGCCTGTTCCGGGTACGGCAGATTCATCGGTCCGAACTCGTTGCCGAAAAAACCCGCCGTGGTGAAGGCCTTCAACTCTTCTTGTTCGCCCACGCCTTCCAACCGCTGGCCGATGTTAATGAACGGCGGAATGACCGGATTGTTCGGTCCCAGCACGCGAGCCATCCACGCGCCCAAATGCGGGCAGGCCACGGTTTGCGGCGGGATGTAGCCGGTGTGCCAGTGATACTGATGACGCGAGTGAAGGATGCTCCCCAGGTCGGGCAGCACATGCGAGCGAACCAGAGTGGCGCGGTCCATGACCTGCGCAGTCTCTTCCAGTCCTTTGGTAATCTTGATCTGGTCGACGACCGTATCGATGGCTGGAAAAGTGCTCTCGACATCAGCCACACGTACGCCCGGCGCGAAGGGAACATACTTTTTGGGATCGAATGTATCGGGGGCCGCCATGCCGCCCGCCATCCAGAGCAGGATGCACGCATCGGCCTTCGGCTGAGGATGCACGACCGTTTCGCCGCCCGGCGCCGCCGACAGCAATCGCGGCTCGCTGGCCATCAAGGCCGCAGCGCCTGCCGCTGCCAGTTGCTGCAAGAATTCGCGTCTTGCCCGTCGTTCTTCGGCAGATCGCACATTCATCGCCAAGTTCTCCAAGTTCGCTGTCACCGGTTCTTAAGCAAGTTTGACAGCTTCCTCGGAACGCCGCGGCGGGCGTTCCCTAACAGGCCCCGATTCTCAACCATCCATCCCAACCGCCGTCACTCATCTTACCAGATGAAATTCAGGCAGCATGATCACGCTCCATAGTACGTCTTGCACGCCTTGCTCGTTCAGTTGCACCCCGAGCGCGTCGGTCAGGATGGCGAGTTCTTCGAGCGTCGGTTCGCGACTGAGAGCAAAGCGATAAAGCCAGGCGACAAATTCCGCAGGCGATTGCCAAGAGCGAGAAACGAGGCGCTTCGAACCCTGCGCGAGCAGATCGGCCAGAATCTGTCCGTTCGAGAGATCGATGGCTTCGAGCGTGGTAAGCTCGCCAGGCCGCACGCTGACGATCTGATCGCGGTTTGGCCGGCCGAGGGAGCGCATTAAAAAGTCGCTCTTCACCAGCCCGGCGCGCACCATCAGGCCGGCCGACTGCGCCGCCTGGCCAAGCAACTGGTTCAGCGCAGCGTCGAGCCGCGAAGCCCAGACTTCGGGCCGAGCGACCAACACAGCCGGCAGCCAGAGTTTCGGTTCCGACTTGAAATGGCCATTTCGATCGGGTTGCTCGCGCGTGAACTGCCACGAGGCGTCGCTGGCGATTGTCTCGAGCGGCGCCTCGCCGGCAAACAGCCTCGCCTCGAAGAATAGTCCGGCGGGGTTCGGCGCTTCGCCCCCATTCTTGGCAATGATCAGAATCTCGTTCGCCCCGGAGCGAAGTCGGTTAGGGAGCAACACAGCGTCGGGCGCTTCCCAGTTCTCGCCCGCTTGCACGCGTTGGCCGTTGACGAACAACTCATAACTGTTATCGCAGGAGATCGCCGCTACCCCTTGCGACGGCGCCGCTTGCAATTCGAACTGTTTGCGGAATACGAGCGTTTCGCCCGCGGCCGCTTGCGAAGAATCGGCCTGCGACCAGATCCATTTGCCCGCCAGCGCAGGCGTTGCGGCTGCGCTGGGCTTGCCTCGCAACAGCGGTGCGTCGTAGCGCGCCGGGGCGACGCCGGTCAATTGCCAAATGGCATCGACGAACTGCTCGGCCGTCATCCGCTTGGCGCGGGGGCCGGCATAGACATACCCTTGGTCGTCGGCGCCGTGAGGGGTCGCTTCTACGCGCGACTGATAAGCTTGCGACGCGGCGATTAACTCGATCGTCTTCTTCAGGTCGTAGCCGCTGTCGGCGAGATGCACCGCCAGATAATCGAGCAGGTCTGCGCTCCAGGGCTCGCTCTGCATGGCATCGACCGGATGCACGATGCCGCGGCCCATCAGCCGCTGCCAGATGCGATTAACGATCGTCCGTGTAAAGCGGCCGTTTTCCGGATGCGTCATCAGCGCCGCCAACTGCTTGAGCCGCTCGGGTTGCGGCGCCGCGGGATCAATCTGTCCAAGCTCCGGAAATAGCCAGCCGGCAGTCGCCGACTTGCCGATCGGCTTGTCGCAACGATGAATCTCCAACGGCCGAGTCGAGTAAATGGCCGCTAAGGCATACGACTCTTCCAGTTTCCAACGATCGATGAAGCTGTCGTGACACGAAGCGCACTTCAGGTTGATGCCGAGAAACGACTGCCCCATGCTTTGCGCAAACTGGATTTCGACCGTCTGCCCGGCGCTTACGTCGCCGCGCCAGCGTATACCTTCGCCGAAGCCTGCGCTTTCGGACGTGGGAGGCGCAATCAGTTCGCGGGCGAACTGATCGTACGGCTTATTGGCGGCTAACGCTTCATACAGCCATTTGGAAATCTGCTTGCGACCGCCGGTGATGAAGCCAGTGCCCGTGTAATCGTTCCGCAGCAGATCGTTCCAGAACGACAGCCAATGTTCGGCATAATCGACGTCGCGATCGAGCAACTTCTGCACCAGCCGCGAACGCTTATCGGCGCTCGGATCGCTCATGAATGAATTCAGCTCCTCGGGCGTCGGCAGCAGTCCGATAACGTCGAGATAGGCGCGGCGAACGAAGGCCCCATCGGCGGCGGGCTCAGGCCGCGCCAGTTTGCGCTCGGCCATGTAGGCGTCGATGATGCGGTCGATCGGGTTAGTGCGGCCGTCGACGGGTGGCGGAAGTTCCGGCCGGCGCGGTTTGAGCGGCGGCTCGTAGCTGCGTTTGCCGAAGGTAAAGCCTTGCTCCCACGACAGTCCGGCGTCGATCCAGGCTTTCAGAACCGCCGCCTTCTCGGGCGGCACGCGCGGCCCGTCGGGCGGCATTTTCAGATCGTCGTCGTTCGACGTGATGCGGACGACCAGTTCGCTGGCGGCGCTGTTTCCACTCACGGCAGCCGGCCCCGACTCGCCGCCGACCAGGAGCGACTCGCGCGTATTGAGCGACAACCCACCCTTCTTTTCTTCGCCGGTATGGCACTTGCCGCAATGTTGCTTCAAAACGGGCGCCACATCGTGGGCA
>JAICIG010000408.1 GCA_025924495.1 Pirellulales bacterium | reverse complement strand
TCCCGGGGCCTTCACGGCGCAGATATTCAGCACTCCGCGGAGCTTGTTGACGACCAGCGCCGTCAGCGCTTCGCCTTCGACGTCCTCTGCGATGATCAACAGCGGCTTGCCCGACTGGCTGGTCTTCTCCAGCAGGGGAATGAGGTCGCGGAGATTGCTGATCTTCTTCTCGTGGATCAGGATGTAGGCGTCATCCAGCACGCAGTCCATTTCCGCCGGGCGGTTAATGAAGTACGGCGAAATGTAGCCCTTATCGAACTGCATGCCTTCGACCAGCTCGAGCGTGGTATCGGTCGCCTTGCCTTCTTCGACCGTGATCACGCCGTCCTTGCCGACCTTTTCCATGGCGTCGGCCAGCAGGTTGCCGATTTCCGTGTCGTTGTTGGCGCTGATCGCGCCGACCTGGGCGATTTCTTCCTTGCTCGAGACGGGCTTCGAGAGCGCCTTGAGACGCTCGATCGCCGCGTCGACGGCCTTCTCAATGCCGCGTCGGACGGCCATCGGATTGCTGCCCGCGGCGATGTTGCGGGTGCCTTCCTTGAAGATCGAACGGGCGAGCACGGTGGCGGTCGTCGTGCCGTCGCCGGCGATGTCCGACGTTTTGGAGGCGACTTCGTTGACGAGCTTGGCGCCCATGTTCTCGAAGCGGTCTTCCAGCTCGACTTCCTTGCTCACGGTCACGCCGTCTTTGGTGACGGTCGGTCCGCCGAACGATTTATCGATGATCACGTTGCGGCCGGTCGGCCCCATGGTAATGGCGACCGCATCGGCCAACTTCTCCACGCCCTTGAGCATCTTGGCCCGGGCCTGGTCTTCGAAAAGCAGTTGTTTTGCCACGATTGACGATTCCTTTTGAATGCGATGAAAATCGGAGTTTCGAACGGGTCTGGCCGGGCTTGCTTAGCCCAAGACTTTGGCCAGGATGTCGGTCTCGCGGAGGATCTTCACGTCGCGGCCGTTGACTTCGATTTCCGTGCCCGAGTACTTGCCATAGATCACCTCGTCGCCGACGTTGACCGACAACTTGCCGCGCTCGCCGCTATCGAGCAGCTTGCCGGGACCGACCGACACCACCTTGCCGCGCTGCGGCTTTTCCTTGGCGCTGTCGGGCAGCACGATGCCGCCGGCGGTGACTTCTTCGGCTTCGTTCGGTTCGACTACCACGCGATCATCCAGAGGGCGGAGCTTGACGTCTTTCATGACTGAGTTTCTCTCGAATATGGTTTTGATCTTTGGTTTGGTTTATGAATCTCGTAGAGCGTAAGGCAATTAGAAGTAGCAGTTGGCGGCATTCTCAATTCCCACCTACTACATGCCGCCTATCGCCTACTACATCCCCATGCCGCCCATGTCCATGCCACCCATGCCACCCATTCCTCCCATGCCACCCATACCTCCCATGCCGTGGTCATGGCCGGCGTGATGGTCGGCCTCTTCTTCTTCCTTGGGAATCTCTGTAATCAGCGACTCGGTGGTCAACAGCAGCGAAGCGACGCTGGCGGCGTTTTGCAGCGCGGTTCGCACCACTTTCGCCGGGTCGATGATGCCGGCGGAGACGAGATCGGTGTAGGTGTCTTTATCTGCGTCGTAGCCCTCGTTCTTGTTCTTGAGCTGACGCACGCGATTGACGACGACGGCGCCGTCCAACCCGGCGTTGTCGGCAATACAACGCAACGGATAATCGAGCACGTTACGAACGATCTTGGCGCCGAGCGCTTCATCGCCCTCCAACTGCAGTTTCTCAAGCGCCTTCTCGCTGCGGATCAATGCCACGCCGCCGCCCGGCACGATGCCTTCTTCCAAGGCGGCTTGAGTGGCGGCCTTGGCGTCTTCAATCAGCGCCTTGCGCTCTTTCATTTCCGTTTCGGTCGCGGCGCCGACGTTGATCTGCGCCACGCCGCCGGCCAGCTTGGCCAGGCGCTCTTGCAGCTTCTCGCGATCGTACTCGCTGTCGGTGCCTTCGATCTCGCGGCGGATCAGGTCGGCACGACCTTCGATTTCCACCTTTTTGCCGGCGCCGCCCACAACGGTCGTATTCTCGGCGGTGATCACGATCTTGCGGGCGCGGCCCAGATCGGAGAGCTTCACGGCATCGAGCTGGATGCCCAGATCCTTGAAAACGGCGGTGCCGGCGGTCAGCACGGCGATGTCGCCCAAGATCGCCTTGCGGCGATCGCCGTAACCGGGCGCCTTGACGGCGGCGACGTTGAGAATGCCGCGCATCTTGTTTACTACTAGCGTGGCCAGAGCTTCGCCCTCGACGTCTTCGGCGATGATCAACAGCGGCTTGCCCGACTTGCTGACTGCTTCGAGGATGGGCACCAGGCTCTTGGCGTTCGAGATCTTCTCTTCGTAGATCAAGATCTGGCAGTTTTCCAGTTCGACGGTCTGCTCGTCCTGGTTGGTGACGAAGTGCGGCGACAGGTAGCCGCGATCGAACTGCATGCCTTCCACCACTTCCACCGTCGTCTCGGCCTGGCGGCCTTCGTCGACCGTGATCACGCCGTCTTTGCCGACCTTGAGGAAGGCCTCGGACAGCACGTCACCGATGCTCGGATCGTTGTTTCCGGCGATCGTGGCGATTTGCTTCAGCTCGGTCTTGTTCTTTTCGTTGATCGGCGTGGCAAGCTTATGGATGGCGTCGATGACCGCCTCAGTCGCTTTGGCAATGCCGCGCGAGAGAGCCATCGGATCGGCGCCGGCCGCAATCATCTTCAGGCCTTCGCGGAAGATGGCCTCGGCCAAGACGGTGGCAGTCGTGGTGCCGTCGCCCGCGACATCGTTCGTCTTGCTGGCGGCTTCTTTGATCAACTGGGCGCCGAGATTCTCGTAGGCGTCTTCCAGTTCGATGTCTTCCGCAACCGTGACTCCGTCCTTGGTCACCTTGGGCGACCCCCAGCCCTTGTCGAGCACGGCGTTGCGTCCGCGGGGGCCGAGCGTGCTACTGACAGCGCGGGCCAATTTGGAAGCGCCGGCCAAGAGCGGCTGTCTCGCTTCGTCATCAAACACCATCTGCTTTGCCACAGTGGTTTCCTCCTGTTGCTGGCGAAAAAGAATGCTTTTGTCATTGCCCGCAGCGGTTTTCTGGCGGCGACCCTCATTTCAGGATCGCCGCTGGTCCTAAACCGTTTGCAGGCAGTCGGTATGCGGAAGGGCACTGATAGACCGCCACCCCATAATGGCAGCCGGCGGCCTTCAAAAGCCGCTCTTTAAGCACAAGGTGTGCCAAGAGACAGATGTGCATCCTAAGTAGCTTATTTGCATAGTGTTATGTTGCCTGTTGGCAATCCATGCCGCGCGCGCCACGAATACAGACGTTCCGCACGCTCTGCCAAGTTGGCAGTTGCCGCTAAGGCTGGCTCGAAACAAGGAGGAAGGAGCCGACCGCCTTCGCCGCTAGCCTGGATCACTCACCAGCCCAGCAATAGTCTGGTGAAGTGCGCACACTAACCCGAAGCGCCAGCGAGGGATGTCGGTCGCCGGCAGGCGACCCTTCGAGGCCGTTCGCCCTCGCGGGCGCTTCGGGTTAATATGGGCCAATGAGTGATCCGAGCTTGGGATACGCCCGTCTCGCGGATCCCTCTGCAGTGGGAAGAAATTGCCCCCAAGGCGGTCACGGGGCCGCTGACTAGTTATTAGGCCCCGCAATCGTCCGGTTAGAATTGGGCCTTCCACTGTACCCCCGCATCCTGGGGCGCGCGGCTCATTCCTCTTGTGCGCCAAGACCTGCTCGATGCCTGACTGGACTTACCAAACGGTCTTTCGTCCGCTGCTCTTCTCGCTCGGCCCGCAAGCAGGCCGAACGATCGCCTTGGGCGGGATGGGATTCCTCGCGCGTTTGCCGTTCGGCCGACATGTGATTCAGTTGATGGGCCACATGCGGCCGGATGCTCGGCTGGCAGTCGAGCGAGATGGCATTGCCATGCGTTCTCAGGTCGGCTTGAGCTGCAGCCTCGACACCTATTTGCAGGCTAGTCCCGCATTCACCGAGTTCGGCTTCGGGTTTTTGGAAATTGGTCCGATCGTCGCGCGGCCGCCAACGGAGGTCGGCGCGGTGCACCTGGACGCCGCGTCGGAAACGATGCGATGCGAGCCGCCGCAAGCGGCAATTAGCGCCCAGGCCGCCAGCGAGCGGCTGAAACGCGATGGGCCCTTGGCGATTCCCATTTTCGCACGCATCGAGCCGGCGTCGCTTGCCGAAGCGAGAGACATGATCGATGAACTTCAAACCTACGTCGATGGCTTTGTCATGCCAGTTCAATGCATCGACGATGTGTGCGACGCCTGGCAGTCTGCGCACGAATCGACTCGCCAGCCGCCTTTATTCTTTGGGGCGGTTTACGCGGACACTTGGAACTGTGAATCGCAAAGAGAACGCTGCATGCAAGCAATCCGTGCTCGGCAAATCGCGGGCGCAGTCGTCATCGGGAACGCGGCGGAGGACAAAGAGCGGCAATTCGGCAAGGCAGGTTTTGATGCAGCCGTAGAAACAGTTCGGAAGATCCGCATGATGTTGGGCGATCAACCAATCATCATCGGATCAGCAGGAATCCACGCACCCGCCGATGCTCTCGACTATTTCGAAGCGGGCGCCGATCTCGTTCAAGTCGATTCCGGCCTGGTCTTCGCGGGGCCGGGCTTGCCTAAGCGAATCAACGAAGCGCTGCTCTATCGACGTCAAATGGAGGAAATTTCGCCACCGGCGCCGGCCGCGCGCATCGGCCGCGAAGCCTGGTTTTGGGCGCTGCTGATGGGCCTGAGCATGCTCGTTGGCGGCGTGCTGGCCATGGTTGTCGCGATGACGCGCGTTGTCATGCCGTATGACGAAGCCATGGCCGGACTAAGCCGGCAACAATTGGCCGAACTGAACGATCGGCTGCTCTCGTTTATGACGCACGACCGCGTCACCTTGGCTGGCACGATGCTGGCTATCGGGATCCTTTACTCGGCGCTTGCCTGGCGGGGAATTCGACGCGGAGAACATTGGGCGTACGTCACCGTTGTGTTTTCCGCGTTGGCTGGCTTTGTCAGCTTCTTTTCGTTTCTCGGTTTCGGCTATTTCGATCCGTTTCATGCCTTCGTGACGGCCATCCTGTTTCAGTTCCTGGTCCTGACGGTTCACTCGTCGCTTGGCGAGCGGCAGCCAATGGAGCCGCCTGAATTGTGGAACGATGGGCGGTGGCGAGCGAGTCAGTGGGGCCAACTGCTGTTCGTCATTCATGGAGCAGCGCTGGTCGTCGCAGGAGTGACGATTTCTGTCATAGGCATGACCACGGTGTTTGTTCCCGAAGATTTGGAATTCATGAACGTGTGCGCCGCCGATCTGGTTGATGCACACCCGCGACTCGTACCGCTTGTGGCACACGATCGTGCGACGTTTGGGGGCATGTTGATCGCATGCGGCGCCGCGACCCTGTTGCCGGCCATGTGGGCTTTCCGACGCGGTCAGGCATGGCTCTGGACGGCCCTGATGCTGGCCGGCAATATCGCATATTGCTCGACCATTCTGGTGCATTGGGTCGTCGGATATCACAGCCTGAAGCATCTGTTGCCCGCCTACGGCGGCCTCAGCTTGCTGTGGGCGGGCGGATTGGCAAGTTATCCGTTCCTCGTCGCCCGCGATGCTCCACTCAAAGCGGAGTGGAAGCGAAGATTATCGCGGGCGTGAAGCCTGCCGCAGGCCTTGAATCTTGCCGAAGGCCCTGCTGCCAACCGGAGACGACTCGAAGCGATTTTAAACGGCGATTGCCTGCGAGCGACTTGTCGAATGTCGCCAGAGGAACCAGCCGCCGAGCGCCAGGGGCACGGCGGCCTGAAGCGCCTGGTCCAGGACGAACTTCCAACCAAAGCCCATCATCAACGTCCCTGGACCATCGGCCGTGGCGGGCGTGACGACCGAGACAAAGAAGAGAGCGAGCAAGGCGATAATGCCGCAGGCGGCGGCTGGCCAGATGCGCAGCCCGGCGCGACCGCCGAGTCGGACGAAAAGCCACGCCGATATGACGAACGGCGCGAATCGAACGAATCCATTGAATGCTTGGATGACGGCTACTTCCATCGACGTCGGCGGCAAGCCTAACTCATCATTGGCGGAGAGGCTGCCTCCCATCGCCGTATCGATCATCCACATGCAGCCGAAGGCAACGAAGAAAATCATTGCCAGCGTACAGGGAATGGCGATGATTGGCCCGGCGATAAATGTGACGAGCGGGTGACGGCCGGCAAAGGTGCGGCGGTTGAATTCAGCCTTGGCGATTGAGGCCAGATGTTCGGGGCGGCCCAAGCGACTGGCAGCTGTGTGTTCAGCATCCATGCTGGAATTCTCCTGAGAAATGTCGGTGGCATGGTCGGTTAGCTCCTCGACCAGCCGGGAAATGTAAACGCTCGGCAGTCCTTGCCGGCGGAGTGCTTGTTGCAATTGGTCACGCCATTGCGGGCTGGCCATGTTGGCCTCCTTGCAAGATGGCGCCGATAGCGGCCACAATGTCCTTCCAGGCGGCGGTCGACTCAGCCAGCCGCTTCCGGCCCGACTTCGTCACGCGGTAAATGATGCGGTTCCGGCCTGCGACCAGTTCTCGCTTGCTGGCCAGAAATTTCTGCCCCTCCAGCCGATGCAGAATCGGGTAAATGCAGCCTTCGCCGAAGTCGAGCTTCATGCCCGACGCCTGGCGAATGGCCTGCACCAGATCGTAACCGTGCATCGGCTGCCGGTCGAGCAATTGCAGGACCAGCAATTCCGGCACGCCATTGAGAAAGTCCGGGTTCGTTTTCTTGATCGTCATGGCGAGCCTTATACCTTGAACCTAGAGGTAATGGCAAGAGCGGTTTTTTGGTGGCAGGTGGTAGATGGTAGGTAGGAGATAGGGTCGCGATTTGCGGCGTTGGCGCCATGATCTGGCGAGCCGGTGGCGTCAGCCTCCGTGTTTCGAGGCCTGATCGTGCCGTTGGAGTCTTGTTGAGAACCGTCGTACGCGGGAGGCGCCCTATCGGCGCCGATTGGGAACCTCTTGACAGGCGAAGTTTGGAGATTTGCCAATTCGCCACAGGCGCCTCCTCAGCCGCGTAGGGGCGGCAGGCTGTAGCCAGGCGGCGT
>JAICIG010000407.1 GCA_025924495.1 Pirellulales bacterium | reverse complement strand
GCGCATCATGGCCTGTGGATCGGTTTGCCGGTCAATTTCCACGCCGATTCGCCCGCGGCAGGAAATCGGCTGAGCAACCGATCTTCGCTTGGCCGCCCGATAAGAATCGGGCCACCGCATTCCAGCCCTTGTGCGGGGTCTGGGGCACTCGACCGCCGTCAACCAGTGAAAAACTTTGCAAAAACGAAAAACTGACTACAATAAAGAGGCGCGCATTCGCGCGACGGAGCGTCTTTCGAGATGCAACAGGCCGGCAAGGAAGCCGCGAGAGTTGAGGTTGGGCGACTCGCGGTTTGACAATTCTGGCGGTTCGCGACTGAGACGGCATGAAGCAACTCACTGTCAGCAGTTTCCTGGAAATCCTTGAGCGCAGCGGACTGGTTGATCGGTCTCGCTTGTCGCAAACGCTCTCCGACTTGGAACGCGATGCCGGGACCTCGGCGACCAACGACAGCCATGTCGTCAGCTCGCATCTGGCTCAGGTCGGCTTGATCACCGACTGGCAACGACAATGCTTGCTGCAAGGCCGTCATAACGGCTTCTTTTTGGGCAAGTATAAACTGCTCGACCATTTGGGCACCGGCGGCATGAGCAGCGTCTATCTGGCGGAGCACGCCGTGATGCGCCGCCGCGTGGCAATCAAGGTGCTGCCGATGAATCGGGTCAGCGATTCGTCGTACCTTGCCCGCTTTCATCGCGAAGCCCGCGCGGTGGCCTTGCTCGATCATCCAAACATTGTCCGCGCGTTCGACGTCGACCAGGACGGCGATATCCACTATCTGGTCATGGAGTATGTGGAAGGCCGCGATCTGCGCGTACTGGTTGAACGCAACGGGCCGCTGCCTTACCTGCAAGCAGCCGAATACATCCGTCAAGCCGCCGAAGGACTCGCCCATGCTCACGAGGCAGGGCTGGTTCACCGCGACATGAAGCCGGCCAATCTGCTTGTCGATGCCAAAGGCATCGTCAAAGTACTCGACCTGGGCCTAGCCCGCTTCGCCGATGACGAAGCCGAAGCCTCGTTGACCAAGGCGTTTGACGAAAAAATGCTCGGTACTGTCGATTATCTTGCCCCTGAGCAGGCCCTCGATAGTCACCTGGTCGACCCGCGAGCCGACATCTACAGTCTTGGGGGAACGCTGTATTTCTTGTTGACGGGCCATCCACCCTTTCCTACCGGCACGCTCGCGCAACGCGTCGTCATGCACCAAACCAAGGAACCGGCCGATGTAGCTTCGGAGCGGCCTGACGCACCCGCCGGCTTGATCGCGATTTGCCGCAAGATGATGGCCAAATCGCCGTCTCAGCGTTACCAAACCGCCCACGAAGTCAGCCACGCGCTAGGTGACTGGATCAATCAATATCAGCAGGCGCCAAAATCTGCGGCTGCTCCGCGCCCTGCGTATCACGATGAAGAGTTTTCCTTCGCGCCGTTGGAGGAAGAACAAGGCAAAGCCGCTCGCAATCCGGCCAAGCCCGCTCCGCAGCCGCCAGGCCCCAGTCTTGGCCAGCGCAGTGCGGCGGAAAGCGGCGCCAGCGCTTCGCAAACGAATTCAGGCGCCTCCGGTACGCTGGTCGGCGGCATGCAAGCTCGCAACCCTGGCTCGCCTGCCGCTTCCTCGAGTCCTTCGGCCAGCAAGTTGGGCAAGCCGCCAGCGCCAGGCAGCGTGGCGCCGGACAGCAAGGCGGGCACGGCAGCCGGCAGCGGCGCTTCGGCAAGCAAACTTGGCGCTTCGGCAAGCAAGCTCGGCGCTTCCGCGAGCAAGCTCGGTGCTTCGGGAAGCAAAATCGGCAGCCAGGCAAAGCCCGCGGACAAGGCCCCGCCGGCCAGCGCTCCCTCGGGCGCTCGCCCCAGTTCGCCCGGCGCGGTAACAAAGCCGCCCGGCGCGCCGTCTCCTAACGGCAGCGGCAAACGGAGCGGCGCTCCGCAGCCAGCCAAACCGGCTACGGCAGAAAACAAACCGGCCGCGGCGCCGACCATTGATCTTCCCAATCTGAGTCTCGATTCGGCGCCGCTGATGTCCGCGCCGCTCGACGATCTGCTGGCTTCGCTACCGGCAGACGATCTGTCCTCTGCGCCGCTCGGCTCTTCGGGCGGATTGGCCCCCGCGGCGAAGCAGGCCAAGCCCAAGGGCCCTACCTTGTGGGACTCCACCTGGTTTCTCATTGGCTTCGGCATTCTTCTGGCGGTGCTACTGATCGGCGTGGTGTGGCTAGGAATGTGGTTATTCCGCTAACGAATCCCTTCCTCGTCGGTAATGGCAACTCTTTGCCCCGACGTGCCTTAGCGATCATACGGGTGGCCCCGCGCTCGGTCGCTTTCTATACTTTCTGAAACGAAAACTTCGCGTCGCAGCGACGCAGTCGCTGTCCAGTTAGGGGCCCCTGCTGAAGAATATGCGACCCGTTCCCGCCGTCGTCGCGTAATGGTATTCATGGAAAGCACCGGCGCCCGGGCCGCAAATCGCAAGCTGATATCGCTCGATAGAGAGCTGACGGAGATGCAGAACTGATGGAACAGTCGAAAAGCTTGCTCTGGATGATTTCGCGGCAGATCTTCGGCTGGACGCTCCTGGGCGTCGGCGTTGCCGGCTTGGCTCTGCCAATTCTGCCAGGCTGGGTGTTCATCGGCTGGGGCGTGATCACTCTCGCGCCCGACATTCCGCTCTTTCGGCGGTTGCTCGACTGGGTGGAACGTAAAGTTCCTCAGCTGAAGCCCGCCATCCACCGCGCCAAGGGGGGCGACCACAAATCATCCTCGCCAGGCGGCGACGTTCCTCGCTGAGGGCTTGCCATGCAAGCCCTATCGCTCATTCGCCGACGGCCTCGTCGCGAATCTTTCGATACGCCTGCCGAGCGACTTCATAGGCTTTCTCCGCCGCCTCGCGCTCGGCGCCTTCGCGAATCGCCTTCACCTTGTGCTGCCAGCATACGTCGACCGCGTCCAGGCACCACTGCGCGCTCTTCTTACTCGCGCGGATCGGCTTGTCGTCCACTTCCACGAATACCGGATTGGTGTGCGAACTGGGGAAAATCCGCAGCGCTACCCAGCACGACTCCTCGGGCGAGAACTCGAACTCCACCTCTTCGAGCCGGCCATCCGCTTCCATCTCGACCGTATCGAACGACTCGCCGTTGACGATCAATTCGACCGGCACTTTGCGCGTATCGGAAATGCGGGCTCGCTCCACGTGCCAATACGGCTTCTGATCGAGCGGCTTCGAACGAATGTCTTCGCGCGGCTTTTCTTCAAGCAGGCCCGCCGCCTTGGCGAAGATCTTCAGCTTTTCGCCGGCCTTCGTCTTGATCACGCTCGTACGGCCCGCGTCCCCTTTCTCGCCGACGGCTAACTCCCGATCGCCTGCGGCAACCTTGAAATCGAATAAGTGCGAAAGTCCGTCGCAGCAATAACTGCGACCGTCGCGAATGCCGTTGACCCACTGGTCGTAGTCCAGCGGCTCGTTCGGATCGGTCTTCATCTTTACGTAAGCGCGGCCCAACCCCACCCTTTCGCCATAAATACATGGGAAGTCAGTCTCGCCGCTGATCCGCGTCGTATAGCCGCAGTTCAGCGTGTGATACCAGATGTTCAATTCCCACACGATCGGCGTGTCGACGGCCGAGATGAAGTCGCACGCGCCATGCACGACGTCGACGATATACTCATTGGCGCCGATGCCGTCGAACTTCGGCATGTCGAAGTTGGGCAGGCTGGTCGATGGCACTTGCAGCCCCCAGCCGCTGTGCGAGAAGCCGACTACGCCTCCCTGCTTCTGGCCCCATTGCAATACGGGCAAATCCCAGCTGGGCCACTCTTCGATCTGCGACGTGCCCGGGTAGTCGTCTTCTTTCAATCGCAGCAGGCACAAGTGGCCCGCATGCGAGCTGGGAAAACCGGAAACTTCCACATCGTAGCGCATCAAGTTGCGCGGCTTCGACAGGCGGCTGACCTGCCCTTCGAAGAACTGCTTCTGGAAATACCAGCACGGCCCCCACGACAGCACGCAGCCTACGTTCAGATCTTCGCCGATAATATGCCGTACCATGTCTTCCGGTCCGACCCCTTCGGTCGGCGCTTCATAATGCGCGCAGCCGGCGCCGTGCACGTGATGATCTCCGGAATACCAGCCGAAATCGGCCAGCTTAATCCACCGCGCCAGCCGGAAACTTTCGCGATGGGTTTCTGCTTTGGGCAGTTCGATCTCGCGTTTGAGAATGTGGTACTCCGGGCCGCGCGTATAAGTCACTTCGTAACGCCCCGGCGGCAGCAACACCGACTCTCCGCTGGCGCGGTAGACCTGGTCGTGAAAGAACAAGTCGGGCGCCAGACGCTTGACGCGCGACGGATAAACGCGCCCCTGCGAGTCGCGGAACACGAACTGCCCGACGGTCGGTTTGCCGTCGTCATCGAGCACGTCCAGCACCAGCTTGACCGCCGGTTCGCAGGTGAACAACAGGTTGATCTCGTTGCGGAAGCCGAGATCCTGGGTCCCCTGCCCTACGTCGAACAGCAGCTTCGCGTCGCGCTGGCCGCGATCGCGGCTGAACAACTGTAAAATGCGATATTCGAGCGCCAGTCCCGACAATTCTTTATTAAGCGGCTGCTGATCGTACAAGCTCGCTTCCAGCCAGCGATCGGCGACCTCCTGCTCGCTGATCTTCGCCGCCGCATTGGGCTTGCCCGAAGAGCGGGCGTAGAGGGGCGCCGCATTCGGACTGCTGACGCGCAATGCTGCCGTCACTCCCGCCTCGTTGTGCACCTTGACGAGAAACACTCGCCACCCCTGCTCCACCAGCTTGTGCGGCGCCGGGCCGGCCGCCACCTTCACGCGACTCTCCGGATTGATGTTCACGCCCGCCAGGCACAAGGGATCGAGCACGGCTTGAATCTGTTCGACGCTCGCCGCCGCGTCCTGCTGGGCCATGGCCTTATCCAGCGCGGCTTGTTGCTCTTTCGTCAGCGGATTGCCCAGCAATTCGAGTGACTGCACCAGGCGCGCCACCTGCGCTTTGAGCGGCTGCGGCTCGACGTTGCGGACCACCGGCAGACTGGGTTTGTCGTCCGCATCGGCAGCGGCCGCATAGCCGGCAATGCACGCCAGCACAGTATAAAGTCCTGCCGCCAACCATCGCGATCGGGCCAAGAGCATAGAATATCTCCAGAAAATGATGCAGCGTTCTCCGCCAACAACTGTCCGGCGCCTCGAAAGCATTAACCGGACAGAGTGATGCCAGTCGTCAAGGGCGAGGCGATACCTTATCTTAGGAGCCGCTCGCGACGGGGGCCACCATCTACTCGCTTCGCCGCCCGAATAGCATACTGCCTGCCAGGGACGATAAAAACCAAATTAGACTCCGGATCGCCATCGCTTTCTTCTGGCATCTCTCAACCCTTAACTCTCACGCTCCCCTTTCCCCATGCAGCCCATTGATCCGCTCGCCGGCTTTCCCACGATCATCACGTTGCCCGTGCAATGGGGCGACCAGGACGCCTTCTTGCACGTGAACAACACGGTCTATATCCGCTGGTGCGAATCGGCGCGGATTGCGTATCTCGATCAGACCGGACTTTCCGAATCGATGGAGCGCGACAAAATCGGCCCGATCCTGGCAGCGATTTCCTGCAACTATCGCCGTCCGGTCACTTATCCCGACACAATCCGCTGCGGCGCCCGCATCACCCGGCTGGGCCGCAGCAGCCTCTCGATGGAACATCGAATTTATAGCGAAGCGCAGCAGGCCGTCGTGGCCGACGCCGAATCGACGTTGGTCATCTACGATTACAATCGCCAGGCTTCACATCCGATTCCCGACGACATCCGCCAGGCCATCGAGAAAATTGAAGGCGGCCTGCCGAAGGCACAAAGTTGACTTCGTCCGCGCTTGCCGTCGAACTTTGCCGTTCTTACTTGGCCACCTTCGCCTGCACTCCGCATTCTGTCCCTCTCGTTCCCACGCTCCCGCGTGGGAACCGACTGCCGACGCTCCGCGTCCCTCCGGCAGCACCGAAGGTGCAAGATTCATCAGCCCAGTGCGCAGCACTGGGAAGCCAAATCGCCCACCAACCGTCGTCGACCCCAAGGGGGTCGCACAATGCGCGGCATTGCAACCGGCGACGCGCAATTGCGTCGTCTGTTTCGCCCATTTGGCGATTCTGATTAGTGGCGTGCCGCGATTCTTCTGGTTGCCCAGGGCTGATGAATGTGGCCCCGTTACGGCTAAGACTTCCCTCGTTCCCACGCCCCCCCGTGGGAATGGGCTCGCGACGCTCCGCGTCTCTCCCCGGCGCCTGCGATCCGCTCCCAACTTTCCCGCGCTCACTTGGCCATCTTCGCATCGACGACCATCTTCGGCCCTCAAATCGTCACGCCGCCCACTTGCATATGCGGAACGCGGAACCCATAAGCGTCGACATCCAAATCAATCTCATCGCTCGGCTTGCTCGCCGCCCCGCACTCTTCCTCCTCCTTTCCGACCTCCGACTTCCGAATTCCGACCTCTCCCGGCATTTCCCACGCCCACGGTCCCTCGAACGCCGTCTTGGTCGGCTTCAGCCCCAGCGCCTTGCCTGCCCGCCGCAGCGTCTTGGCGGAGATGCCGCAACTGCGGGCCTGGCGAAATAACTCGGCCGATTCGACCGGCCCGTCGCTCAAGGCATCGAGCAGCCATTCGGCGGCGCTCTCGCGATCGCGCTGCTCCGCCACGCGCCGGGCGCTCGGCGGCACAATCATGGTGGCCGACAATTCCAGCGGGCCGGGCTCCCAAGCCACGCGTCCCTGCTCGATCCGGAACGCCGCGGCCGCCGCCATCGGGCCAAGGCTGTTCTTGATGGGCAAGAGCAAACGGCGGGTGGGATCTTCGGCGTCGTTCGCCGTCAGCCAGACGACCGGGGCGATGGCCGATAGCTCGGCCAGCTCGCGCGCCGCCACGCGGCCGCCCGCGGGACCGTTCAACCGGGCCAGCGCCACGATGGCGGTCTTCGTTTGCACGGCGATCGTCGCCAGGCGGACCAGCAGGCACTTGATCCGCGCGCGGCTGGGCGTTTCGTCGAGGCTGCCGGCCCAGGCCTCGAGATTGTCGATGACGATCATGTTCGCGTCTCGACCGAGCTGAATGCCGTAGGCCAGAGCGATCACGCGGCGTTCCAGTTCCGCGAGCGAGCAGTCGTC
>JAICIG010000406.1 GCA_025924495.1 Pirellulales bacterium | reverse complement strand
GATGTGACAGGCCACTAACGGCACTAAGCGACGTTTCGAGCGTTTCCGGAAGTCGCGCCCGAGATCGAGAATCACGCGCGGCGGAAGTGCCTGACCGCACAGCGATCGCCTTTCGGAGCTGGAAACGTCTAGAGCCACGCAACCCGGCGAATTATCCTACGCAGGACGATGCCATCCGTGCATCGAGCCGCACGTAAAATAGAAGGTCCGCCGGAATCATCAACTGCGACATGCGCTTTTCTCTGGCGGCGGCATCGGGTTAGTGCGGAGGCGCTTTGCCAGCCATTCTCGGTGGGCTGATGAATAAGCTGGGCTAGCCGAGCAGCGTGACGGTAGCCGTGGGTTTGCGGACGCGATCGGCGCCCAGTCGCCGATTCAGTTCTTCCGGCAAGTCGCCGGCGACATCCGGCGAGTGCTCGAGCTCATAATCCCATGCGAATTCTGTCGCGGGAGCGGAGCGGACCAACTCCGCAATGGCGGCCGCGGCGATCCGCGCATTCTCGCGTGCGGCGGTTAAATCCGATTTCAGCGGCCAGGCATCGCGCGCCACGTCGAACCGCGGCTCGTAATGCGACCAGATATGGCTGAAGTTGCAAAGGTGGAAAGTGAACGTGTCCTCGGCGTGCATGTCGGAGGTCCTCTCGGCTTCGAAGGAAAAGTCCGCGATCAATTCAAACACGTTAGCGTTCGAAAAGCAGATCCGCTCGCGCAAAGCCCAGCAGGTTGTCAAGTCGCCCGCCGCAGGCACGACGATTCGGGTGTTTCCCCAAAAATCCCCATAAATCCAAGCGTGCGGATCTGCGCCTGATGCGCGCAACTGATCGGCACGTTTAACGAATTGCCGCACCAGGCCAACCGCCGCGTCCAGGTCTCGCGGCCAGGCAGGGAGCAATTCCGACGGTTCAAGTACGGTCACGCCAGCGTTTTCGAGCAGACGCTCGCCGGGAAACAGGCGCTCGCCGTCTGGTTTGATCGTCGGTCGAGGGCCATCAAGCGAACCAGGCAATTTCGCAAATGTGTCGGCACGTTCGGCGTCAGCATGGCCGGGCACGTAGACCTGCAGCGATTGGGGACGAACCCAGCGGTCGGCAAGAACATGCAGCATGTGCGCGGTGAATTCGAGAAAATCCTCCACGCCATAGAACGTAAAACTATAGCTCGCATGCGCCGTGCCCATGGTTTGGCTCCTTGGCGCCGATGATAACGGCAATCGGACTTGGCCGCCAACTTGCCTCGCGCCGGCTCTGTTCGGACTCAGCGCTTGTGCACTGCAGAATTCGCGAGAATTCCGGACGCTGTCGCCCTACCAAATCTTGGCCGATAGCACGATTTATAGGTGGAGGAAGACCGATCCATTCCCAAGCGCGGCCCGCAGAACACCCCAACTCCGATCGTCAAAAGCTGCCGATTCTCCTGATCCCTTGCGCTCGCAGGTCCGGCGCCCCGTGCGATTTATCCTACGCAGGACAATGCCGCCCGGTGACGAAAATGCGTGCTGCGGGCCCGTGAAGGCAGGATTCGCGCTGGCTCGCCTGCTTAGCTTTGATGTCCAAGTGAAACCGGGGCGGGAATAATTTGCCGCCCCGGACACGAATGACATAGACTGCGTAACGCAGTCCTCGCTGGCTGCGGTTCCGGGACCACGGGAGGCGGCGATGTCGATCGAGCAAGGGCTCGTTTTGCTGAAGATCGCCATCGCGCTGTTGGCGATCATGGCGACTTATAGTTTGGCAGGACTGATCGCAGTCTGGGGCGTGCAGGGGCGCGGCCACTGGTTCTTGCGGATGGCCGCCGCGCTGGCATTTCCTGCGGCATGGCTCCTGACGTCCGATCGCCGGCTGTGCCTGTTCTTCATGAGCCAGATGGCGGTCGTCGTGCTCCGGCTGTGGCATTTGCAAAGCCGACGTCCTTCGAGCTGTGGGCGCGCTGGCCCGACTGCGACTGGCTCGGAAGCGAACGAATTGCGCCGCCGCTATTCTCTGACGGAGTTGCTATTGGTCTTCGTTCTGTTGTGCGGCGTATTGGCGATGCTCGCGCGCATGCCGCCGCAGGTGCGGTGGAATTGGCACTTGGACGTACTGCCCGGCCTCGCGATGGGCGTGTTCACGCTCGTCGCCGTCTGGGCCGCGCAAACCCAACACAACGTCTGGTTGCGGGGGGCGACGCTCGCTGTCGTGTTTCCGGCGCTCTTGATGGGCATTCGGCTCTGGCTATCCCGCTCGGTTCGCGGGCCGATCGGCAGGGCGGCGGCGGGGCTGAGTCTGCTGATGATCGCGATGCCCCCTGCGATGATTTTCGTCGAATTATTTCGATATCAATTGCTCGCGTATCCGCCCGCATTGGCCGACAACGGCTATGTCGACCTGCTGTACGCGACTGAGAAGATTTACGATCCTTCAGCTAAGGTAGAAGCCCTGTCAGGCGACGCGCTGCGCGAGTATCTGCTCGAGCAGCGCCCGGCGTTTGAACTCGTGCGGCGAGGCCTGGCTCGACCCTGCCAAGCCGTGCTCTACGACAGAATGGACGATCTGAAGATCATGGCGGAATGCCAACGACTCGAGAAGCTGTCGCAGATTTTCGCCGCACACGGGCGACAGCAGTTGCAGGATGGGCGTCTGCAAGACGCCGTCGAGAGCTATCTCACCGAGATCGAATTCGGGACCGCCATCGCCAACGGCGGCGTGATGATGCACGATGGGTACGGCTTCATGGCCGAACGGCTCGGGATCGAGGGGCTGCAGAAAATCGTCGCCCGACTCGACGACGCTACGTGCCGCGCACTAATCGAGCGGTTGACGGGAATCGACAGCCGCCGAGAGCCAGCGGAAAGCTGCATCGCCCGAGAACGCCTTTATTACGCTCGAGCGTATCCCTGGAAGCATCGGCTGAATGCCGTGGCCCGCATCTTATTTCCAGGAGTAACGGACGTAAACGAAGGTCTCTTTGAAGCAGAAGGCGGCGAAAAGCGCGCTCGGCTGCGGCTCCTCATCGCCCATCTGGCACTGCGCAGGTTTTCGCTGGCAACGAACCACTATCCCGACTCGCTGGACGCACTCGTCCCGCGATACCTGACTTCTGTCCCGCTCGACCCGTTCGCCGATCGGGCATTGACCTACAAAAAACTATCCGCGGGCTATCTGCTCTACAGCATCGGCGACGATCGCATCGACGACTTGGGCGCCCCTTCCGCGCCGCTTGCCTTGCCCGTGCCCAAGGGCGATATCGTCGTCGCGGTCGATTTGGCGCCAGCCGACGCGGGCGTCGAGGCCAAAGAGTAGCAATCACAACGCGGCGTTTTGTCAGATTGTGCTCGCGCCAATTCCTCGTGACACTCTCTACTTAGGCTCCACGGGGTCGCATTTTTTCTTTTCACGCGGAAGCTTGCTACTTACGCATGTTGCCTTTGCCAAAATCTTGGCCGCTAGCACCGCGTAACTAGTTGGAGGAAGAGCGATCCGTTCCCTAGCGCAGTCCCGCACAACGGCCCAACTCGGATCGTTAAGAACTGCCGATCCCACCGATCCCTTGCGCCCGGTGGTCCGGCAGCCCCGGGCGAGTTATCCTACGCGGGACGATGCCGCCCACGCGCGCTCGAAAGGTCACAAGGTCCAGCGATGTGGCGAAAAGCACGATCGCGGCACGCGTTCAATCACGGGTACTGCACTTCGCCGACATCTCGCAGTTCGCCGGGTTGCAGATCATCGGCCTTGAACAGCGTGCCTCTGAATTTGCGGCTAGCCTGCGATCCGTAGAACAGAAAGTCAAAGCCAACCGGCAACGTGAATTCGAATTTGCCGTCCGCCTGCAGTTTGAGTTGCCATAAGGCCCGATTCAAACCATGAATGCTCAGACCGTGGCTTGGCCTGTCCGTCGGAATCGCACAGACAACTTTCAAATCTTCTCTGCTCAGTCCGTCGACGTCTTCGCCGATCAAACGACCGACCACTTTCGCCGCGGGCGACAATATGATCTGTTCTGGAAAGTCATCCTTGAGCCCCGACCAAAGGAACATACGAAAAAGCGTCTTGTCGCGGTTCACCGCGCAGCATTCAGATTTGACGGGCCCGTGTTCCCCCACCGTAAACAACCCGTCTTCCCCGGCGGTCGCCAACGGAGAACTCCCCGAATAAATGATTCCGGCCAACGGATGCCCATGGTCGTCGACGAGTTTGCCCGTGAGCTTTTCGGGGATGATGCTGATGCGGAAATCCAAAGCGACAATCGGACCACTCTCCCGAATCTTTACCATGTGCTCATCGTTTCTTGGCTTGCCGCGATTCCAGTCCCTTGCGCTTAACGCATAGTTGCCGGGCGCCAAGCGAAGGAGATAGCGGCCTTCGGCATCGGCAGTAGCTGTCATCTCAGCCTTGGGGGCTTTCAGGCGTTCGATATCTCGAACAAGCACTCCAAATCCCGCCGCGGGGCGCCCCTTATTGTCGGTTATCATTCCGCTGACGACCTGACCCGGCGTGCAATCGAGATCGACCGAGATGCTGCTGCCGGCCGCGCGCTGTTCGACTACCTTCGGCGTCGCGATCAACCCCTTGCTCTGTGCTGTAAACGCCGAGGTTTGCAACAGATATTCATTTTCGTCCAAACCTGTCAATTCAAATTGCCCCTGGTCGTCGGTCTTCGTCCTGGCGGCTAACTTGCCTCGGCTTCGATCGATCGCCGAAACTTGCACGTCGGCCTGCTCGATCGGCTTGCCGTCAACGAGCAATCGCCCTCGGATCGTGACGGCCGGCTTCAGCTCGATGTCGATCGAGTTCTCGCCGACGGAAACCGGATACGCGGACTGTGTTTGATCCGATCGATA
Source organism: Pirellulales bacterium (assembly GCA_025924495.1). Next base: position 2,365 of record JAICIG010000406.1, on the reverse strand, counting down.
AGCGACGAAACCCGGCTGCTGGACCGTGAGGCTCAGCCGCGCTCCAGCGGGCAGTCTGGGCAGCCGGAACCGCCCGGCGGCGTCCGTGACAACCGATCGGCCAAAACGTTCGGTCAGTACATGTAACCCGTGATAATAAGCGGGAAGTACGGCGTCTTTCTCACTCGCGAAAACGTAAGTCACATCGGCGCTGACGAGGGCGCCGGCGATCGGGCTGCCATCCTCGTCCAAGACGACCTTGCCGCCGAACTCGACACCCGGCTGCAATTTGATGCGGATCAGGCCGTCGTGCGAGTCAGTCAACTCGTCCCTGTAAGTCCGGCCATACCAGGCCAGCCCATAATCGGGATGCTCGAAATAGAGCTGCCGCGCTCCATCTTTTATTTCGATTGGACGCAAGCCGGCTAGCTCGAAGCGTCCGAACTCGTCCGTGCGAGTCTGCGCTTCTCGGACGTGCCGCAGCTCGCCGCGTTCGGCCCTCCAGGACGCTTCACTCGTGACTAATACGCCGGAAATCGGCAAGTCGGCTGCATCGACGACGAAACCGCGGTAAACGGTCGTCAGTAGGGCCCAGTCATTTTGATCGGCTGCTTTTTGCTGCGCCCGAAGCGCGACGGGCGACGATATGAACAGAGTCAGCCCCAGGCACAGCCGCCAGCCGAAACGCGCGTGAAGAAACGATTTCGTGAGATTGACCTCCAAGTGGCTGCCACACATGATCCCCCCGTTGCTGAAAGGTCAGAAACGGTCTTCATGATAGGCGGGGGATGCGCCGCGGCAAAGCTATTCGGCGCCGTTCGTCCGAGCGGCATCTTTGCCACTGGGTACGGGAGACGGGTTGTTGCTAACCTGCGGGATCCGGCAGACCTGTTCAAATTATCCTACGCGGGTCGATGCCCCGGTATGATGCTTTCTAGCGAAAAAAGCTCTCTTGAAGAGCCGGCAGCTTGGATTGTTGTTGGGGATGAGGTCAGGTCAATGCCTTAGCCTTTTCCCCAACTAAGGAGCATCCAAATGCCTTACCGCGTAAAGCGAAACGGTCGTTCCCAGCGCAATCGCAAGCCGCGCAGCAACCGGACGCTGCAGAAACCCAACGGCATCCTCGGTCCCCGCGTCCAGAAAGTAGGCGGCGAGCGGTTCGCCATCGTCTGCGTCGATCCAGCCAAGCATCGCTCGGAGTGGATGATGGCCGATTACTTTGGAAACCTGCTCATCGAGCCCCGAACGCTCGAGCACCGAGCGGCGAACTTCAAGTTGGCCGTCGAACTGATCCGCCAAGCTCAACAAGAGCACGGCATCGAAGACACATTGGTCGTCGTCGAACGGACGGGGAATTACTACCTGTCGGCGAAGCGGGCCTTCGCCGGCGCCGGATTCGAAACGCGCGTCGTCCATCCCTTCGCCACCAAGCAATACCGCGTGCCAGCCGATCCGGGCAACAAGACGGATGAGACGGATCTGTATGCGCAACACCGCGCGGCGGTGGCCGGGTTCGGGCTCTGCGAGTTGGAACTGGAATCTCCTTATCGCGAATTGCGGTTGCGAGCGCGGCATCGTCGCAGCCTCGTCGAGAAGGCCACGGCCCTGGCCTGCCAGATTCGCGAACACTTGCATCTTGGCATGCCGGGCTATGCCGAGCTGTTCGGTCGGTTCTTCGACATGCCCGCGGCGCTGGCCATTGCCGCTTGCGGCAATTCGCCTGCCAAGTTGATCGAGCTCGGTCAGCGCGGCCTGGATCGGTATCTGCGCAAGCACAAGATTGGCCACCAGATTCGCACGATCGACAAAGCCCTGGCGTGGGCGGCGCAAGCGGTCCGCGAGCCAATCCGGGACGGACTCCTGCACCATGCGATTTGGACCGATCTCTTCGAGCTTTATCAGCATTTTCAGCGGCAAATCGCCCCTTTGGAGCGAGCACTGGCCGGCGATCTGGTGAAGACTCCCTACGTTCGCTTGCTCGCCATTCCCGGCATTAACGTGGTTTCAGCCGCAGAGCTGGCCGCGGAAATGGGGCCCATCGCGCGGTACGCCAATGCGAATGCCATCACTGGGCGCAGCGGACTTTACCCGTCGCGTTATCAGAGCGATCAAACGGATTTCGATCGGGGCCCCCTCGTTCGCCAAGCCAATCATCGCTTGCGATGCGTGCTGATGCGGATTGCCGACAGCCTGGCCTGCCACTGCAATTACTACCGAGGCCAGGCAGAGTTGGATGAGAAGCGGGGCGTTGATAAACGCGCCAGCCGGGTGAAGATCGCCAAGCGATTTAGTCGGCTGGCGCTCGCGTGCGTCGCCGGCGATCAACCCATGCGGCATTCTTGCTTCCAGAAGCCCGAGTCGATTTTGGAAAAACTGCGGTGTTTTC
>JAICIG010000405.1 GCA_025924495.1 Pirellulales bacterium | reverse complement strand
CTCAGGCTGGATCGACTACCTGCAAGGGGACCGACCCGACTATCCGGCCAAGGCGCTCGAGCGCGATTTGGAGACGATTCGAACCAAAGTGGCCGGACAGCGGGCCGATGCGACGACGCCCGACACTCGCCTGGCCGACGATCCGATGCGCTACAATCCCGCTACTGTCGAGACCTTGATCAATCTGATGCTTGGCGGCCTGCACCCTGCCCATCAAGGTTCGCCGCTGCATTGCCGCGTGCGGTATTTCGATCCGGTCTCGCGCCGCGCCGGCCTGCCGGAAGATGTGGCCGTTTTGGTCGAAAAGTTATCGGCCGACGAGACTGTCTTGACGCTCGTCAACGTGAACCAATCGGAAGCGCGGACCGTCGTCGTGCAAGGCGGAGCGTATGCGGAACACCAGTTTTTGAACGTCGGCGATGGCGAGCGGAACACGCCCCTTGACGGGTCATTCTTTACTGTGCGGCTCGCACCCGGTTGCGGCGCCCGTCTCACGGTCGGCGCCAAGCGATATGCCAACGCTCCAACCATGTCGGCGCCTTGGGACCGATAACGACGCAACGTTTCCAGCCGCTGCAGGTTCGTTTAGCCACCACGCTTGCAAGCGGCTTACTCTTGCACTTCCACGTCGGCCAGCCCCATGACGAACTCTCTCACTTTGCCTGGCGTATCACTTTTCGCTTGAAAGCGGAACTCGCCATTATAGGGCGCGATCTTGCCGACCTCGAACCCGTGCAATTTCACTTCGTCGCGAATGACGATCAGCGATTCTTCGTCCTTCGAGCTGATTTCAACCGCATCATCGGGCAGATCTTCCAGGTGCAAAACATACGGCGGCATGCGATCCTCGGGCAACGGAGCTTTGTCAAACAAAATGCCCGCGTGAAGCAAACGCCTCGCGCGGGCAGTAGTCATTCGGGCCAACGCCCTGATTTTAACGGAAAAGGGCCAGTAAAGCAATTTTTGTCGCAAATTGGTAAAGGGTCTATCCAATCCGAGGATTCCCGTAGGCTATGCGACGGGATCGGGCAGGGGTTGATTTTTGAGAAGGGAAAGGGTCAGCCGTCGAATTCAATGCCGTGGCCTTCGGCATACTGGCGGGCATCGGTGTTGGAAAAACTTTTCTCCGCCGGGCACTTTATCGCCTATAACGACTCAAAACGGCGGATTCAATCTCCCGCAAACGAGTGATTCAAAGCCTAACGATCGGAGCTTGCGTTCGTGGACTATGGCTCTCGTCTCGTTTGGTACTTCTCGAATGATATAGCCGCCGTCTCCCGTCTTGTGCATCCGCTCCGCCATTCTGGCAACCTCCTTGCGGTTTAATTGCTTGCCCGATATCAGGCCAGCGGAGCGGTTGAAAGTAGCAAGGTTTTGGAGAAAAGAAAAAGGGGCAGGCGGCTATCGCTTTTTCGTCGTAGGCGGCGACGCGGGGGATGCGACTTGGGCGACGGGCGACGCTACCAGAGCCATTTCCCGACGGGCCAAAGGATGCATGCGATACGCAGAACGGAGTCGAGCCCTTCCTGATCGGTTTTCATTGAGCAGCCTGCATGGGTGAGCACGCTTTTGCGTGCCACGAATATGAAGGCGGCTGATTGGTACTTAAAGTTAGGCGCCACTGGGGACCGTCACCAGTGGCGCCTGGAGCGTTCCAACTTCCGGGCAATATCGAGTGCGAAATTGACTCAGCCGGCAGCTACGCCGATTGAGTCAAAAAAAGAAGCCCTCGCAAGTGCTTGTCTTGCGAGGGCTTATGAGTCGGGGCGACATGATTTGAACATGCGACCTCTACGTCCCGAACGTAGCGCTCTAGCCAGGCTGAGCTACGCCCCGAGGGATCGATCTTGCCGCGAAAACAGGCTCCGCGAGCAATCGCTGATCGCGATGCAGGCGGGGGGCAACGATTCGCGAGCAAGTAAGTCTAACATCTTGTTTCTCGCGTCTCAATCCCGTCCAGAACCCGATTTCGCGTGAGAAAAATGCAGGGAATTGCTTGCCCCGCAATGAATCGGCGGAAGCGCAAAGAAGCGCCGCTGGCCGCGCCTGTGCTCTTGCAACAGGCAATACGAGATCGGGCTGCCGCCTGGCGAACCGTGTAGTCCTCACGGAGAGCCCGAGGATGAAGGGGAACTTTGCGCGGCGAAAGGTTGAATTCCTGAGCTTGGGGGCCTGTGGCAAGCCATCGCTGTCGAGCGTTCGTCGCCGCGTCGCCCCCAACGAAGGCGAGTTGTTCTGGAGGAGAGTCGCGAGTCGCCGGCGCAACTCGCCGTCCGCCAACGCGAGCGTTTTGCAGACCGAGCCCGGCGATACCTTTGCAGCGCTCGTAGCGAGAATTACTTCGTGAGGCAGTTCGCAGCGAGAAGTTGTTGCGAGACGGAAGCGCTTTGCGACCGCAGCTACGCGCCGCGCGAGGTGGAAGTCCAGAGCATTCTCCCGCAACCTTGAACGTTAGCATCCCCATGCTTGCCATGAGGAGTATTCGTTAGATAGACGTGTGAAACTATCAAAAGCCGACGTGCTGTCGTGTGAGGCGCGGGGGCGGCCTCGCCCCTGGTTGTGGCGTGTTGCGAGTCCGTTGCTCACATAGTTTTTGCGGCCGCCTCGCAGAAGCGTAACAAACCGTCGCTACACTGCCGCGATCAATTGACGAGGCGGAAGGCTGTTTCGGCCGGCAAAACGTTGCGGCCGAGCGAGAGACCTGTCGCTCGTCTTACTAACGGAACATCCAGGAGGCTAATTCATGTCTGGGAGATTGACTCTCCAGTCGTCGCGCTCGATGCGCGTCTCGCAAAGCAACCGGCGCCGCCAGGCATTTACGCTGGTCGAACTGCTCGTCGTGATTGCCATCATCGGTCTGTTGATCGCCTTGCTCTTGCCCGCCGTGCAAGCCGCACGCGAAGCGTCGCGGCGCACCCAGTGCACCAACAATCTCAAGCAGATGGGCATCGGCTTCAGTAACTACCATGACACGTTTCATGTCTTGCCTGACGGAGGCAAAGACGGCCAGACAGCGCCGGTCGACCCGCTCGGTCCCAGTTGCAGCACGCTGTGCTGTTCCGGTTGCACGCGAGGCGAATGGAATTGGGCTTACCAGATCCTGCCCTTCGTGGAACAGCAAAACCTTTATCAACAGCCGAAGGACAACACGATCTACACGACGCCCGTCCCCATGTTCTACTGTCCGACTCGCCGCGGGGCGTTAGTCTTCAATGGGTCGGCCAAGATGGACTATGCGGGGAGCGGCGGCGACAGCATGAGCAATCCTGGCAAGGGCGCCGTGGTAGAACGCATGGTTTCGCCTCCCGTCAGGCTCGCCGACTTGCGCGATGGCACATCGATGACCCTGTTGGTGGGCGAGAAACAGACGAATGTGACGAACTTCGGCGGCAGCGGCGGCGACAACGAAGCCTGGGTCAACGCCGGCTGGGACCAAGACAACATCCGCATAGGCGCGCTGACCGCGCCGCCGGCCCCCGACTCGGATCATCCTATCGAACCGCCGACTTTCTGGAGCACCCGCTTCGGCTCATCGCATCCGGCGGCGTTTCATGGCGTGCTGGCCGATGGTTCCGTCCGCGCGATCAACTACAGCGTCGACGCGGAGATGTTCCGGCGGTTGTGCGTGCGGAACGACAATCTGAACGTCACGCTCCCTTAAAGCTCATATCAAGGAATGAGAACATGCAGCGTTTTTTTATTCTTCTTCTGTTGGCAGCGTTTGGCTGCACGGCCTGTGCTGGGTGTGGCGGTGCGTCGAAAGCAAACGAGCCCATGACCGAGCAGCAGTTGCAACAACAAATGCAGAAAGTCCAGGACGAAGAACGCGTCCATTTTCAGCAATTGCAGACACAGGCGCAGACGAGCGCGCCAGTGCGCGGCGAATAGAGCTCAAGTGGAGCGGAGCGAGGGAGTCCGGCCGTGAATGGCATGGCCGTTGGACAGGCGGCATCGGCCGGGCGACCTCGCTGGATCTTGCGGCTCGATTCAGCAAACAGGCCGGGCGAATTAGCTAGCTGCGCTCGCCGCGGCGGGAAAATGCGCGCCCGCAGCAGCGGGATGCAGATTCAACCCGACTTCAAGAGTCATCGGGCCCCAGGGCGTATCGAACACCAGGCAGATCGGCTTAACGTTCGAAGGGAACGAGACGCAGTGGTTCCGGCCGGCGACCACGCTGGGCAGGCCCAGCGACATGTCGTATTGGGCCAGTTGCGCTTTAGCCGCCCCCGCGACCATATTCGTCAATTCGCCGATGGCATCGACCACCTCGGCATTGAGTTCGTTAACCTCCAAGTCGAGCATCGTCTTGACGACTTGGAAGGCGATCTGCCGCGACACGCTCAGCACGACCACCCCACTCGCCTTTCCGGACAGACCGATCACGGCCGAGACTTCATGGCTGGGAACGCTCGTCTCTTTGAGATACACGTTCTGTCGCTGGACCTCGCAACTCAGCGCCGTCTTGAAAACGTGTACGACCGAGTCGATGAATGGATTGATGTAATTCACATCCATGGTTCCCACCGCTGTCTTTCAAAGGTGCTGCGGCCACTGTCCGGTCGAGCGCATCAACCCGGCCGGCCGCTTCAGCCTGCCTGTGCAGGCACTACTGTCCGGCGCGTACGCCTCGTTTTGCTTCCGAAGGGGCCCGGCCTTCGTCGGCGAATGGTTTCGCTTTCCCAACGTTTGAATGCACTCGCCGGCTGCCCCCTAAGGCAGAACGCCGACCCTCCAGACTAGCTCATGCGCGAAGGCGGTGCGGCTATGAAATTCTTGGGGCGCCGGCCGGGGATGACGGTCGTGCGGCCAGAGCCGCGTTTGCACGGCATGCTATGTCGGAAGTGCCGGATCGTCCGGTTCTGCCGGCGGTTGTTCAGGCGTTCGCCGCCCGAGGGGACTGAGGCAGGACCTCGCCTCGCGCATTGCACCCGAAACGCCGACTCGCGAGCCTCATTGCGATTCTGATTTCGGCAGGTGGAATTCGCCTATGGTATGATCGGCAACCGAACCGTCCGCGATCCCATTGGCTGAGCTGAGATGGAGCGCCTGCTGACCTGCACGAACGGCCATCGTTGGCCATCGCCCAGTTCGGGCGATGCCGCCGCGGCGCCAACTTGCTGCCCAGTCTGCGGCGCCGCCTCGAATGGCGAAACGCTCGCCCAGAGGTTTGATACGCCGCCGCAAACGCCGCCCGCTGCGGGCGCGGCGGAATCGAGCCCGTATCAAACGAAGCCGCTGCCTGAAAGTGCTTGGCCGAAGCTCGAATCGCCGTGGCCGGCAGCGCCGGGCTATGAAATCGTCGACGAGCTAGGACGCGGCGGAATGGGGGTCGTCTACCGGGCGCGACAGTTGGCGCTGAAGCGCGACGTGGCGCTGAAAATGATCCTGGCCGGCGCCTGTGCAGGGCCGGACGACTTGCGACGGTTCGCCAACGAGGCCGAGGCGATCGCGCAGTTAGACCATCCGAACATCGTCCAGATCTACGAAATTGGCGAGGCCGAGGGCCGGCCGTTCATTGCGCTCGAGTTTCTCGAAGGCGGCAATCTCGCCGTCAGGCTTGCCGGCCAGCCGCAGCCGCCGCGTGTGGCGGCCGGCATGATTGCGACGCTGGCCGAAGCGGTCGAGTTCGCTCATCAGCGCCGCATCGTGCATCGCGATCTGAAACCGATGAACGTGATGTTCGACCGCCACGGCACGATGAAAATCACCGACTTTGGACTGGCTAAGCAGCTGCAGGGAGATTCGGCCGGCACCCGCACGGGCGACGTGATGGGCACGCCAGCCTACATGGCCCCCGAGCAGGCGGGCGGTGCGACGAAACAGGTTGGCCCGCCGTGCGACATTTACGCCCTAGGGGTGATCCTGTACGAGATGCTCACGGGGCGCCCGCCGTTCCACGGCGAAGATTCAGTCGATACGCTGCTGGCCGTGCTCTCGGAAGAGCCAGTGTCTCCGCGCCGTCTGACGGCTCATATTCCGCGCGACCTGGAAACGATTTGTCTCAAGTGTCTGGAAAAATCGCCAGCGCGACGCTTTGCGTCCGCCGGAGATTTAGCCGCCGATCTGCGGCGGTTCTTGAATAATGAGCCGATCACGGCCCGACCGCCCGGCGCGGTTGAACGAGGCGTTAAATGGGTGCGTCGTCATCCGGCCCGCGCAATCGCCGCGGCCTCCAGCGTTGTGTTGCTTGTGGCGGCGACGGGCGGCTTTGCTTTCCATGCCAATCGCCTTGCGTTGCAATTGTCTGAGACGGAGAAACAGCGGCAACGGGCCGAAGCCGACCTCGATCTGGCGCTCGACACGGTGGACGAATTGATCGATCGGCTGAGCGGCGAAAATCTGGCGTCGCTACCGAAGAGCGACCCGATCCGTCGCGACTTTCTCGAGATCACGCTGACCTTTTGCCAAGGGCTGCTCAGCGAGAACCCCGGCGAGCCGGGCGTCCGCTGGCGAATGGGGCGTGCGCGGCGGCAGGCCGCCAGCATCCAGCAAATCTTCGGCCACGTCCAGCAGGCCGAGAGCGAATATCGCCAAGGCATTCTCGACTTGAAAGAACTCGTCGCCGAATTTCCTCAGCGGCAAGAGTATCGGCGCGATCTGGCGGCCACGCACAACAACCTCGGGAACTTGCTGCGTGCGGCGGGGCGGGCCGCAGCCGCCGAAGGCGAATACCGCATCGCTCAGAAAGCATTTCAGCAGCTCTCTGACGAATCGCCCGACGACGCCGACTTTCGCCAGCACCTGGCGGCCAGTTGGAACAACCTGGGCCTGGCCCGCCTGTCAGCGGGCGACGCGGCCGGGGCGGAAGAGGCTGAGGGCCGGGCGATGAAGCTGTATCAAACCCTCGAGCAGCATTCCGATGGCGCGGAAATCATCCAGGCGCTGGCTGGCGCCTACGGCAATCTCGGGGCGCTTTACAAGGCGACCGGCCGGCTTGATCGCTCGGTCGCAGCATTTCGTGACGCCGCGGTGCGATTCGAACGACTGCATAAGCAGGCGCCCTCCAAAGCAGAATATCGGCTGCTCTTGGCCTCGACCGAGAACAATCTGGCCGCTGTGCTTTCGGCCAGCGGCGACGCCACGGCGGCCGCCGCGGCTTATGGCCAGTCAATTGAAATGCTCGACGGGCTGGCCGCCGAGTTTCCCGACGTGCCCCAGTATCGCCAACGACTGGCCGACACGCTTAATAACCGGTCCTTGCT
>JAICIG010000404.1 GCA_025924495.1 Pirellulales bacterium | reverse complement strand
CGACGGACCGTGGCACTGGAAGCTGGAGGCGGCAGCCGAGGTCGGAAGTCGGAATTCGGAGGTCGGAGCAGAACGCGGAGTGCGGAATTCGGAACGCGGAGCGGGTAGCTCGGAACGCGGAGCAGAACAGGCCACTCGCCTTGAACCCAACGACGCCTCTGTGAATTCCGACTTCCGATTTCCAAATCCCGACCTGACGAAGTTGGCCAATCTCGACCGGGAAAGTTCGGTGGGAACCGCGGCGTGCGCCGCGACAGGTAAGCGAAAACGGCAACAACCGGCGAGGCGATGCCTGGACTTGGGCCTGAGGGACGATGTTTACGCCTTCTCGGCCTGCCCACAGCCGTAGGTGCAGCAGCCAACTTGGCCAAATAGGCGCGAGCAAGTTCGCAGCTGCGCTGTTTCATGCTCGTTCCCACGCTGAGCGTGGGAACGCACCGCTCGACGCTCTGCGTCGTTGCCCTGCGGCGGACCGCGCCTTGAATTACGGTCCCTCGGGCCATTGCTTCATGGGGAACCAACTGTAGCGTCAGAGACGCGGAGCGTCGAAAGGCAGGTTCCCACGCTGAGCGTGGGAACCAGAACGGGTACGTCGCAAACTGCAACCCGCCCGGGCGGCTTGCCGATCGGGCGGTGGGGGTCAATAATCGTCGTGATTCAACCTCTGGAGAGACTTCTATGCGCTTCGATCGTGCCAGGCTTGTTTGGCTGAGCGGCTTGGGAACGTTACTTTTGGCGTCGTCCGCGGCCGCCGATGAATGGCCGCAGTGGCGCGGCCCCAACCGCGACGGCGTGTGGCATGAAACCGGAGTGGTTGAGAAGTTTCCGTCCGCCCAATTAAAACGCCGTTGGACCGCGAAGATCGGCAGTGGCTATAGCGGCCCTACCGTGGCCGAGGAGCTGGTCTATGTCACCGACCGGCAATTCGAACCAAAGCAGATTGAAAGGGTCCATTGCTTCGACTGGAAGACGGGCGAACCGGTGTGGTCGCACACCTATAAATGCGAATATCGGGGCGTCGGCTACGAGGCCGGCCCGCGAGCCGCGGTCACCATCGACGAGGGTCGGGCTTATTCGCTCGGCGCCATGGGCAACTTGTTCTGCTTCGACGCCAAAACCGGAGAAGTGCTCTGGCAGAACGACCTCAACAAGCGCTACAGCATCCGCATGCCGATCTGGGGCATTGCCTCGTCGCCGCTCATCGAGCAAGGATTGGTGATTGTGCAGATCGGCGGCGCCGACGACGCCTGCCTGGTCGCCTTCGACAAGGCGACGGGCAAGCAGAAATGGCAGTCGCTGCCGGACGACGCTTCCTACTCCGCCCCCATCATGATCGAACAGGCGGGCAAGCGCGTGCTGGTCTGCTGGACGGGGCAACACGTCGTCGGGCTCGATCCGACCAACGGCAAGCCTTACTGGGAACATCCTTTCCAGCCGACGCGGATGGTCATCTCCATCGCCACTCCGGTCGTGGAAAAGAATCGCCTGTTCGTCAGTTCGTTCTACGACGGCTCGTTGATGCTTAAGCTCGATCAAGATCGGCCGGCTGTCGAGCAGATCTGGCGACGCCTCGGTCCCGACGAAAAGAAAACCGACAGCCTGCATTGCATGATCGGCACGCCGTACCTGGAAGGGGATTATGTCTACGGCGTAGACAGCTACGGCGAATTACGGTGCCTGGACGCCAACACGGGCGATCGCATTTGGGAGAGCGACAAGCCGACGCCGCGAGCGCGGTGGAGCACGATCCACATGGTGAAAAACGCCGACAAGATGTGGATGTTCAACGAACGCGGCGAGCTGATCATCAGCAAGCTCTCGCCGAAAGGCTATCAGGAAATCAGCCGAGCCAAGTTGATCTCGCCCACCCAGTTGCAATTGGGACAGCGCGGCGGCGTTTGCTGGGCCCACCCGGCCTTCGCCTACAAGCACGTCTTCGCCCGCAACGATGAAGAGCTGGTAGCCGCCGATCTCTCAGCCGAATAACCCGCCCTGCTCATTTACCTGCAGCGACGCGGCCGCGCGCACAAAAGCGAAACAGCTTTACACGCATGCTATTGAACAGAAGGCAACGAAGGTAACCAAGAAAAATGTGAGGACGGACAACTCTTAAGTTCCGTTCTTTCCCCTTTCTTCGTTACCTTCGTTACCTTCGTTGCCTTCTGTTCAATTCTGGTTGTTCAATTCCTATTTTAGAGCTTGATGAGCGCGAGCCCTGATTGCTCGTCGTGACGCCGCTCGAGATGGCGCGGCGCTTCGGAGAGCACGACTTCCAGCGTGGGGCGCACGCGCGCGTCGATGAGATGTCCGCCGTGGGCCGTGCCGTCGCGCTTGCCAACGACGACGTGGGCGTGCAACTTCGGCGCATCGTCTTTCATCACGATGTTGCCGACAAGGGACAGAACTTCCACTTGCTCGCGCACGGGAATCTTCTCGTATTGCTTGCTTTCCCAATCGAAATAGCCAAGCGTCAGTTCGCGGAAGGCTCCGATGGCCGTGAAATGCGCGGCCCCTAGCTTTTCCCGTTTCGCGAAGTCCGTGAGTCCCGAGACGACTTCGTCTCCGGCATCGAACACTAACACGTAGGTCTTTTCGTCCCGATCGTCGAGTAATCTGAATTTCATCGTTGGTTCCTCAGCTACGCGATTTCGCCGCTTTGAAGCCCCACGCGACCGCAGCCCCCAGCACCAGCGCACCCGCACCGATCCACAGCGACGTGTTCGACGATTTGGCTGACAGCATCTGGCCCGCATCGTCGTAGCAAATGGATTCAGGGTACGACTCGGGCATTTCGGCCGCCGCTCGTTTCTGCGCCACGTCGAGGACCTGAGCCACGTGCAAGGCGCGGCGATCGGTCGTTTGCATGATCTGTTCGCGGCAACTGAAGCCATCGGCGACCACGAGCGTTTGCTTATCGAGCTCACGGACTTTCGGCAGCAGCTTCAATTCGCCCACGGCGAGCGAGACATCGTAATGTTCCTTTTCAAAACCGAACGAACCCGCCATGCCGCAGCAGCCTGAGTCGAGCGGTTCCAGGTCGATGCCCATCTGCTCCAACAATTTTTCGTCGTGGTTCTGCTTGATGAGCGCCTTCTGATGGCAGTGAACGTGCAGCACCGCCTTGCGATCAAGTTGCGGCAGTTTGTAATCGGGCGCCTTCTTCATCAGAAACTCGCTAAGCACGTAGCTTTGCGATTTCAAGCGCTGGGCGTCCTGGTCGTGGGGCATCAGATTGGTCAGCTCGTCGCGAAACACGGCGACGCAGCTTGGCTCGAGCCCCACGAGCGGCACGCCCGCAGCAATGTAAGGATGCAGCGTTGCCAGGATTTCCTTGAGCAGACTTTTGGCCGTGTCGAGCATGCCGAAATCGTACAGCGGCCGGCCGCAGCAAAGAGACGGCTCAGGCACAATGACCTGAAATCCCGCATTCTCCAGCACGTCGACCGCCGCTTTCGCCACTTCCGGATGGAAATGGTTATTGAACGTATCGGCCCACAACAACACGGGCGGACCCTCGAGATTGCGCGGCGCACGTTTTTTGAACCAGGCCTTGAATGTCTCAGGCGCGAATCGCGGCAACCGCCTCTCGGGAGCGATGCCGCCGAGCCATTTCACGAGGTCGCCCAACAGCGGCGCATTGCCGACGAGATTCACCAGCCGAGGCGCGAGCGAAGCCAGCCGCGCCCACCAGTAGATCAAGCCCATGGCGTAAGCGTGTCGCGGCCTCAGGCGACCTTTGTAATAGTGCGAAAGGAATTCGGCCTTATAAGTGGCCATATCGACATTCACCGGGCAATCGCCTTTGCAACCCTTGCACGCCAGGCACAAGTCGAGCGCCTCGCGCACCGGTTCGGACCGCCAGCCTCCTTCGAGCGGATTGCCTTCGAGCATCTCGAATAGCAACCGCGCGCGGCCGCGCGTGGAATGCATCTCCTCCATGGTGACCCGATAACTCGGGCACATCGTGCCGCCGGTCTTGTTGCGGCAGTCGCCCACCCCCACGCAGCGCAACGCCACGTGGTGGAACGAACCTCCTTCGCGCTGGTAATGAAAATGCGTCTGCTGGGGCGGCGGATTGTATTCGGTCCCCAGCCGCAAGTTCTCGTCGATCTTATAGGGCTGGACGACCTTGCCGGGGTTCATCTTCCAAGCCGGATCCCAAATCGATTTGAACTCGTTGAACGCCTGCACCAATTCTTCGCCGAACATCCGCGGCAACATCTCGGCGCGCGACTGGCCATCGCCATGTTCCCCGGACAAAGAACCGCCGTAGGAAACCACCAGATCCGACGCTTCTTCGATGAACGAGCGGAAGTTCTTGATGCCGTCGGCCGTAAACAGATCGAAGTCGATCCGTGTGTGCACGCAACCTTGGCCGAAATGCCCGTACAGCGAACAGGCGTAGCCGTGCTTTTGGAGCAGCTTGCGGAAATCGCGGAGGTAGCCGCCCAATTTCTCCGGCGGAACGGCGGCGTCTTCCCAGCCTTCCCAGGTAAGCTTCTGCCCCGGCACATGGGCCGTCGCGCCCAGGCCCGACTCGCGGACCTTCCAGACCATTTTCTCCTGCTTGATGTCGTCGAACAGTTTCATCGAGGGCGCCGACGAGTGGCGTTTCAGCTCGGCCATGAGGGCCCGCGCCTTGCCGTCCGATTCCACCTTGTCGTGCCCGCCGAACTCCACCAGCAACCAACCGCCGCCTTGGGGCAACAGTTCGACGTCTTCGGGATGGATGCCGCACTTCTTCATGTCATCGACCAGATGGTCGTCCACCCCTTCCAAACCGATCGGCTGGTGTTTGAGGATTTCCATGATGTGATCGGCGGACGTATAAACGTCCGGGTAGCCCAGCACCAGCAAGCTACGCGCAGGCGGGCTCCAGACGAGCTTGAGCGTCGCTTCGAGCACGGTCACGCAGGTCGACTCCGAACCGACCAGGGCCTTGGCCACGTTGAAGCCGTTTTCGGGCAGAAGTTGTTCGAGACTGTATCCGGAAACCAGGCGAGGGATATCTGGGAATCTGGCCCGAATCAAGTCGGCATAGCGGTCGCGCAGATCGCGAAGCTTGCCGTAGATTTCGCCGCGACGTCCGCCCGAGCGGATAATCTGCTCCAGCTCTTCCTCGCTCGTCGGACCGACGCGCATCCGCAGCCCTTCATAAAGCAAGATATCCAGCTCTTCGGTGTGCTCTTTCGTCTTGCCGCCCATCAGAGCATGCACGCCGCACGAGTCGTTGCCGATCATGCCGCCGAGCGTGCAATGCGCATGGGTCGACGGGTCGGGCGGAAAGGTCAAGTGGTGCTTTTCCGCCTCGTCGCGCAGCCAATCGAGCACCACGCCCGGCTGCACGCGCGCTCGTTTGCGCTCCGGGTCGAGCTCCAGGATGCGATTCATGTACTTGGAAAAGTCCATCACCACCGCAACGTTGCAGCACTGCCCGGCCAGGCTGGTGCCGCCGCCGCGGCCCAGCACGGGCGCGCCAAAGCGGCGGCAAACTTCCAAGGTTTCTTCGACATCTTCATTGTCGCGCGGAATCACGACGCCGATGGGCACCTGCCGGTAGTTCGAGCCATCGGTCGCATACAATGCGCGGCTGCCATTGTCGAACCGGACTTCGCCTCGCAGGCGGCTGCGCAGTTCGGCGGCCAGCGATTCGGCGTCGATTTGTTTCGAGGCGCGTTCCATCTCACGCGGATCGTGAATGCGGGGCGCGGCGTGCGAGATCGTGCTGCTCATTTCTTCCTCCCGACTCGAATTGGACAGCGGCGGCTGACAGGTTCAAACCGCATACTTCGCTGCATCGTTACGTTTGAATTCCAGGCCCAGACCGGGGCGCGACAGGTCCGGATGCAGAGAACCATCTTCGATCGACAGCGCTCCGTCGAACAGCAATTGCTCGATCCGCGTGTGATCGTGGAAGTACTCCAGAGGCCGCACATTGGTCAGTGCACAACAGGGGTGTGCGTGCAGCGACGGCGCACAATGGGCCGAGACTTCAAGTTGAAAGGCGGCCGCTACGGCTGCGGCTTGCAAGAAGCCCGTGATGCCGCCAGCGCGGGTGGCGTCGATCTGCAAGACGTCGACCGCGCCCGCTTCGAGCATGCGGCGGAAGTAAGGCAAATCGTAACCGTACTCCCCCGCGGCGATCTCCATGCCCGCAGGCGCGCGATCGCGCAGCACGCGCAGTCCGCTCAAGTCGTCCGAAGAGACCGGTTCTTCAAACCAGCGCACGCCGTGCGCCGCGAACGCTTCGGCTTGAGCGAGCGCCTGCTTGCGGCTGTAAGCGCCGTTCGCATCGACGAACAATTCGGTCTCGGCGCCGATCGCCTCGCGCGCGGCCGCCACGCGCTCGCAGTCGGCGACAGCATCGCGTCCGATTTTCATTTTCACGTGTCGCAAACCTTGCGCTGCCCAGCCCGCCAATTGCCGCTGCAACTGTTCGATCGAGTAAGACGTAAACCCGCCGCTGCCGTATGCCGGCGCCGCGTTGCGCACCATGCCCAGCAGCCCTGCGAGCGGCACGCCGAGCAGTTTGGCCTTCAAATCCCACAGCGCGCTATCGACGGCGGAGATGGCCATCGAGGCGATGCCCGGCCGGCCAAGGTTGCGGATCGCCTGGACCATTTTCTCCCAGGCCAAAGGCACATCCATGGCGTCGAGCCCGGCGATGACCTCGGCCAGCTTGTCGCGGATCAATGCCAGCGTCGCGGTATCGGCATACGTGTACCCAACTCCGCACTCGTCGCCCGCATGCGCTTCGACAATGACCAGCGTGGTCGATTTCCACTCATAAGTTCCGTCCGATTCCGGAAAATCAGTCGGCACCTTAAAGGCCGAAGCGTCGATTCTTTCGATCGACGCCTCAGCCCGAGGCAATAGAGACTGCGCCATCGATGCACCCCGACTCTTTAGACCATTTCCTTGACCTTGTCCTTGAAGATCGTCGAGATGATCTTGCCGCGGTCGGTCTCGCCTCGCGCCAGCGACTCGGCGAACTTGGCGGCTTGCTTAACGGTGGCCTTCGGGGGCATGGGCGGTTCGAAAGGATCGACGATCGCCTCCACGACGACAGGTCCGGGAACGGCCAATGCTTCGTCGAGAATGCGGCCGCAATCGGCCGGGTTCTCAATCGTAAAGCCCTTGGCTCCGCAAGCCCGCGCAAAAGCCGCGAAGTCAATTGGCTCCAGGTCGCAGCCAAACTCAGGATTG
>JAICIG010000403.1 GCA_025924495.1 Pirellulales bacterium | reverse complement strand
GGTCCTCTATGGATCTCGCAGCGATGTCCTGGTCGATAAGATCGATCGCCCGCCCGACGTCCGCCGCGGCCAGCCGTTCGATTTGCGCGTGGTGCTGAACAACACCACCGAACCGCAGCTCGGCGAGAGCGGCGTGGTGGCGGGAAAACTGATCATTGCCCGCCGCACCGACGATCAGCCGCAAGTGCTGAGCGAACAGCACATCGAGCTGCCGCCCGGCAAAAAGGTCTACACGATCCGAGAAAAGATCGACGAACCGAATTTCTATGCTTATGAAGCCCGGTTCGTGCCCGACGATCCTGCGGCCGACAGCATGGTGGAAAATAATCGCGCCACCACGTTCACTTATGTGCGGGGCAGCGGGCAGGTGCTGCTGATCGAAGACGACGAAAACCGGGGAGAGCACGAATTCCTCGCCGAACGGCTGCGACACGAAAACTTGGAGGTCTCCGTTCGATCCTCAAGCCAGTTGTTCACCAGCCTGGCCGAATTGCAACAGTTCGACACGGTCATCCTGGCGAATGTGCCGCGCGAACACTTCAGCGATCAACAGGTGGCGATGCTGGCGCAGAATACGCAAAGCATGGGTTGCGGCCTGATGATGATCGGCGGCCCCAACAGCTTTGGCGCCGGCGGCTGGAACAATACCGAAGTCGAAGAGGCGATGCCGGTCGATTTTCAAATCAAGAGCGCCAAGGTGGTGCCCAAGGGCGCACTAGTGCTGGTGATGCATGCCTCGGAAATGGCCGACGGCAATCATTGGCAAAAAATCATCGCCAAAGAAGCCATCAAGGCTCTCGGCAACGAGGACTACTGCGGATTGCTGCCAGGGGTCGACCAGTGGCTGTGGGGCGATGTGATCAAGGTCCGCAACAACCGGCAGCGCATGCTTGGTTTGATCGATCGCATGACTCCGATGGACATGCCCGACTTCGACTCGGGCTTCCGCTTGGCGCACCGCGGCTTTTCCAAACTGCCCGATGCCGCCGTGAAGCACATGATCGTGATCAGCGACGGCGATCCGGCGCCGCCCAGCAATGCCATGATCAACGCGCTTAGAAAACTCAATGTTTCCGTATCGTCCGTCGCGGTCGGCTGTCATGGACCGGCGGAGAGCGGCGTGATGAAGGATCTGGCGAAGCGGACGGGCGGCAAGTACTACGAGGTGTTGAACCCCAATGCCTTGCCGCGCATCTTTCAGAAGGAAGCCCGGCGCGTCGCGCGGCCGCTGGTTTACGAACGCGAGAACGGCTTTATTCCCTACGTCAAGTTTCCCAACGAGATCGTCAACGGCATCGACACTCTGCCTCCGATCACTGGATTTGTGCAGACGAGCGTGAAGCAAAATCCGTTGGTCGAGGTATCGCTCGTCTCGCCGCAGCCGGCCGGCGAAGAAAACGCCACGATCCTGGCGAGCTGGACTTATGGTCTGGGCAAGGCGGTCGCCTTTACCAGCGACGCGGGAGCGCGCTGGACAAAGAGTTGGACTTCGTGGCCGGGCTACGACAAGTTGTTCAGCCAGGCCGTGCGCTGGTCGATGCGACCGGCGGGC
Organism: Pirellulales bacterium; assembly: GCA_025924495.1. Next base: position 5,660 of record JAICIG010000403.1, on the reverse strand, counting down.
GATCAAGGCAAATTCAGCGTGTCGACCGAGGTGGAGCAAGGACAGGTTCGCGTGGTGGTCACGGCGCTCGATAAGAACGACGAGTTCCTGAACTTCCTCGATCTGGGCGGCGCAGTCGTCGGCCCGGATATGAAGCCGCATCAGCTCAAGCTCGAACAGACGGCGCCGGGCCGTTACGTCGGGGCGTTCGCCACACAGGATACCGGCGCCTACACGGTTATGCTTTCGCCGGGCCCCGGCCGGGCGCCAATCCTGACGGGCATCAACGTCCCCTACTCCTCGGAATTCCGCGATCGCGAAGCCGACGAGGCGCTGCTGATGAGTATGGCCAAGCTCGTGCCTAAAGGCGGTGCGGCGGGCGAGGTGATTCAAGATGAGGCGGGCATTGGCGTCGTGGAAGAATTGATCAAAACCAATGTTTTCCGCCACGACCTCGCCAAAGCCAGCAGCCGGCAAGACATCTGGCAATACGCGTTGTTTGCAGCCGGGTTGCTGTTCTTCGGCGATGTATTCTTCCGCCGCGTCCAGGTCAGTTTTGCATGGGTTCCGCCACTGGCCGGCCGGCTGCGAGATCGAGTCTTGGGTCGCCCGGCGCAAGCGCCTGCCCCCGAATACATGTCGCGTCTCCGCAGCCGCAAGGCCGAGGTGGCGGGCGAACTCGAGCAGCGCCGGGCTGCTGCACGCTTTGAGCCGCAGCCCGATGCGCCCGTGGATGCAGCGTCCATCGAGGAAGAGATCAAGGGGCCGGCGCCGACCAGGCCGGCCGCGACGCCCCGCGGAGCACTATCTCCCGAGCAGGCCAAAGAGGAAGAAGGTTACACCAGCCGCTTGCTGAAAGTGAAAAAGGACGTCCAGAAACGCCACGGCGGCGAAGGGCCGGGGGGTGGGGACAAGGGATGAAGACAGAAAGATTTTCATTGCGATACTGCGGCCGATATCCAGGCATCAATGCCACCCCGGTTTAGAAAAGACCAGCCAGAACCTACTCTCATCAGGAATACCTCACCATGAGCCTTGGCGAATCCATGCAACGCAGAGCCGAAGAGTTCGTCGCCCGCTACGGCGCGGTGCGCGAACAACTAGGGCGAGTCATTGTCGGCCATGACGATATCATTCACGGCGTGCTGACGTGTCTTTTCGTGGGCGGACACTGCCTGCTGGAAGGCGTGCCGGGGTTGGGCAAGACCTTGCTCGTCCGATCGCTGGCCGAGGCCCTCAATCTGCAGTTCTCGCGGATCCAATTCACGCCCGACTTGATGCCGGCCGACATTCTCGGCACGAACATGGTGATGGAAACGCCCGATGGCAAGCGCGCCTTCGAGTTCCAGCGCGGGCCGATCTTCACGCAGATTTGCCTGGCGGACGAAATCAATCGCGCCACCCCCAAAACGCAGTCGGCCATGCTCGAGACAATGCAGGAAGGAACCGTCACCGCCGCCGGGCACGTGTATCAATTGGAAAAGCCGTTTTTCGTGATGGCCACCCAGAACCCGATCGAGCAGGAAGGGACCTACCCGCTGCCCGAAGCCCAGCTCGACCGCTTCTTTTTCAAGTTGGTGGTCGGTTATTCAACCCGCGAAGAATTGTCGACCATCATCGATCGCACGACGCGAGGCGAAGTGATCAAGGTGGAAAAGGTGATGGACGGCGCTGAAATCCGGCGCTGGCAGCAACTCGTTCGCGAAGTAATTCTTGCCCCGCATGTGCAGGATTACGTCGTTCGCCTGGCGCTCGCGACGCATCCCAACGGCCCTTACTCGCTGCCGATCACCAATCAGTACATTCGCTGGGGCTCCAGCCCGCGCGGTGCGCAAACGGTGGCGTTGGCCTCGAAAGTGCGGGCATTGCTCGAAGGACGATATAACGTCAGCTTCGAAGACGTGCGGCGGGTGTACCTGCCGGCCATGCGGCACCGCGTGCTGCTCAATTTCGAGGCCCAGGCCGAAGGCATCGAGAGCGACCAGGTGCTCTTGGACTTGCTGGAAGGCGTCCCGGAAAAATCCGAGAGCGAGAAAGCGGCCTGATGTCGACGGTCAACTCCAACCTGCTCAGCCCCGAACTGTTGATCCAGTTGGAAAAGCTGGAACTGGTCAGTCGCAAGGTGTTCCGCGGCCGCATGAAAGGCGAGCGGCGCAGCAAACGCAAAGGCCAGAGCGTCGAATTCGCCGATTTCCGCAATTACGTGCATGGCGACGATCTGCGGTTCATCGACTGGAATACCTACGCGCGCCTCGATCGGCTGTTTCTCAAGCTGTTCTTCGAAGAAGAAGATCTGCATTTTTACACGCTCATCGACGCCAGCGACTCGATGAACTTCGGCGATCCAACCAAGTTGCAGTATGCCAAGCAACTCGCGGCCGCGCTCGGCTTCATTGGCTTGATCCGGTCGGATCGCGTGCGGATTGAAACCATCGGGCAACCCGTCCGCCAGCCGGGACTAGTGTTTCGCGGTCGCCGCAGCCTGTGGCGAATGCTCGATTACCTGGAACACATCGAGCCGGGCGAGCGAGTTTCGCTGTCGCAAGGCGTCAAGAACTTCTGCCTGCGCAATTCCGGCAAAGGCATCGTCGTGCTGATCAGCGATCTGATGGATAAGCAGGGCTACCAAGATGCACTGCGCTATCTGGTCGCTCGTCAGATGGACGCTTATGTCATCCATACGCTATCGCAAGAAGAGCTCGAACCGGATGTGAAAGGAGACTTGCGGCTGATCGATTGCGAAGACGACGACGTGGCGGAAATTACCGTCAGCGCGCCATTGTTGAAACGGTATCAACAGACGCTGGCCGCATTCGTCAGCGGCGCCCGCGAGTTCTGCAATCGCCGGGGAATGTCGTATTTGCTTGCCAAGAATCAGCTGCCCGTCGACCAGCTGGTTTCGAGCTACTTGCGGCAACGAGGACTGGTGCGCTGATGCAAATCGCCAGCATGCTCGCCTGGTGGCAGTGGTTGATGCTGGCGGCCGTGCCGCCGGCGATCGTCGCATTGTACTTTCTGAAGCTTAGACGCCAGCCGCTCGAAGTGCCCAGCACTTACTTGTGGCACAAGTCGATCGAAGACTTGCACGTCAACAGCATCTGGCAGCGGCTGCGCCAAAGCCTGCTGTTGTTTCTGCAACTGTGCTTGCTCGCGTTCATCATGCTCAGCCTCATACGGCCGAGCTGGCTAGGTTCGAAGCGGTTGGGCGATCGCAGCATTTTCCTGATCGACAATTCGGCCAGCATGGGCGCCACCGATATCGAGCCGACCCGGTTGGAATATGCCAAGCAGCAGGTTGCGCAGAAAATCGACGAGATGAAATCGGGCGACGTGGCGATGATCGTCAGCTTCGCCGACAGCGCCAAGGTCGAGCAGTCTTTTACCGACAACCGCAACGAACTGCGGCAGCGGCTGGCCGCCGTCAAGCAAAGCGACCGTACGACGTCGCTCGCCGAAGCTTTGCGAGTGGCGGCAGGTCTGGCCAACCCGGGCCGCACCAGCAACGTGCAAGATAGCAAGGACTTTCAAGTCGCCGAAGCGCGCCCCGCCACGCTCTTCATGTACAGCGACGGCCGCTTCCCGGATGTCAAGGATTTCGCCCTCGGTCATCTCGAGCCCGTTTATTATCCGATTGGAACCGAAACGGCGGCCAATGTGGCCATCGCCGCATTGACGACCGCGCGTCGCGAAGACCAGCCCGACATGTTGCAGGCTTTCGCACGATTGCAGAACTACGGCTTGGAAAAAGTCGGCGTCGACGTCGAACTGCAAATCGACGGGGAACTGGTTGACGCCAAACGTGTCGAGATCGAGCCAGGCGAGTCGACCGGCGTCGCCTACGATCTTGAAGAGATTCCCACCGGAATCCTCAAGTTGCACGCCGACACGAAGGATGCGCTGGCGATCGACGATACGGCCTGGAGCGCGGTTAACGTCCCGCGGCGCTGCAAAGTATTGTTCATCACGCCCGGCAACGAGCCGTTGGAGATTGCGCTCGGCACCGACCGGGCGCGCGAGGTAGCCGACATCACGCAACATAGTCCCGACTATCTCAAAACGCCCGCTTATCAGAAGCAAGCCGCCTCAGGGGCCTTTGATCTGGCGATTTTCGATCGTTGCCGGCCGGAACAAATGCCGCAAGCGAATACCTGGTTCATCGGCAAACTGCCGACAGAAGGCTGGCGAGCGGGCGAAAAGGTCGGCGGGCCGCAGATCATCGACAGCAATCGCTCGCATCCGCTGATGCAAATCGCGGAATTGGGCGACGTGCTGATTTCCGAAGCCGCGCCGGTATTTGGACCGCCGGGGAGCACAATGTTGATCGACTCGAACGACGGACCGCTGTTCGCCATCGGGCCGCGAGAAGGCTATGAAGACGCCGTGCTCGGTTTCACGCTCATCGACGAAGACAAGGTCGGTTCAAACTGGGTGCTCAAGCCCAGCTTTCCGGTCCTGGTACTGAATGTGCTTGAATACTTGGGCGGCAGCCGCGCTGCGATGGCGCTCGATAGCGTGCAGCCCGGCCAGGTGATCACTTGGCGCTCTGATACTGCGGGCGAGACGCTCGAGATCGTCATGCCCGATAAGACCTCCGTCGAACTCAGCCGCGGCAAACTCAACACGTTCAAGTTTGCCGGCGCCTCGGAGGTGGGGGCCTACGAAGTGCGCGAAGGCGAGAAAGTCACGGGGAAATTCGCCGTCAATTTGTTCGACACTCTTGAGAGCGATATCCACCCGCGGACGGAACTCAAGGTGGGCGATTTCAAGGTTGCCGGTCAAACGGGTCGTGAGCCTGCTCGTCGCGAGATCTGGAAGCTGTTGGTGCTCGCCGCCCTGGCAGTTTTGTTATTCGAGTGGTATATCTACAACCGGCGTGTGTATATTTAGACAAGTTGCGTGGGCGGCATTTGGCCGCGTTTCACCCCTACTCGTCGTGACGGACGTCTTCAGGAAGCCCGAATGATCAGCAAGGCTCTGTTACGCAAGCCCAAGAAACGCCGCTCCGTCAAGACGAAAAAGAAAAACGTCGTCAAAAAAATCGTTGAAAACAATCTGATTCAACGAGTTAGCTACGAGGAATACCGCGAAAAGGTCCGCGACGTTTACGATGGCCCTCAGGGCGCCCTGTTGGCCATGTGCAGTCTGATTTCGTTGCACATGCCGCTGGGCGACAAGCTGCTGAGGGAGCGCCAATTCGATCTTCGCGGCTGCCGCAAGATTCTCGACGTGGGCAGCGGCGCCGGGCAGATCGTGACGCACCTGCTCAAATACGCCGATCCGGGCGCACAAATCACCTGTTTCGATCTCTCCTTCGAGATGCTCCGCCGGGCGCGCAATCGGTTAAAGAGTTCCGTGCCGCGCCACTTGGTTGCCGACCTGACTCGTCTGCCTTTCGCCGACGGCAGCTTCGACTGCGTGACATGCGGCTACGTACTGGAGCATGTTCCCGATCCTCGCCACGGCCTGGCCGAGTTGGCACGGGTAATGGCCCCCGGCGGCCGCATGCTGCTGTTGACCAGCGAAGACACCTTCTGCGGCGCCTGGACCAGCCGGCTCTGGTGTTGCCGCACGTACAACCGCCGCGAGCTGTTTCAGATTTGCCAGGAGCAAGGACTGGCCTGGAAGAAAGAGCTGTGGTTTACCCGCATGCATAAAGTCTTCAAGGCGGGCGGCATCTGCGT
>JAICIG010000402.1 GCA_025924495.1 Pirellulales bacterium | reverse complement strand
GTCAGATTTCGCGCCAGTTCCATCAATAGCGCGGCGCCGCTGGCGCCGTCGTTGGCGCCGATAAAGCGCCCGCGCGGACGAACGCGATCCTGGTCGGGAAACGGTCGAGTATCATAGTGGGCGCAAAGCAGGACTCGCTCGGTAAGCTGCGGCTGCCACCTTGCGATCAAGTTGGCCATCGCCACCGGAGAACCGTCGCGCGGATGGCGGACTTTGAACGATTGCAGTTCGACTTCGGCGCCGCACCGCTTGAAATGCTCGACAAGCATTGTCTGTTGAGCCTGCATGCCGGCCGATCCGCTGACGCGCGGCCCCAACTCGCAGATTTGCTTGAGGTACTCATATGCTTGAGCGCCATCGAAGGGAATGTCCTTCAGGCTAAGTCGCTGTGGCCCCGCTTGGGCCTCAGGCCAGACCAGGTAGCCGATCAGGCCGGCGCTGCAGGCGGCGACTGTCAACAAATACCAGGTTTGGCCGGAAATTTTGCGCATGAAAGCGTATCAGAAGGGGACGCCCAATTGATCTGCCGTCTATTCTAGCGGACAGGGCCGGCGGAGTCGCCGGCCAGCTTCAACTCGGCCCAAACACAGGGGTGATCCGAAGCGTCGTTATCCAAGAGCCCTGCATCGACGGTATCTAGACCGCGAGTCAGCAGCCAATCGATGCGCCGAGGCGCTTTGTCGCCGAGAATCTCAGCCACCGGGTCGCGGACGCCTGGCTGCGAGAGCAGCTCCGACAGGAGCGCGTCGTCGCCTGCCGTATTCAGGTCGCCGAGTAAAATCGCCGGCTCGGCTAAGGCGAGAAATAAGTCGGCAACCGTGTGAAACTGGTTGCTGCGCTCACGATCATCGCTGCGGTCGAGGTGCGTCGCCACGACATGCAGCGTCTTGCCGCGATAGGCGGCCGCCAGCAACAGCAGATTGCGGCAGCTATGTCCGTAGCGGCGCGGCAGCGGGATTCGTTCCCAAGACCGAATGGGCAGCGAGCAGAGCATGCCATTGCCAAAATGATTGTGTCCCCAGCGATACTCCGCCGGCACGAAGAGCCAGGGCATGCTCAATTTTCGCGCCAACAATTCGGCCTGGCCGGCGGATTCCCAATAGAAGCGACCGTAGACTTCGTTCAAAGCGACGAGGTCGAGACCTTGCAGACAGGCGGCGGTGCGCTGCAAATCCAACCGTCCGTCGCGCCCTTCGCCTCCGTGAATATTAAATGAGCCCACGCGGATGCATTTTTTTTCGACTGCCGCGTCAGGCGTCGACTCGCCATAAAATGCGGTCCCCGTTTCGGCGCCGCAGGGAACGCGTCGGTAGCCGGCCCAGGCGATTGTCAATGCGCCGACGAAGGCCAAAATGACGCTGCGTCGCATCTGCCAGCGCGTGCGGGGGGGCGCTATAGGGCGGAGATCGACGATTAAGGGGGAGGGGAGCGTGCTTGCCATGCGCCGCGAGTGATTCAAATTTTCGGAGGAGAGAGAGCCTATGCCGACTTGCGAGTCTGACCGCCCGTGCGAGGTTGAGCCAGACGCGATACCACGGCCGCCAGCACGCGGTCGACGCTAAGCTGCTCCAGGCAGGCCGGCGGATCGTACTTCAGCGGACACCGTTTCGCCAGGCACGGGGAACATGCCAGTTCGCGATTCAAGACCACCGCATCGCTAGCGTATGGGCCCGATCTCAACGCATTCGTGGCGCCAAACAGGGCGACGATGGAGGTTCCGACAGCGGCCGCCAGATGCATCGGGCCGCTGTCGCCCGTCACCACAACGCTCGCGTGGGAAAATAAGGCGGCCGTTCCTACGGGGCTGAAACGCCCGTCGGCTCGCCAGATGGAATCGCCAAATGGCTCGGCAATTTCGTCGCAGACCTGACGCGCGCTGACTCCGCCGAACACCGCCACGCGCACCTTCGGCAGATTAAGCAACCGCTGGGCAAGTTGAATGTAATGCATGACCGGCCAGCGATTGGCCGAGCGCGACGCGTAGGGATTGAGCACGACCAGCCGGTCGCGGCCGGCGATGAAGTTCCGAGTGCGACACCAGGCCTCGACGGCCTCCCGTTCCTGGCGGGTCGGCAAGAGGGGAAATAGCCGCCGCGTTTCGTCGCCTGGCGAGGGCGGCTCGTCTCGCAAATAGGGGCGATCTATCGGCACGGCCGGCATCGTGCCGCCCAGTTTAGCAGCCAGGCCGAAATTACGTTCAACCGCGTGGCTATCCAACGTTTCGAGCGCCAGGCAGTCGTTATAGAACCAATGAGCCAGTTCCAACGAAGGCAAGTAGCCGATCCGCCTGACAGCGCCGCTCAGGTAAGTCACGAGGCCGCTGCGAAATGAGCCTTGAAAGTCGATCGCGGTTTGCCAGGGAGTTCGTCGCAGGCGCGCGAAGAAACTGCGATGGGCGCCCCAGCGGCCGCGCTCCCATTCAATCACCTCGTCAACCCAAGGCTGACAACGGACGATGGATGCCGAGCCTCGCTCGACCGCCCACCCTAGGTGGGCGTGCGGCAACGCGGCGCGAATTGCCTGCGCGGCTGGCAATGCATGCACCACGTCGCCCAAACCACCGAGCTTCACAATCAGTACGCTTTGTGGCAAGGCCGCCGTCGAAGCGGCGGAAGGAACATCTTGGCATTGGGCAAGTTGCAAGGAATGATTCACGCGACTCCTCATCCATGAGCAGGCGCGGCATCATAGTCGCATCTCGGCAGTTGCCCCAATAGACATTGGCGAGAATGTCGGCTTGGGCCCTATGTGGCCCGCAATTGGGTCAATCATCGCCCCATTGCGCTGTTTGCCTGGTTTTCCAGCCTGCAGTCGCTTGGGAATGTAAATTCGCTTGGGACGAACTTCGCCCAGCGATATAGTGCAGACTTATGGCAGAAGGAGCGATTTTGAACATGGCGTATTTGATGAAGAACGGGACGCTACGGGGGGCGCTGCTGGCCCTGGCATTGGTTGCCAGCGGGCGCACGTGCGCTGCTGGCGAGGAAACACGCACTGGAGAGGTGAAATTCTCGCCTACTCCGGCGGAATCAAGTGTTCCAGAGATTTTCCGCCTCGATCAGCACGCGTTCGAGTATCGACAAACGCCGGTGCCGACGGTCTCAAAGACCGTGGAAATCTCGGAAGTTACGTTTCCATCTCCGGTCGAAACGGCGCACGCCTGCAACAACACCGTCCATTGCGAGTACTTCCGTCCGGTGGCTGCGGGGCGGCATCCGGCGGTGATTGTGTTGCACATTCTTGGCGGAGATTTCGAGCTTTCGCGGCTGTTCAGCCGAAACCTGGCCCAGCACGGAGTGGCAGCGCTGTTCGTGAAGCTGCCCTACTACGGCCCGCGCCGGCCGGACGGCGTGAAAGTTCGGATGATCTCCGAGGATCCTCGGCAAACGGTCGAGGGTATGCGGCAAGCGGTTCTCGACATTCGTCGCGGCGCCGCGTGGTTGGCGGCTCAAGGCGAAGTCGATCCCGAGCAGCTCGGCGTGTTTGGTATCAGCCTGGGCGGAATTACCAGCGCCTTGGCGGCCGCCGCAGAGCCGAGGTTTCAGAAAGCGTGCTTGATGTTGGCGGGCGGCGACGTGGGCAAGCTGGCGTGGGACAATCCGCACATGTCGCGATCGCGACAAAGCTGGCTTGATAGCGGCGGCACGAAAGAGGAGTTCCTCGAACTGTGGAAAAGCATCGATCCCGCGACGTATGCCGATCGAGTTCGCAGTCGGAAAACGAAGATCCTGATGCTCAATGCCAGCCGTGATGAAATCATTCCGCCCGTGTGCACCGAGTCGCTGTGGCGAGCCCTCGGTGAACCCGAGATCGTCTGGTACGACGCCGGGCACGTTTCTGCCATGAAGTACATCTTCGACGGGCTTGCCCGCGTGAGTCGTTTCTTTCAACCCGGCAGCGAGGCAGAGGCCACGGGATCCGACGTCGAAAGCAAGGATTCTGACGGCAAAAAGTAGCCTGCCGGCCAGCGATCTCAAATATCGACTGCCCGAGCCGTCCGGAGCCAACGACTCAGCAAGCTTACCTGTGGCCCAACGCAGAATCTATGGCCAGTGCCAACCGGTATTGCCGACTATCAGAGGCAAGACGACGAAGTGGTGCAGCAGATCGCTGACAACGAACCCTACACCAATTCCAGCCAGCGCCCCGCTTAACTTTGGACGCTTCCAAACCGTCGCCGCAACCGCGAACAGCGGGATGCTCCAGAACATATGGTGGATTTGGAGCAGCAGTGGGGCGCTCTGGTTGAATTCGACCGCGGTCGCGCCGACACGAAAACGCAAATAGAGCGTGATCAGTTCCGTCGCGACGGTACAAGTACCGCCCCACGTCAATATTGCCCGTCGTTGGGCGATTGAAGTTGTGTGTGAGCGTGACGTTGTAGAACCGGCGTTCGTGGTTGTCGGATCCTGCATGCTTGAGCCCTCCGGCGCTGAGAGAGTGTAACAGCCGCGGCCATTTCGTCGTTATACGTTCAGCGGCGATAAGGGGTTACTATTGGCCAGCGGTTAGTGGAGATAAACCATGTTGCGATACATCATTGCATTCGTTGCCTTGACTCTCGTGGGGCTTGTGCTGCATGTGGTTGCCGCCGAAGAGTCCCCGCCACGGCCTTATCGGATTGCTCTCAACGACGAATCAGATCGCCAAGAAATTGGGGGTATAAAAAGTCGAATCGACGAACTCCGTGCCGAGTTGGATGAATTGGCTCAGCGCCTGGAAGTTTTAGAGGCAAAGCCTCGCATTTTCACCCCGCCAACCCCTGCGCCAAAGTTGCCCGAGCAACCGATTCCCCCGGAGTGGGAACGGCGCAAATTCAACGGACGCGACGTCTATATCATTCCTTTAGGCCAAGAGGCGCAAGCCGTGAACCGTCGTTAAGGGCAGCGTAGGTCTGGGAATGGGAGTCAAGCAGGCGAACTCGCCCTGCTCGCCCCATAGCAGTGGGGCTGACCGGGCGGCTACAATGGAGAAACGCCCTCTGGAAGGCCGTGTTCGTTTTCACGCTCCTCGCTCCGACGGCCGAAAGTTCGCATGCCTCCCGCCGGTTTTTCGTCAATCGACCTGTCATTGCCAATTCTTGGCCAGCCTGCGCGCGCGCCGGCGCCGATGAAGCCGCTGCCGATGACCCGTGCAGCAATGACGGAGCGGGGTTGGGACGAGGTCGACGTGGTGTTCGTGACGGGGGACGCTTATGTCGATCATCCGAGCTTCGCCATGGCCTTGCTCGGCCGCCTGCTGGAATCGGAAGGCTTTCGGGTGGCGATTCTGAGCCAGCCCGATTGGCGCTCGTGCGAGCCCTGGCGGACCTTCGGCAAGCCGCGGCTGTTCTTTGCCGTGAGCGCCGGCAACATGGACTCGATGATCAACCACTACACGGCCAATCGCAAAGTCCGTAACGACGATGCGTATAGCCCCGGCGGGCGAATTGGCCGGCGGCCCGACCGTGCGACGTTGGCCTACTGCCAACGCTCTCGCGAAGCGTACAAAGGCGTGCCGGTTGTTGCGGGCGGGGTCGAGGCCAGCCTACGCAGGATAGCTCATTACGATTACTGGAGCGACAAGGTTCGCCGCCCGATCATTCTCGATTGTAAGGCGGACCTGGTGGTGTTCGGCATGGGGGAGCGGCCGATCGTCGAGATCGCCCGACGGCTGCACGCGGGAGAGACCGTTCGCGACTTGCGAGATTTGCGGGGAGTGGCCTATCGGCTTGGCGCCAGCGAAACTCCGCCAACAGAACAGACGATCACACTGCCGAGCTACGATCAGGTCTCCACGGACAAGCGCGCCTTCGTCGAGATGACGCGCATCTCGCATCACGAGACCAATCCGCATAATGCCCGACGGCTCGTGCAATTTCATGATCGCGAAGCCGTCGTTGTGAATCCGCCAGCGCTGCCGCTGGGGCAGGATGAGATGGACCGCATCTATGGCCTGCCTTATACGCGTCGGCCGCATCCAAGTTATGGCGACGAGCGGATTCCCGCTTTTGAAGTGGTCAAGGATTCGGTGCAGATCATGCGCGGCTGCTTTGGCGGCTGCACGTTCTGTTCGATCACCGCGCACGAAGGCCGCATCATTCAAAGCCGCAGCAAAGAATCGGTGCTGTCAGAGATTCGTCAAATGGCGGCTGATCCGAAGTTCAGCGGCGTGGTCAGCGACATCGGCGGACCGACCGCCAACATGTACCAGATGCGCTGCACTCGACCCGAGGTCGAAGCCCGTTGCCGGCGGTTGAGTTGCGTTCATCCGACGATTTGCAAATTGTTGGGCACCGACCACGGACCGCTGATCGAATTGATGCAGGAGGCTCGCGAGGAGCCGGGCGTGAACAAGGTCTTCGTGGCTTCCGGCATTCGCATGGACTTAGCGCGCCGCAGCCCGGAATACATGCGCGAACTGGCTACGCACCACGTCGGCGGTCATTTGAAAGTGGCGCCCGAGCACGTCGATCCGGGCGTGCTCGCCCTGATGAAGAAGCCCGACAATGACGATTTTCTCGGCTTCGATAAAGCCTTCAAAAAAGCTTCGAAGGCGGCCGGCAAGAAGCAGTATCTAATCCCCTACTTCATCGCCAGTCATCCGGGCAGCGACCTCGACGCGATGATCGAACTGGCCTTATTCTTGAAGCGGAACCACTATCAGCCGGACCAGGTACAGGACTTCATTCCCAGCCCCTTCGACCTGGCCGCCTGCATGTATCACACGGGCATCGATCCGCTGACGAATAAGCCGGTCTATATTGCCAGGCATTTGCGCGATCGGAAGCTGCAGCGCGCCTTGCTGCAATTCTTCAAGCCCGAGAACTACTTCGAGGTGCGTCGCGCTTTGGAACAAGCGGGCCGCCAGGACCTGATCGGCAGCGGCTGCGATTGCCTGATTCCCGAACAGCCGCCCAAAGCGGCCCTCGATAAGCGCCGCAAGGCGGCCAACCGGCAGATCAGCGAACAACGCGAGGGGGACCACATTCGTTCCAAGGCAGCGGTCGGCTATCGGCCCCATCGGAAAGGCTCGCAACGACGGCCGCGCGAATAGGCGCAGACGTGATGCCGTTCGGCGGGCCATTGCCTCGAGCTCAGGCCGTGGCCCGTTCATCGGGCGGCAGGCTATAGTAAAGTTATGCCCGCCGCTCCCATCACCAGCCTGCAAAACCAGCGTGTCAAAGATGCGGCTAAGCTGCGCGATCGCCGCCAGCGGATCAAACAAGGGCGGACCT
>JAICIG010000401.1 GCA_025924495.1 Pirellulales bacterium | reverse complement strand
TGGGAGGTGATCGACGCGGCCGCCACGAAACCATTTGGCTTTCAGCCGTTCTATCCGGGGCCCGGTTTGGGCGGGCACTGCATTCCGATCGACCCGTTCTACCTGAGCTGGATCGCTCGCAAGCACGGCGTGCCGACTCGATTCATCGAGTTGGCCGGCGAAATCAATACGCAAATGCCCGATTACGTCGTCGATCGGCTGGCAGCGGCGCTCAATGATCGCGGCAAACCAGTCAAGGGCAGCCGAATTTGCGTGCTGGGAGCGGCATATAAGAAGGACGTCGACGACCCGCGTGAAAGTCCATCGTTCGCCCTGATGCAATTGCTGCTCGCCCGCGGCGCTGCGTTGACTTACAACGACCCGCACATTCCTGAACTGCCCCACATGCGGCACTATCATTTGCCGGCCATGCAAAGCAGCGCGTTGACGCCGGATTTTCTCGAGCGGCAAGATTGCGTCTTGATCGCCACGAACCACAGCGCCTATGACTACGCATTCATCGTCCGCCACGCGCCATTGGTCATCGACACTCGTAATGCCACCAAGGATGTCCGAGAAGGGCGCGAGAAGATCCATCGCGCTTAGTTGCGCTTTCGCTTTCGGCCCGCCACACGAAGGAAACGCTTTGGCGGCAAAAGAGGCGCGCCAATGAAGGCCAGCCATATGCGGTTTCCGACCTACGAGGACGTCCAGGCTGCGGCGCCGATCGTACATCGCTACGTTCCGCCGACACCCCTTTACGAGTGGCCGTCTCTGTCGGCATTGCTCGGCTGCCGCTACTATCTGAAGCATGAAAATCATACGCCGACCACGGCCTTCAAAGTCCGGGGCGGAATCAATCTCGTCTCACGGTTGAGCGACGAAGAGAAGCGGCGAGGAATCATCGGGTGCACGACTGGCAATCATGGCCAATCGCTGGCGTTTGCCAGCCGGCGATTTGGCGTGCGGTGCGTGTTGGTCGTGCCGCAGAAAAACAATCCCGACAAACTTTCCGCGATGCGTGCTTGGGGGGCCGAGATCGTCGAACATGGCGAAGACTTCGACGAGGCTCGCCTGCATTGCGAAGCGCTCGCGCGCGAACTGAAACTGCGCTATGTGCATTCAGCGAACGAGCCTGATCTGATCGCGGGCGTCGGCGTTTATGCCCTGGAGATGTTGGATCAGTTGCCATCGCCCGACATCGTCATCGTGCCGATCGGCTTGGGCAGTGGCATTTGCGGAACGGCGCTTGTAGCGGCCGCAAGGAGTCCGCAGACGCGGGTCATTGGCGTTCAGGCCGAAGGCGCCCCGGCGGTGGCTCGCTCGTTTTCGGCAGGCAAGATCATCGAGGGCGGCCCGCCAAATACGTTCGCTGAAGGGATGGCCACCCGTGTTCCTGCGGAATTGACCTTGGAGCTAATCCGCCGCTACGTCGAAGACATCGTGCTTGTCTCGGACGGCGAAATACGATCAGCGCTGGCCCTGCTGCTGCGAGAAACGCACAATCTGGCCGAAGGGGCGGGAGCCGCAGCAACTGCAGCAGCCTTTAAATTGCGCGGCCAGTTAAATGGCAAGACGGTCGTCGGCATCCTCTCAGGCGGCAATCTCGATCTCCGCGAGTTGCCAGCCGTGCTCGCAAGCGCTAAACCAGCAGCCGGGGCATGAAGCAAGCAGGGTCTTGCCCATAATTCTTCCGGGCAGCCTGGTGTCGGGCTCTCCCGATAACAATCGTCTAGACAACTATTGTCTGAAAGGATATCCTGCGGGCGAGGAACCGCAGTCGATTTGCCGCGTGAACTCGCGGCGCTCGACCGGACGAGCATCCAAAGTACTGAAGTCTCCATTCATGAGTACCTTGCAGCCCAAACGCCGAAGTCACAAGGGGCAATTCGACTCGGCCGAGCAAGAAGGCTTTCTCGCCTTATGGCGCACCTACGATCGTCTGCGCGCGCTGGAGGAAGAACTGTTCGGACGCTACGACCTGACGCCGCAGCAGTACAACGCCTTGCGGCTGCTTGCCGGCGAACACCCCGATAAACTCCGCACCTTGGATCTCGCACGGCGGCTCGTGTCGCGAGCGCCTGATATCACGCGCCTGCTCGACAAACTGGAGCTGCGGGGGTTGATCGAGCGCGAGCGCCCTGCCGACAATCGCCGCGTGGTCTACGTCGGCATTACGGTGGCCGGGCTTGCGCTGTTGCGAGAATTGCGCGATCCGATCCGAGATTGTCATCAACGGCAACTAGGACATCTGTCGCGTAAGGAACTCAGCGACTTGACGGCGCTATTGCGGCTTGCGAGGCAGCCGCACGAAGACTCTGACAGCAGTTGGCGCTGACCTTTGCCGCGGTTTGTCGCCAGGGGCGTTGACCTGATGTGAATCAGATTGCGTTTGGAAATGAGAACAGGAGGATCTGCATGATTTCAGCCCAAGATCAGAATGCGACCGACGTGGTGGTCATTGGCGGCGGCCCGGCCGGCAGCACGGCGTCGACGCTCATCGCGCAGCATGGGTATCGCGTCAAGCTGTTCGAACGCGAACGTTTTCCTCGCTTTCACATCGGCGAATCGCTGATCCCCGAGACTTATTGGGTGTTCACGCGGTTGAAAATGCTCGACAAGATGAAGGCCAGTCCCTTCGTCAAAAAGTACAGCGTGCAGTTCGTCAATTCTGCGGGCAAGCTTTCGGCGCCTTTCTATTTCTGGGACAACAAGCCACACGAATGCTCTCAGACATGGCAGGTCATTCGCAGCGAGTTCGACCAGATGATGCTCGAGAACGCCGCCGAGCAGGGCGTGGATTTACATCAGGGAACGCGCGTGCTGGAAGTGCTGTTTGAAGGCGAGCGCGCCGTCGGCGTGCGAATTCAAAAGGAAGATGGTTCTCAAGCCGACGTTCATGCTCAAGTCGTCGTCGATGCCAGCGGCCAAAGCGCCATGCTGCAAAGCCGCTTCAAGCTCCGCCAGTGGGACCCCGTCTTGAACAAGGGAGCGATCTGGACTTACTGGAAAGGCGCTTACCGCGACACCGGGCGGGATGAAGGTTGCACGCTAGTCGTGCAAACCGCCGATCGCAAGGGTTGGTTCTGGTACATTCCGCAGCACGACGACACGGTGAGCGTCGGAGTCGTGGCTCCCTTCGATTACCTATTCAAAGGGCGCGGAAGCCACGAGCAGACCTATCAAGAAGAAGTCGAAGCTTGCTCGGCGATTAAACAGCGAATCTCATCCGCCGAGCGCCGTACCGGTTACTTCGCCACCAAGGATTATTCCTATCGCGCCAAGCAAGTCGCCGGAGAAGGCTGGGTGCTCATCGGCGATGCCTTCGGCTTCCTCGATCCGCTGTACTCGTCGGGCGTGCTGCTGGCGTTGAAATCTGGCGAGCTGGCCGCCGACGCCATTGCTGACGGCCTGGCTACAGGCGACGTTTCCGCGGCGAAGCTGGGCCATTGGGGCCCGATGTTCAACCGCGGCATCGATCGCATGCGACGGCTGGTTTGCGAGTATTATGACGGTTTCAGCTTTGGCAAGTTCATCCGCGCCTACCCGCACTTGAAGGGTAAAGTCACTGACCTGCTGATCGGCGACCTGTTTACCGACAGCGTCGACGAAGTGTGGGGACCGATGGAAACGCTGTATCCGCCGGATAAACAGCCGATTCCATCATGGACCGATGAGCCGCCCCCCGAGGTCGCCGAAAATAAGGTCAATGAACTGATTCTTCCGGAGGGGCCGAAGCGGTAGCCGGCAAGCAAGCTGCCCTTGGGTCGTCGGCGGTTGCGAGGTATTTTTAAATGAGGCGGCGATCGGCTTGGCACGCGGCTAAGCCACTGAGAGATTTCTCGCCGCCGCCGTCGGCTCGCTACGAACCGCCGGGCGCCTCAATCCATTCCGGCTGTTCATGTTTGCCGCAACACCGGCTCCAACTTTCGTTCCGCCTCGTACCAGCCGACAAGCATTGCGGCGGACGGTCGCTTCTTTCTTTTGCATCGCCGCCGCGCTGTTGTTCATCATCCTGCTAGGCGTCTGGGGCGCGTGGCGTGATTTCTCTCAAGTTCGCGCGACGATGCTGCAATTGGAGATGAACCGCTTGCGTTCGCTGGCTGAACGGACGGTCGGCCATATCGAAGGCGAGTTGCTCAATGAAGGCGCCAAGCGGAATCTCCGCTTCTCGAAGTGGGTTCCCTGGCTGAAAATGCATTGGATGCAAGTGCTGCCCAAACAGCCCGAACGTTCTTACGGCGCGGTCGTCGATCTGGAAGGGCGGATTCTCGTCCACACCCGGCCTCAGCACGAAGGCGAGCTGCTGGCGAAGCAGTGGTACGATCTGGCGCTGCCGGAAATTGCGGACGACGTCGTCGAAACCAGCGAACCGGCTTTGACCGGCGGTCGGCGGTCGTTTGACGTGCGAGTGCCGATCATGTTGAAAAAGCGCAAGGTGGCCGTGTACCACTCCGGCCTCGATGCGGCCAAATTCGAGCAGCGTTTCCATGTGGTCTACGGCCGGATCATCAACGGCTGGACCGCGGTCATCGTCGGCATTGTGCTGGTCGTCACGCTCGCTTCAATTTCGCTCTACTATCTTGCTCAGCGCACGGCGGCGCTGCGGCAAAACCTCGAAAACGCCAATTTGAGGCGCGTGAGTGAATTGAGCCAGATTATGATCGGATTGGCGCACGAAGTCCGCAACCCGCTCAACGCCATTCGCCTCAATCTGCACATTATTGGTCGAGCTTATGGCGGCGGGGAACAGTTGAGCGGAGAAGATTGGGCCAGCATGGTGCAGGATTCGTTGCACGAGATTGAACGCGTCGAGAGCCTGATCAGCGAGATGCTTGGCTTCACGCCCGCCCGCGCCGATTGCAAAGAGGACATCGCGCTGCAGGCGGAGATTCTCTCCGTGCTGCATTTTTTACGTTCCGTCATGGAGGAGGAGCAGATCGAGGTTCGCACTAATTTTCCTCCCGAAACCGTGTATGTGCGGTTAGACGGCTCTCGCCTGCGACAGGTGTTGTTGAACCTGTTCAATAACGCACGAGAGGCGGCAGGTCGTGGCGGCTGGATTGAAATTGGCGTGCGAGCGGAACCCGGCGGGATCAGCATTCTGGTTTCCGATTCAGGGCCCGGGGTTCCGGCGGAGCAGCGCGATCGGGTCTTCGAACCTTTCTACTCCACCAAGCTGTCGGGCCTGGGACTCGGTCTGGCGCTGGTGAGAAAATTTGTCGAAGAAGCGGGCGGCACGGTGTATTGTGAAGGTAGTCACAGCGGCCGCAGCCAATTTCGAGTGTGGTTGCCTGAAGCGGGCGCCGGCGCGAGCAGGGGACAGTTGCATGAATCAAAGACCTAAGTTACTGGTCATCGAGGACCAGGCCGCGGAACGGCGAGCGATGGCTCGCCTGTTGAGCCTGGAAGGTTACGACGTCATCACGGCGCGTGAACCGGCGGAAGCGATGTCGCACATCGGCGAGCGCGTCGATCTGGCGATTTCCGACTTGAAGATGGGTTCGCAGAGCGGCATCGATTTGTTGCAGCAATGGAAGGCGCAGCGTCCCGAAACGCCGTTTGTCATGGTCACGGCCTACGCCGATGTCGATTCGGCGGTAACCGCCATGAAACTAGGCGCGAAGGACTATCTGGCCAAGCCCATCGATCCGGTGGAGCTTGTTCATCTTGTCAGTCGCTTGCTCGAAGAGCGTGCGCTTAACGACCGTGCCAACGGGACGGCCGACGAGCGACTTATCGGCGAGTCGGCTGCGATGCGCGACGTTTTCGTGCGGATCGAGCGGGCGGCGCAGAGCGACAGCACGGTGCTAATTCTCGGCGAATCGGGAACGGGAAAGGAACTGGTCGCCAAGGCGATTCACCGCGCCAGCCGCCGCAAACACGAGCCGTTCGTAGCGTTCAGTCTTTGCGCCATGTCGGAAGAATTGGTGGAAGCCGAGTTGTTTGGGCATGCGACCGGCGCGGGCCAGGACATCGGCGTATTCCAACGGGCCGAAGGCGGCACGCTTTTAATCGACGAGATTGGCGATTGCCCCCCGGGAATCCAAGCGAAACTGCTGCGCGCGCTCGAAACGCAGCGGGTCACGCCAGTCGGCGGAGCGCAAGAACGCGCGGTTTCCGTACGGGTGATTGCCACGACCAGCCGCGGCCTCGACGAACTCATGGCTGCCAGAAGGCTGCGGGACGATCTTTATTATCGCCTCAATCTGCTCGCGATCGATCTCCCGCCGCTACGCGAGCGGCGCAGCGACATTCCCTTGCTCGTCAATCATTTTCTGGAAGAATGTTGCCGCGCCAATGCTCGCAAGAAGCCAAGATTAAGCGCCGATCTGCTCCGATTTATGGAGCAGTTCGCCTGGCCAGGCAACGTGCGCCAGTTGCGGCACGCCGTAGAAAGCATGGTGGTCATGGCGCAAGGCGATTTCTTAACGCTCGAAGATCTTCCCTCGCACCTCGGGCAACCGGGCGCTGCCGAGGAAGCCGGCGCTGTTTCGAGTGAAGCGACGACGCTTGAAAATCTGGAAAAGGCGGCTGTCTTGCAGGCGCTCGAACGGACTCAGGGCAATCGCACTCATGCAGCCGGGCTGCTCGGCATTTCCATCCGCACGCTGCAACGAAAACTAAAGGCCTGGGGACTAGCCAACGAACGCTGACGGACCGGTTCATCATCCCAAAAGAATTCCTCGGCCGACTCGGCCGCACGGTTTTGGCGCCGAGCAATCCCGAGCGATCGATAAAATCCTAAATATCGCTTCTCGAAAGGGTTCTATAATAACGGACGAACGGGCAGACCGATCTTTGATAGATACAAGGCGCGGATCGGTTCCGCCTACCGATTAGGCGAGCAGCGCAGACGCGGAGAAATCGTCATGTATCGCACATTTTCCCTGTTCGCTTTAGGTCTTTCCCTGGCGTGGGGGCAGACAGGCGTTGCCCGAGCCGCCGATGCGACGAAAGTCGCCTATCCTCGCCAGGCGGCCAATACCAGCGAGGAAGAAGTTCAGCCCGGACGTCGCCAAGAGCGCGACTGGCGATACCGTTATCAGAACGGCCAATGGTGGTATTGGGCAGGCGACAACGGCTGGATGCGCTGGAACGGCAGCCGCTGGATTGCCGGGTCTGCTCGCCGCAGCGGACTGGGGGCGGAAAGCGCGACCGGCGGACTTCCTGGCGGCGTGCAACAGGGCGGCGCACGCGGCGCCCTCGGGCAAGAAGCGCAGCTACTTGACCAGGGCCGGGGGCCGGAAACGCCGGGATTCAATCAATGGTTTGGA
>JAICIG010000400.1 GCA_025924495.1 Pirellulales bacterium | reverse complement strand
GCGATTGCTGGCCAATCGCGAAACGACGCTGCCGCATGGCGAGCGAGGCAACCTGGTCGATTTTGCTCGACGAGATCACGAGCGTTTGGTGCTGAAGCCGAACCGGTCGTACGGCGGCGATCGGGGTTACGTGGGCCACGGGCTGACGCAAGCCGAATGGGACCGCTTGCTGAGCGTCGCATTGGAGGATCCCGAGGCGTGGGTCGTGCAGCGCTTGGCGGGAATTCCCGCCGGCGAATTTCCCGTCGTCAGCACGGCAGGGGAAGTCCATGTCGAGCCCTTTCACACCGTTATGGGCTTTGCCCCGACGCGCTATGGGCTGGGCATCGTCGGACGGGCGTCGCAAAAGCAGGTGGTCAACGTCGCCCAGCGCGGCGGCATGTGCGGAATTCTCATCGGCCGGCCGCCCGCCAAGCTGGTCGGGCCCGCCGAGCCCGCACGATCGGTTTGAGCAATCGTTACGTTCGCTTCCAATCGGCGGGGAGATCCGACTTGGTGTCCAGCAAAATCTCGTAAATCGCCCGGCGGTCTTCGGCCGACAGATGAGCGAAATCGGAACTTTGGTCTTCGCCCGAGAGCACTTCGCGCAGCCGCTGGTAAACATGCTGCTTTGCCAATGGCGGAAGCTGGTCGAAGGCCTCTGAATAGATCTCGTAGCTGCACGGATACTTGAACATGCGTCGCGTCAGATCGAAATCGCGCAGCGAACGGCCGCGCGAATCTCGCGGCCCGCGCGACGAAAATTCCGCCGCGTAAGTCGAGTTTCCTTTGACCTGCTCGGTTAGCGGCGCTTCCTCGCAAAACAGCAGGTACTTGACCAGCTTTTCCGCAGGGCTTTTGATGCGCTGCGCCGTGCTGGGCGAGATGCTGTCGGCCGGGCGGTTCAAGGCCTTGTTCAAACCGGACTCATAGTGCAGCGCCAACCGGGCATGATAGTTGGCGGCGGTGATCAAGTTGTGCATCTTCGTCTGATGCTCGAGCACCATCAAAGCCACGATATCGCTGGAGGGCGAGAGATACGGCGCAGTATCAATCAAATCTTCAAGGCGGGTTCGGTTGGCGCCGGCGGAGCGATCGAGATTTTCAGGACGCTGCCGATCGGTGACGGTGACATTGCCCATGTGCGTTTGCTGGCCATGCTCGCCCGTCACGTACCAGCCGCCCCAGCGATCGCGCAGAGGGCTGGCATGCGTCGTGGTGAATGTGCCGGCGCTGAATACGGGTTGCCCGCCTGCATCGGGATAGACGGAGCGCACCAAATGGCCGGGCACTTCCTCAGTCTTCGAAGACGAGTGGCATTGCAGGCAGTCGTGCGTCTGCCGCATGAAGGCCGGCTTCTCGACGGGTTGCTGCGAGAGCGTGTAAAAAACTGCGCCTTGTTGCGGGTCGACGGTCGAGACCTCGAGCACTTCGCCCTTTTGCACAAAGCCGATATAGGTCTCGTCGTTGAAATACACGGCCCGCGGCTTGCGCGGCGAAATTCGCTGCCGTTGAAAGCTGGTCTTCGAAAACACGAGGGTCTGTGAGGCGGGCGAGATGCCCAACTGTTCGAGCACTGCAGGGAGATAGCCTCGCTCGTCGTCGTATTGCAGTTTCGCTTCGCCCGAGTCGAGCTTCTCTTGCAAGCGCGCCACCGGGTCATGCACCGGCGCCTTGAGGTAATCGATCGGTTCTTGTTCGTACGGTAAATCGGCGCGAGCCGCCGTGACCGACAAGACCGTCGCGGCGAGCCAGCTCAAATAACCGGCTGCGGCCGTTCTCGGCATCTGCCGGCGAGTAAAAAATGGCGAGGTCCGAAAGGAGATGCGTGCGGCTTTCATCGGGCGTATCCTGAAGAAAGGCCTGGCAGGCCAAGGCGGCGGGGTTCTCGGGCATGTCTGCTTATAAGTATATCGGGACCGAATGGAGATAACAAGACCTTATTGTCCAGAATTGTGGCCCGCCGGACGAAAGGAATCATTCGGCAACAAATTCTGGGGCCAACCGGGCGAATACAGGTTGTTCGGCATAGACCACAGAGTGTTCTGGCAGCGGCGGCCAGGAAGCGTTTTCGGTCATAAAGGGCGGCACAATGAATGGTTCGGCGCGATGGCAAACGATACGGACTTGCTGGCGGCTTTCATCCACGGCAGTCGGGCTTGTCGCCATGCTCGGATGTGACGGGCTCGTTTTCAAAGTTCCCGTCGCAAAAAAAGCGGCGTTGCAAGGATGCCGCGTTCAAGGTCGCATTGTCAGCACCGAGTGGAAGGAGCACGGTGGCGGAATCGAACGGGCGATTGTCAGTGCCTGGACGCTCCCGGAAAAGGAGCGAGTGAATGAGGTTAATGCAGAGGGCGAACGGTTTGAGATGCAGTTGCCGCCGGGCAAGTACCGGCTCGACTGCAGCGCCGTCGGAACGCTCGGCGCCACATTTAAGGGGCTGTCGCGGGAAGTCAGCATCGCCAAAAAGCAGCAGCATCTGGACATCGGCCAGATTGATCTGCCGATCAGCAAGTCCACCGCCCTGTACGGAAAGCCTGCGCCTGAACTCGCGGGGATCATCGGCTGGCAGAACACGCCGCCGCTGGTGCTCAAAGAGCTGCACGGGCGGGTCATCGTATTGGATTTCTTCGCCTATTACTGCACAATCTGCCATGCCCATAAGCCGGACCTGGTGAAGTTGCGCGATAAGTACAAGGCCCAGGGGTTGGTCGTGTTGGCGGTTCACGACGCCAGTCTCAGTACGATGGAGGAGGTGAAGGCCAAAATGGAGCCCGTGCTGCAGGATGTCTTTGATGGAAATCCTCCCAAGCTGCCGCTGGCGCTCGACGGTGCAGGCGAACAGAGCGTGTTCGACGCCTACGGCATCTATGCTGTCCCTGCCGTCATCCTGATCGATCAGCAGGGCCGGATCGTTCGCCGTTATCATCACGCGGGATTTCCACAACTTGAGACCGACGTGCGAAGGCTGGTGAGCATCCGCTCGAAGCCAAGCCGTTGAGAGCGCAGCTGATGACGATCCTTCCTGTCGCCGAACTGCCGACCGACACGCCGGGAATGTGGTGCCGACAATCTCGGCTGGCTGGGGTGGTGCGGTCCATTGTCTTCTGCGTCATCCTGGCCATTCCGCCAGTTCTCGGCTGGAAGTTCAATCAACCATGGCTGCTCTGGCCGGGCGCCGCACTGGCCAGCTTCATACTCCTGCTGCTACTGCGGGATTTGGCCGCGATGTTCCGCGCCACAAACTGGCTGCTGTACATTGGGTCCGACAGCCTGTTGCTCAACTTGCTTTCGTACCGCGACAAAGTCTCGATGGAAGCCTCGGTCGTGCGATTCGAATATGGCGAGATCAGCACGGTCGGCAGGCACACGGAGCGATACGCCACTCCGTCCGAACTGGTCGGCCCGGGCAGCTACGGCGACGTCGGCGGGTCGACCATCTGGAAAGACGAATTCCTCGAGATCCGGCTGACTCATGAACAAACGGACGAGTTGAAAACAGCCCTGAATGAGTTGAGGTCCCAGCCGAAATCGAATGGCCATTCCTTCCGCAAGACGCAAGTTCGCAGCGGATGTTTCTATCCGCTGTGGCTTGTGAGCCCCTCGGTTCTGCGCATTACCTGGCTCAGCGGCCATGGTCCTCTGGTCAGGCCGTCGATCGGACGGACGCTTGCAGAACTCGGAAGGCACGTAAGCATTGCTGCTCCAACGGAACGACGACGTCCGGACTGGAGAAAGCTGGCTGCCGAGGACGTCGTCCCGCTCGCTCGCGAATTGATTCAGGTCCACGGCGCCGGATTGGAGGCGACCACTCTCCTCGTGCGCGCCGGCGGCCTCGCCTATGGCGACGCGAATACGCTGGTCCAAAAAATCGCGGCGGAAGGCGTACGTTGACGAAGTACGTGCAGGGCAGCTGAGCGACGCGGCGCTGCCCCTAGTTGCGTCGGGAGACCATTCAATACCGACGAGAGAATTAGGGAATCGGACCGGTCGCAAACCGCGCGGCCAGTTGGCATCGTCCTGACATCTCCAACATGCTTCGACCGACAGGTTGGACGAAGTGCAACCGCATCATAGCTCAGCGTTCATCGCGATAAGCAAGGCGATTGCGGTACAGTTTCAGTCGCTCTCGTCGCTGCTCGCGATTCTATCCGTCCAGATCAAGCAATGACGAAGGCGCACTATTAGGCTGGCGCCCAAGTCCGAAGCGTTCTCGCTTGTCCTAGAGGTCGATCGCCGGAGTCTGATAGCGGACGGCCGTCGCAAAATCGCCGCACCTCCGCGCTGGCAGCCTCCAATGTTTCGACGCAGGGCGGGTCTTTGGATTCGGTCAGCTTGCAAGCTTCAGGCGCCATTTCGGCCGCGGATTCCGTCGCGGCAACGCCCGTCGGGCGACGTGGCTGCTCGCCATGCAATGCTGTAAAGTTCAGAAATAACGTTTCGCTCGGCCAAGCCGGGTCTCACACCCCGCAAAAACCTTCAGTTCACGATTGACACTACTGTAATTACAGTAGATACTGTTGGAACAGTAGGATGTCGAAAGCCATGGCCAAGGCCAAACAACAGCCCTCGGATTTGGAACTGCAGATCCTGAGCATCCTCTGGGATCGCGGCACGGCGACCGTGCGGGAAATCCTCGATGCGCTGCCGGATGGCAAGCGCCGGGCCTATACCTCCGTGCTGTCGGTGGTTCAGGTCATGGAGAAAAAGGGGCTGGTCAAACGGCAGCGCGAGCGGACGGGCCTGGCACATGTGTATCGCGCGGGGGTCTCGCAGGGCCGGGTTGTCGGCCCGCTGCTGGAAGGCATGGTCCGCAAGCTGTTTCGCGGCAATCCTGCGGCGGCCGTTCAGCAAATTCTGACCGAGACCAAGGCGGACGCCGAGCAGATTGAGGAAGTGCGCCGCTTCCTGGATGAATTCGAGAAAGGTCGCCCATGAACTCGATCCCCTTCGCCTTTATTGATTGGCTCTTGCCGGAATTCGCGGCTCGGCTGGCTGCCGTGTTATTGCATTCGCTTTGGCAAGCGAGCCTGTTAGCTGCCGGGCTGTGGTTGGTGCTGCGCTGGCTCAACGGCGCTCGGCCTCAAACTCGCTATCGCTGCTCGCTCGCGGCCTTGGCGATGGTCATGATCATGCCCGCGCTTACCTGGTCGCTTTTGGGCCAGCAGGCCTCAACAAGTGCGCTTGAATCGGACATTACAACGGGCGATGGCGAGGCAAGAGCGACAAACAACCGGCTCTCCGCATTTGATTCGCCAGCAGTCCTTGGCGATGCCTGGCAAGATAACGCTCGCGGCGCCCGATCTGCGGAGCGATCGACCGCCCAGATGCACGCCGCCGGGAACGATCGAGTCGGCGCCTTTGGCCTCTGGCCATTCGCTGTTGCGGCCTTTTGGTTCGCCGGGATGTTGTTAATGCTCGCACGCCTCGTGCTCGCCGTGCGAGCTGGGCGTCACCTGGTTCGCTCGGCGACGCCGCTTGATTCGCCGGCGCTCAACGACATGCTGGAAGACGTGCGACGGCGGCTGGGGTTGTGGAGGCGTGTGCAGGTGAAGTCCTGCGAGGCGGTGAGTGTTCCTGCGGTCCTGGGAGCCTTATGGCCCGTCTTGCTCGTGCCCCCTTCGTTTCTCTCGGGGCTGCCGGTCGACCACTTGCGCGTGGTCTTGGCGCACGAACTGGCTCACATCCGTCGCTACGATTACCTGATTAACTTGGGGCAGTTGCTGATCGAAGCGGCTTTGTTCTTTAATCCGGCGATGTGGTGGATCAGCCGGCGAATTCGTATTGAGCGCGAAGCGTGCTGCGATGCTTTGGCAGTGCTCCTGTCGGGCGAGCCGATTGTGGTCGCTCGCAGTCTGGTTGAATGCGCCGAGTCAGCATGCACTGGGTCGCTTCAAGCGGAGATAAAATACGCCGCTTGGCGACCGTGGTCGGTTGCAGCCCAAGCCTATGACGGCCGGTCAGGGCGAGGAACGCTTTGGGAACGGGTCCGGCGGATCGTCACGCCCGGCGAGGTTCCGCGAGTCCGACTCCCTTGGTATTCACTGGCCGGATTGCTGATCGGCGGAGGCGCGTTGCTTGTCGGGCTGGAGCGAGGGACCGAAGTCGTGATCGAAGCCGCCGACCGTTGGCTTTCGCCCGAAGAACGGATCGAAAAGCTTGAGCAAATCGAGCGCGATTACGCCCAGCCGCAAGAGCGGCCGAAATCGCCGCCGCCCGCCTTCCGCATCGCCGGCGCCGTACGCACGGCCGATGGGTCGCCCTTGCCAGAAAAGTTGCATCTCCATGCTGCGGTTCTGAGCCCGGGCTACACCGGCGCCGATGGCGCTGTGATTGACGAAAATGGCCACTTCTCCCAGGAATTCAAAGCAGAAGGAGTCTACTTGCACCTGCGGGCGCCGGGATGGGCGACGACCTTTGCGGGACCGTTTGATGCGGCGGATGGCGATGTTGAAAATGTCGAGTTGACGCTTGATCGAGGTTTTTCAACGAGAATCCGCTTTGTCAATGAGAACGGCGAAGGGGCGTCGGGCATCGCCTTAGAAAGACTCCTCTACAACCTGCCCAGCCGAGACGGGAAAAGCTCGTCGGGTTATCCTCATCCTCAGCATGCACATCTCGCCAGCGATGCTCAGGGATATGTGACGCTGAGCGGTTGCTCCGATTGGCCGATCACGGTTGACGTGCGGGGCGGCGGCTATCAATTCGAACGTCGCGAGCAGCGATTGCGGCGCGATGCCACTCTGAGTTGGAGCTTGAAGCATGCCCGCCCGACGACGGGCCGCCTCGTTGATGGCCTGACCGGCAAGCCAATCGCCGGGGCCGAGTTCTACCTTGTCAGGCGCGAGGGATACGCCGATACGACGCAGGATCCTCGCGACCCTATGGCTGCTTCGATCGTTTTGGCAACCAGCGACGAGGCGGGACGATTCGCATTGGATACGCTGCGCGACGATTGCGAATACGCCGTGCTGGTTCGCCCCCGTCAGCACGCCGTCAAGTTGCTTGAACAACTACGGCCTGGGACCCGAGATCTGGAAGTGCGGCTCGGCCCCGCGCTATATGTCAAAGGGCAGATTCTGGGAAAGCTCGATCAATTGCCGCGAGATCACGCAACGCAGGCCGTGCACGTCGACTATCGCAATCCTCTCCGGCTACGAAGCATCGGTTATGACATGATTTTGCATGGCGCTGTCCGCATTGAAGATGGGGCGGCGCGATTTGAACTGACCGATCTCTTC
The DNA here is from genome assembly GCA_025924495.1 of Pirellulales bacterium. Next base: position 41 of record JAICIG010000400.1, on the reverse strand, counting down.
CCGGGGCCGGTAACGCTGGTTTTGCCAGAACGAACTGTTTC
>JAICIG010000399.1 GCA_025924495.1 Pirellulales bacterium | reverse complement strand
GTCCCTGCTTGCTTGCGTCCAGGCGGTCGCTTAGCCGTCATCAGTTTTCACTCGCTCGAAGACCGCCGCGTGAAGGAAGCCTTTCGCGACGATCCCCGCTATCAGACTTTGACCCGCAAACCGATCTGCCCATCGGAAGAAGAAGTCGCTCGCAACCCGCGAGCTCGCAGCGCTAAGTTGCGAGTGGCCTCGCGGACTGAAACATTATGATGACCTGAGGTTGGCTTGGCGGGCGGCGCGCCTGGAAGCCCGAGATCCCGCCTACCGGTAAGGCCTCGATTCTTCACTGCCAATTCGTCGCAAAATTGCCGCATGCCACGCCATTCGTCTCATGGAGGAGACCTTGATGATGGGAAAAGAAGTCAAAATCGGACTGTCGGTTATCGCCGTGTTGCTCTGCGTATTCGGCGGCGTACTGTTTGTGCGGCTCCGCACCCCCCAGCCAACGCCGGCCGTCGCCAAAAAGTCGTCGTCGGACAAAAGCTCTTCTAAAGAAAAAAAGGGGCAAACCGAGCGCGGCACGGGGCGAACGGAAGCGCCATTTGAGCGACGCGAGCCGGCCGCGCCCAGCTTTGGCCGCGCTCCGACGCTTGGCGTAAATGTCCCGACAAGGGATCAGTCGCCAGACGATGCTCGCGACCAAAGCGGTGGTCGGGACGGCTGGTCGTCCCCCATGGAAGCTGGCGCGCCCAGTGAAGACCTGACGGAAGAGCCAATGGTGCCGGAGGAGCAGGCGCCGCCGACGGATCGATATGGGCAGCGCTCCGGCATGAACACTGACTTCAACGCGGCGCCGCTCGGCCGTCGATATGGTGAAAACACGGTTGCAAGCGACGAACCGCAGGGCGCAAATACCGATCCGGCGATCAGCGATCCGGCTGAGGCAGCAGATGTGAGAGAGCCCGAGCGCGAAATGGGCCAACCGGGCGACGGATACCGCATCGCCGAGGAACAGGCGCCCGAGGAGAATGCGAGCGGCCCCGCTGAACTCGCGGAGAACGATCCCTTTCCCGCCGCGTCGCGTCTTGCCAATCGCTCGGCGGGCGGATTGCAAACTTCCGCTGCAGAGGTGGAATTAGCGCCCATTGCGCAATCGCCTCCCGAAGAAATTGCCGACGACCAGACAAATGCCCCGCCGGCATTTGGCCAAGGGTACCGAAACAAGCAGGCGCCCGCCTTCTCTCCCGTTTCTTCGCGGCAGGGGAGGGCCGACAACGCAGACATTTCGGCTGCCGACGCCGATGACCTGCGAAACAACTCGGGTCTGGAGGACGGCCAGGATTTTGGCGATTCCAACGGCGCCTATGTGGTGCAAGCAAGCGACTCGTTTGCTTCCATCTCGAAGAAAGTCTATGGCAGCGAGGGATACTTCCAAGCGCTGCACGAGTTCAATCGCGAGCGATTCCCCAACCCCGACCTGCTGGATGTCGGCGACGAAGTCGCGATCCCCGATGTCGCCGTGCTGCAGCAGAACTATCCGCAGCTCTGCCCAAAGCCGCGTAAGGGTCCGGAGCGTCGCAACGGCGCCATGATGCTCGCGTCACAGCCGGCAGCAGCTCGCGGCGGACAGGTCTATCTTGTCGCCGAAGGGGACACTCTGTTCGACATTGCAAAGCGTCAATTAGGCAAAGCTAGCCGCTGGAAGGAGATCTACGAACTTAACCAGGACCGGTTGGGCGAGGACTTTAACTACCTATCTCCCGGCATGGAGCTGATGTTGCCAGGCGACCGAGTAAAGCCGGACCCGATCGCCGACCGTCCGCTGCCCAGCCGAATCCGGCGTTAAAATGCCGGCGGATCAATCGCACTGAATGCCAGTGGGCGAATCATCTCGACCGTATTCCTTGCAACCGCGCCGGTCGCGATCTTACGCGTCGCCGGTCTTGGCCCGGCACCGTAGTTTCTTCGGTGGAGAAGCGAACAGGCGAAGCCAAGCGTCAGGCGGTCATTCCGTAAGGCAACTGCCAGATCGCCAACCCGGCAGCTTTCAACAAAGCAGGCGTCGCAGAGTGTTGCCTGCGACGCCTGAATGATTATCTCAGTCGACGGCCCCGACTACCGTCGCCGCCACGGTTTCGCGCCTATTTGAAGTCGTAGTCGGGATTGTTCGGGTCGAAGTCCTTGTCAGTGAAGCCATTGTTGAACTTCAGGTTGAGGTAAGTGTATTCTTCGGTCAGCACGGGAGCGCCGCCGGCCTCTTGCGGCCACTCATAGGCTTCATAGCGGACCGGAAGATTGTATTCTGAATCCACATAGATCTTGGCCAGGTGGAACAGGAATTCCCGACGCGGGACCGGGTGAACCACCTGAATGCAGGTGCAATCGCGTTGGTTGATTTTCGCACCGGGCGTGACTTTGACTTCGCACTCGCCGAATTGCGAGTCGTGCTCGCCAACTTCGATCAGCCGTGCCGTCAACCGCCGTAAACCCAATTCAGTCATCGGATAGCGATTGCCCGACATGGCAAGCATGCTATCGGGCTTCAGCGAGACGGTGCCGACGATCTTCTTTTTCAATCCGTTCGGATGAGCCAGAATGTTGCCGTCATTCTTGCCGCGAACGAAGATCGCTTCCTGGCCTTTCACGCGAGCGGGGCCGAGGAAGTAAACGTACACGCTGAACGGCTCATGCCGCACCTTGACGAACATAAACTCGTGCTCGCCCAGCGTGCCGCTGATTCGCTCGCGTTTGACCATTGTGCACGAGTAATCCTGGATTTTCTCCAGTTTGGCGATGCCCGTCTTGGCCCAGCGGACTGCCGGCAATAGCTGATGTTCGCCCGGAACCGGCACGAGTTGAGCGGGGATGGCGGGGGCCTTCTCGGTCGACGTCGCCGCTTCCGCCGGCGGATTGCTCACCGGAGCGGGATAAAAGGCCGGCATGACGTTCTCATCGCGCATCGGCTGCGGCCGCTGAGCCCCGGCGGCCGAACGCGGCAAAGGCTGTTGCCCGGCGTAGCGTTGAGGCCCATACGGTTGCGGATTGACCGGGCGCCGATTGGCCAAATCTGGTTGCCGCGGCTGCGGCTGCGGATAAAGTTGTCGCGGCGCCGGCTGACCAAGGTTGGTATTACCGGCCGCGCTGTGGGCGGATTGCGGATAAGTGCGTGCAGGGCTGGCAGGATAGGCCGGTCGTTGCGGGCGTCGAGCGGGGGCTTCGGCGGTTCGACGGTTGTAGATCGATGGAGGGTCGGCGTAGTTCTGCGCCATCGCCGAGGCAGTCAGGGCGAACCCCGTCACCAGCGTCAATAGGCCCGAGGGACGTGGAACCGAGGCTCGGAAAGTCATTTCATTCATCCTCCATTATGAACGGCCCCTGTCCTGGGCCTGCGATCCGATCTCCGCGTCCTGGAGATCGCCTTCAATAGCCTTTGGCTCGCGTAGTTGATCGTGCCGGCGGCTCGTTGCAACTCACGTGCCCCCGACGAATTGCCCGCGGTTTGCTTTCGGCCGCCAATCCTATCTTAAGCCTGGATGAGCCGTTAAGATCAGTTCGTCGAACGCGCGCATCGCGCGGGAACACGACGGGCATTGGTATGTATCGCCACACGCGCTGGCGGAATTTACAATGGCCGCTGTTAATTCATCCAGCAGTCCCAACTAGCGCACCACCCTTAAGTTGCCGTAAACTACCCAAACTTCATACAGGCGACGAGACCAGTTTGTAATGCCCGCCGAAATCCAGCTTGAAACCGTCGTCTCAGCGCCGTTCGAAGAAAACAGCTACATCCTTTGCCGTCCCGGCCGTAGCGACTGCCTGGTGATCGACCCAGGACTCGAGCCGGGCGAAATCATCGACTTTATCGTGGGTGAGAACCTCGAGCCGGCCGCGATCCTGCTGACCCATGGCCACGCCGATCACATCGCCGGAAATGCCACTCTCAAACAGCGTTGGCCCGACTGCCCGTTGGTCATCGGCCGGGGCGATGCCCCTAAACTGACCGACGCCCGGCTCAACCTGTCGGCGCAGTACGGGCTGCCGTTGACCAGCCCGCCAGCCGATCGCTTGCTTGACGATGGCAATCGCTATAGCGCCGCGGGCTTCGACTTCGACGTCTACGAGATTCCAGGCCACTCCTGCGGCCACGTCGTGTTTGTGCTGCGCGATGCCGAGCCGGTCATCGTTTTCGGTGGCGACGTGCTGTTCTCCGGCAGCATCGGCCGCACCGATTTTCCCGATGGCAGCTTTGAACGCCTCGCGAAAGGCATTCATCAAAGACTGTTCACGCTTCCCGACGACACGCTGGTGTTTTCCGGCCATGGACCGCCGACGACCATCGGCGAAGAAAAGAACTCGAACCCGTTCGTCGGCCGGCCGGCAGGTTGGCGCGGTTAAGGCTCGCCCGTTCTAAACCAGCGTCTTGCCATCCAGCCTGGCGCTCGGCGTCGATCCTTCGGAAAGCACGGCGGGGATCTCCAGCGTAAAACGGCTCCCCTTCCCGACCTTGCTATCGACGAGAATCCGGCCCCCATGCTCCTTGATAATCTTCTGGCTGACCGGCAGGCCTAGCCCCGTGCCCCGGCTGCCTTTATGCGAAACAAAGAGCGAGAAGATTTGCTCGATCTCCTCGGGCGGAATGCCCGAGCCATTGTCGCTAATCACGATCCGCACCAGCGCTTCCGCCGCATGGTATTCCACGCGCACTTCCACGAGACCTGGTCGCGGGCTCGGCGCCTCCGCCTGTCCGCCTTCGCTGGCTTCGGGCTCGCAGGCCTCCGGCTCGCAGGCGTCTATGGCGTTGGTCACCACGTTCAAAATGGCGCGGTGCAAACCTTCGGGATCAAACGTCAAGGTCGGCAGCGGCGACGCAGGAACAAAGCGTAGCTCAACATGCTTGTCTTTCGCGCGCGAGGTCATCAATTCCACGACGTCGGCGGCAACCTCGTTCATATCGGATGGCACAAGTTCTGGCTCGCGTTCCTTGCTGAAGGTGAGCATGTCCATGACCAGGTTCGAAATGCGTTCCTGGTTCTTTTCGACAAACTCCCAGCCTTTGCCGACCATGGCTTCGTCGTGATGCGACAAGCCCTCCTTGATCAGGAAGCTGCCGCCGCGAATGCCCTGCAGGATGTTCTTGATATGATGCGAGAGCGTGGCGATGGTCTGTCCGACCGCGGCCAGTCGTTCGGCCTGCACCATGGCCGAATAATAACGCGTGTCTTCCACGGCCAGCGCCGCCTGATGGGCAATGGCGATCATCAGCTTCAAATGCTCTTCGGTGAATTTGGCGGCTTCTTGCTGCTGGATCACTCGCTGCGGCGAGATCGACGTGTCGATATAAATCACGCCGACCATGTTGTAGCGGCCCTGCATCGGAGCGCAAATCGCTTCGCAGATGCCTAGCTGCAGGATGCTTGCCGCCGGGTTCCAGCGATCGTCTTCGCTGGCGTTGCTGGTCAACACCCCTTCGTTGTGCTCCATCACGTAATCGAGAATCGTCTTGCTGATCGTGATCCGATCCTCGGACTTCACTCCCTTGCGATTCCGGCGGACCTTCGGCTCCAGCTTGCCCGTCTCCGGATCGACCAGCATGATGCAACCGCGATCGGCTTCGACCCATTCGAAGATCAATTGCATGATGCGATTGAGCAACTGGTCGATATCGAGCGTGTGGCTAACGGCCAGCGCCGTGCGATACATGACCTGTAGATTGCTGCGGGCCCGAGCCAGCCAAGGGCTCGCCGCTGCGGCCGAATCGTCGGCCAGAATCCGGCTCCCTTCGGCCTGGCTCATTGACCGCACGATGCGCGAACGATCGCCGGGTTGATGGCGGGCGATAATGTCGATCTTGTCGGCCAGATCGCCGGTCGATTCGTCGCCCAGACATGTGTACAGCATGACGGTGCCGCCCATTTGCACCTCGTCGCCGTTGGCCAGTTGATGGCCCTGGACGCGCTTGCCGTTAACGTACGTGCCGTTCGAGCTATTCAGATCGGTCACGGTAAAGGTTTTGTCGCTGCGACGCAGCTCGGCATGGCGGCGCGAAACCTCAGTATCGTGCAACTGAATGTCGTTACTCGACTCGCGGCCCAACGACAGCACCTCGGATTCCAGCTCGAAGCGCATGCCTTGATTATTGCCGCGAAAAACGAACAACGAAGGCACGGTTTCGACTCCGAGTGCAGCCTTGCCGGCCGGCGTGCCAGAAGAACCCTGAAAAATCCCGGCGATCGCTCTTCCGGCAACCGCCGAACAAGCTTCTGTCAGTATGCGAGCACACTGGCTTGTCGACGACGCCTGCCAGGCGTCTCACGGGCACTTTCTTGGCTCCGCCCCGGCACGCTGGCGGCTCCTTGCCACGGCGTTAAGGTCACAGATCCTTAAACCTGGAGCCCGCCGTGGACGCCACCGCACCCAGCGCAGGCAATCAGCCTGCTTGAGTCGCGGGCTGTCGGGCCTCTGCCAACAGCTCCTCGATTTTACGAATCAGAGGAGCATAATGATAGGGTTTGGAGACGAACTGCCCCGAGCAGGCCTTGCCCGGCGCTCGCCGTGCGCTGCCTAGCAGCACCACCGGAGTCTCTTCGGCAATGGAGGTTAATTCACCGCAGGCGGCGGCTTTTCCCCCCTCGCACTCCAGATCGAGCACGATCAGGTCGGGATGATGCTCGCGGGCCAAGGCCAAGCCTTGTTCGGCTTCGGCCGCCGCAAGAATGTGCAGGCCACGGCTTTCGAGCGCCGTTCGCAGCACTTCTCGGGTCTCTTCCAGGGGATCGACGACCAACACGCTACGTCGCGGGAGCAAGCTGGCACCTCCATGCGCATCCACACGCTGCAAGCGCCTCAAGTCGCACGATATCAGGGCGAAGGCCCAGCGGGCCTTCGTCTGAACCGTCGAGCTTGAATCCCCCAAAATCGCGGCACTCGCGTTTGACGGCAAACTCCCGGCGGCAATGCGGACATCCGTGTCCCTTCGTCCGCCGGAACTTCCAATTAGCCGTCAAGCGTGAAGGGCGAGAGCATAGCTGCAAGCGTCCCGCGTGTCAAAAGCGAATTCTTGCTTGACTGGTTTAGCGCAACAACCAACAATTTAACGAGTTAAAGATGATCTCGCGCAAGCTGCCGCCGTGTTGCAGCGGCGGTAGTGCGACCCGGCCACGTATCCTTATTGCAACGGGCAGCCCGCCGGTTTTGCCTCGGTTCCGTTCATCGCCAAACGTTCGCTTGTGCTAACAACGCTTCGTTTCTCCCAGGAAACCCGACTGTCATGAAATATGCCTTGATCCGATCGCGCCGCTCCCTGGCAGCCTGCTTCATCCTGCCC
>JAICIG010000398.1 GCA_025924495.1 Pirellulales bacterium | reverse complement strand
TGTTCGACGAGGAAGCGGCGTGCGAAATATATCTCGTGGGCAGAATGCAAGCCAATCCTCGCCGCTGCCCGCGGTGCTCGAAAAAGAAGTATCATTATCTGAGGCGCCGGCGCCGCTGGGAATGTGCGGGCTGCGGCGCTCAGTTGGGGCTGCGGGCCGGCACCGTCATGGAACGCTCGCCGCTGCCCTTGTCGACATGGTTCGCGGCCATTCTGGCCGTTTGCGGCCAGCCACGAATCAGCGCCCGAAATCTGGCGGAGCAGATCGGCGTGCCTCGCCTGGCCACCGTTCGCAGCATTTTAGTCAAAATCACAAGCGCCATCGAATCAGCCGAAGTCGAGGAACTGCTCGCCGGATTGCACCGCTTCGACAGCGCGATCCCGCCTGCAACAGGCGCTCGCGGTTGACGTGAGCGGACGCGGCGAGATCGCCAAGCAAGGGCCGAGGAGCCTGTGATGTAAATCAGTACGGTGACCGCAGTTGTTGATGCGAATGCGTTTCAACCGATCAGAGCGACTCGCCTGCAAGGAACGTCCTCAGCAGGAGCGCTCGAACGACGGATAGGAGAGACAAACATGAGTGAAATGATGGAACCGACCGCGCCCGTTGCGGGCGACAACCAACCGCCCGAGCTCAGTCCGTCGCGCGACGGCGGCGCGGCCCAGAGCGCCTCTTCGCGCGGCCGCGGCAAACCGCGTGCGGCGAGCGAAGACGACTGTCTGGCGGCTCTCAGCCAGCTCGTGCCGCTGAATATGGCGGGAATGATCGACGTCCGGCAGACCAATTCGTTCCGCGGCGTCTATGCCACGATCCTGCAGTATTACCAGCGGAAGCGGGGGAGCGGGGCGCCGGCGGGGCTCGACCAGCCGGGGCTTGTCGATATTCTGAGAGCGCATCCCGAGCTTGCCAATCTGCTGGAACCGCTGCTGCCCGACGAACAGATCGCCAATCTGATGTCGCGGACGCGCGACGAGAACTCGGATGGCCGCTAACGGCCTGCAAGCTGGCTAACCGCGGCGTCCGGCGCCGGTCTTAGCCCGGTGAGGCTGAACCGGCCCGGGCGCCGCGGCAGGCCGGCGACTGTCGTAGAACGTACGGACACGTGTTGTCGCCAAGGAGGGCGATCGTGGGAAAGTTGGCCTTTTGCCAGCAGTTCGTGGTGCTGAATCGCAAGCCGATTTCATTTGAGGGGCGGCCCTATTTGCCGGCCATTTACGCTGCCCAACGGCGCAATCTGGTGCTCCGCTGTTCGCGGCAAACCGAAAAAAGCACGCTGCTGGTCAATACGATCTTGTTCGAAGCCTGCACAAACCCGGGTATCCAAATGCTGTTCGTTTGCCCGCGGACCGAGCAGGCCCAGACTTTCAGCAAGCTCCGCTTGTTGCCGGCGGTGGAACAAAGCCCGCTCATTCGCCGTAGGCTGCTGGGTCGGAACCCGCGGCGTCCGCCGGTCATGAATCTGCGGTTCGCGAACGACTCGACGCTCTCCCTCCGCGCCGCCTACCATTCGGGCGACGCTTGCCGCGGGCTCAGCGCCGATCTGCTGCTGGTCGACGAGTTTCAGGACATCGCCGAGGGCGATCTGCCGGTGTTGCAAGAGACGCTCAGCCATTCGGAGAACCGCCGCACGATTCTCACCGGCACGCCGAAGTCGATCGACAACCATCTTGAATCGATGTTTCGGCTCTCGACGGCAAACGAGTGGACGGTCGCTTGCGCGGCGTGCAGCCGAAACGTAATATTCGATGAACACTGTCTGGGACCGCAGGGAATTATCTGCCCCGATTGCGGCGGCGACGTTGATCCGCGGCGCGGCCGTTGGATCCCGCGCAACATGCAATCGACGTGGGGCGATGGATTTTGGATTTGTCATCCCATGGTTCCCTGGTTGAATTACGACGACATTCTCGAGAGCCGGCACAGCTACGACTTGGCGAAATTCAAGAATGAGGTCTTAGGCCTGCCGACGACGGCCGGCGAGCACGTCGTGACGCGCGCGGAATTGGAGGCCTGCTGCGGAGACCGTCCAATGGCAAATTCGCTCGACGACATTCCACCGCAAGCGCGGCGCAAGCTCATCGTCGGCATCGACTGGGGTGGAGGCGAGCGTTCACGGACCGTAGTCGCACTGGGTTACATGGAAGACGATTTTCGCTTTCGAATTTGTCGTTTCGAACGGCTGGCGGCGACCGAAGAGCCCGATAGCATCCTTGAGGCCGTGGTGCGGTTTTGCACGTCATTCCGAGTGGAACTAGTGGCCGCCGACGGCGGCGGCAACGGTCACGTGTATAACCGCATGCTCGTGCAGCGGCTGCGCCTCCGCGGCCTCTACGCAATTCTCTATTCGACGTCCGATCATGCGCCGCGTCAGGAAGGAGTGCTGCTGAAGTTGACTGTGAATCGCTCGGCTTGGATTGGCGTCGTCTTCTCACGGATCAAGAAGCAACAAATGATATTTCCCTGTCTGGCGGAGAGCGGAAGTTTTTTGGACGAATTTGCGGCAGAGATCGCCGTCTACGACGACAACTCCCGCACGGTGCGATACTCCCATCCGGAGACCCAGCAGGACGACGCGCTACATGCCACGACCTACGCGTTGGTGCTCGCGCTCCGTGCGTTTCACGCGATGCAGCAACAAGCGTATGGCAGCGATTGAGGAAACAACGGCGGATTACAGTGACCCAAGTCTGGCCGCAGACTGCGGCGTTGGTCGCCGACGCCTTGGAGGCGAGGTCAAACGACTCGCGGTTCGTTTGGTTGCGTATGACTGCCAGCAATTCAAATGAAACTGCTTTGCCCGGATAGTCTGGGCGCCCCGGCTGAGATGACGACGTCAGCAGACGGCGGTAGATCTGATCTTTGACAAGTTGGTGCTGAATCGGTAGCCGCCGGGCTCGCGACCCGGCGGCTCGGGCTCGTCGCCCCGAGCATCACGCCGCCGCCTGGCAATCGCAAACCGCGGCGTTCCTTCCCGGATAGCCGGCTTGCGGCTGCAGGCGGCCTGCGCCGCCCGTTTGGCATTGCCTCGCTCCCTTCACGCTGACGCACTGCAATCGACCTGGCTCCTCAAAGCGCTAAGAGCGGCACGGGATATTTTTTATGACGCATTCGCGCCGCGATGTAAGCGGCGGGCGAGCGGACCGATGACCCGCGAGGACTCGACGGCAACCAGCCTAAACGGCTGTGGTACGATGGGCTTTGCCGTAAATCCGGTGCGACCGCGGCCAGTGTGACCAACGGCCCCAGCTTCAGAAGCCGAGACGTCATCGAATTGCCGCCGGCGCTAGCGCCCGCAAAATCCCGAGACGTGGCATGGCATGTTTTCTTCAGACTTTCCCGCTTGTGAGGACATCGGATTCCGAAGGGCTAACGGATTTACCGCGGGCGGGCCCCCAGTAGCCTTGGCGGGCCGTTCACCGCAGCGCAGACTTTCGCGGCGCCCAATTCGACATCATCCGCTGGGCGCTCCCGGCGACGCTGAGGGCGGCTTGGGGCGACCGCGTCGCAGCCGACGTGAATGCCGCGGGCCGCGGCTGGCTCAGCGAGATCGAGTTCCTGGCGACAATGCAGGGTTTTTGCTTGGCCCAGGTTCGTCCCTGGGCGCCGAAGGAGGCGTCCCCGCGGCGAACGGAGTCGATCTATTGTCTGTGGTGATGCACGAAATCGGGCACTTGCTCGGAGAATGCGGGTCGCCTCCTGATCGTAAGTGTCCGGCCAACCGCGTTGCCAGCCTTTACAGCCGAAAGGGGCGGTCTTGCTTGCGGAGGGTGACGCGTGCTACATGCGCGCATGTTGCGGGCAGGCAGCGATCAGTTCGTGCATTGCCTTAACTCCCCGGCGGCCGCCTGCAGCACGCCTCGAGCGATCTCGGCTAGCGGAAGCGACAAATCGACGCCGCCTTGCTTTACGGCTTCCTTGGGCATGCCGTAAACCACGCAACTTGCTTCATCCTGGGCAATGGTGATCGCCCCGGCCTGGTGCATTTCCAGCATTCCGCGCGCGCCGTCGGCGCCCATGCCAGTCAGGATCGCCCCCACGGCATTCCGGCCCGCATATCGCGCGACGGAACGAAACAGAACGTCGACCGACGGGCGATGGCGACCGACTTGGGGGCCGTCTTTCACTTGAACGTAGTACCGCGCTCCGCTGCGGCGAAGCAGCATGTGACGATTGCCGGGGGCGATCAAAACGCGTCCGGGCGTCACGCTGTCGCCATCCACTGCTTCGCGCACTTCGACCGCGCATATGCCGTTTAACCGGTCGGCGAATGCGCGCGTGAAGTGTTCCGGCATGTGCTGCACGACGACTGTGCCGGGGGCGTTGGCCGGCAACGCAGATAGCACTGTCTCTAGCGCCTGCGTACCCCCCGTCGAAGCGCCGATCGCCACCACCTTATTCGTCGTGCATGACAGCGCCAGCCGTTTCTGCGGGTGCTGCTTCTGCGCGCGGCCGAGGTAACGGCGCACGTCGACTCGAGCCGCCGCTTTGATCGTATCGATCAACTCGACCGACATGTCGCCGACGGTATATGCCGAACCAGGCTTGGAAAGCACCGCCACGGCGCCGCTATCCAGCGCTTCCAGCGCCAACCGTCCGCCTTGTGGGGTCAACGAGCTGACGACAACGACGGGCAGCGGATGGTGCTGCATTAGTTTCCGCAGGAAGGTCAAACCGTCCATGCGCGGCATTTCCACGTCAAGCGTGACCACGTCGGGTCGGTGCTCGATGATTTTGTCCCGGGCAACGTAAGGATCGGGCGCGGTATCGACGACTTTCAATTCGGGATCTTTCGCCAATGCCTGGCTAAAGATCTGCCGCACCATGGCGGAATCGTCGACGATTAATACGCGGATCATCGAACGGTCCCCTGTTACGACAAGCAGAGATTGACAAGCAAAGGTCGCTCGTCGATGACCAGGCCTACGCCGCTCGAGTCGCGTCGGAGTTGGTCCCATTCCGCCGCGCCGATTGTTTCGGCCTGGGGAGCCGACAAGGCGAACACCAGCTCGTCGCCGTACACGGCCGTGAGCCAGTTTCCGCCAATCACGTTGAGAAGTTCCTTGAGCGAATCCTCGCTCTGGTCCTGGCCGATCGCGTCGGCATCTTCCGAGAGAACGTCGGCTGCCAACACCGCGCACAAATCCGCAGGCGCCGTCAGATGCAGCTCTCCAGAAACGCTGCCCTGAAATTGCAGCCGGGCTCTTAGCAATGAAGAGCTGCAATCGGGCAATTCTGTCGCGGGACAAGGATCGCCGAAGGCGAACGCCGTGGCTCGCAGCACTTCCTGAGTAACGTCCGACAATGCGTCCAATGATGCGACATTCATAGGCTGGGCTCCAGAATCTGTTCGATCACGCTTTTGACTTGTTCGGGAGTGAACGGTTTACGAAGGATGGCCGCGGCTCCTTGGCTCTTGATCGCCGCCAGGCGGGTTTGGCTTCCCTCGGTCGAGATCACGACTACGCGGACGTTATCCCAGGAATCGTTTTCCCGGATCCGAGCCAACAATTCGTCGCCCGCCATGTTCGGCATATTCAAGTCGGTAAAGATCAGATCAACGGCATGTCTGCCGAGCAATTCCAGCGCCTCGGCGCCATCGCGCGCTTCGTGGAACTCCCCGATTTCCAGCCCGGCGAGCGCCAACGTCTTGTGAATTACGCGGCGAGTCATTGCTGAGTCGTCGACGACAAGGATGCGGTGCGACATCATGATTTCCTGCAATGAATAGAGATTAAGTCGTGCTAGCCGCTAAGAGCGCGCCGGTATTGGACGTGCGAACCGGCGGACTCGAGCCGCTGCCTTTTCGCAGTTCATGCTCCGAACCCGCCGTCTGGATCATCACCGTCCCGCTGCCGATGTGGACGCTCATGGTGCGCGGAATCGAACCGCCCACCTCCTCGGCCTCGATCAGCAGATTGTTTTTCCAAAGCAACTTGCGGAGGATCGTGTAGTTGCGTTCGGCGATTTGAAACACGTTCAAGTTATCCATCACCTTGGCGCCGCCGGCCACTTTGACCACCAGCCGTTGCTTGAGCGCCCCTAACTCGAATAAGCGATCGAACAACGCCATGACGCCGCTGTCGACAAATTGCGTCGGACAGGCATTGGCGCGGGCGGCATCGCTTTTTGCGGTGGGCAGTTGACAATGAATCAGCCCGCCAACGCCGGCCGCCACGTCGCAAATTGCGACTCCTAAACAGGGTCCCAAGGCATACGTGATCAGCACGTCTTCGGGATCGTCTGAAACGATCATCTCAGCGATGCCGACGATACGTTTCATGTTCACGAGCCCTTCCGATAAACAGACGGCTGGATCGGCTTCAAGCGCGTGTCGAGCGCGGCCAGACTTTCGGTATGCCCGACGAACAGATACCCGCCCGGACGCAACAGCCGTTCTATTTCGGCGAGCAGCCGGTTGCGCACCACGTTGTCGAAATAAATCATGACATTCCGGCAAAACACCACGTCGAACGGGCCTTGCATGGGAAAGGGGGGCGTCGAAAGGTTGATCCGTCGAAATGTCACGAGTTCTCGCATGGCGTCCACGACCTGGTACGCGTCGCCATCGCCGCGCGGCAAGCGATGAAAGTATCGCTGGCGCATCGTCGGCGGAGCCGCTTGGACGGCTTGCGCCGCATATTGACCGCAGCGAGCTCGTTCCAAGACACGAGTCGAGATGTCTGTGGCCAGAATTCGCAGATCGCAGCGGCCTGCGCCCGCGTTGTCGACCGTCTCAGCAGCCGTCATGGCAATCGAGTACGGCTCTTCGCCGCTGGAACAGGCGGCCGACCAGATGCGAAAACGTCGCTGCCCGTCACTGTCGACCCAGTTGCGAAGCAAATCGGCCAACAAGGCGAAGTGGTCCGGCTCGCGAAAGAAGTGCGTGAAATTCGTGGAGATCGCGTCGAGCAACTGCACCATCTCGTCGCCTGAAGAATCGTCCAGGACATAGTCCAGATATTCCTGCTCGTCAGCCAGGCCGAGAGCGCGGATGCGCTTGCCGAGCCGGCCGCGAACCAGGGCTTCTTTACCCGACGACAGATCGATGCCGCTCTGCTGATACACGAGCTTGCGAAATTGTTCGAACGTAGCGGACTTCATGGTTGTATTTTGTGATGACTCAGGTCGACCAGGATGAAGGATGAACGGAAGTGGGAATTCCTCCTCCCATTTTCATCCTTCATCCCGTCGACTCATCCTCTCGCTTAGAAGCCCTTGAAATCTTCGTCGTCCAACGGAATCATCAGCGACGCCTTGGAGACGCGATTTTGG
>JAICIG010000397.1 GCA_025924495.1 Pirellulales bacterium | reverse complement strand
CGGCTGTTTCCGCAATCGCGAAACCATCTGGGCCGCCAGCAACGAGTGGCCCCCAAGATCGAGAAAGAAATCGTCGGCCAGAGATACCGGCAGCGGTGCGAACAATTCTTGCCAGCAGTGGAGCAATTCTCGCTCGTGGTCGTTTTGCGGCGCTCGTCCGAGCAGTATTTGCCCGACGTCGCGCTGGCGCGGCGCCGGTAAGCGGCTCCGATCGAGCTTGCCGCTGGGCAGCAACGGCAGCTCCGCTAACGTCTCGACCAACGCGGGAACCATGTACACTGGCAATCGCTCGCGCAGCCGATTACGCAGTTCGGCCTCATCGAGGACGCCGGAGCCTCGCAATGTGACATAAGCAATCAATTGATCGATGTCCGCCGAGTTCGGCCGCACGGCGACTGCTGCTGCGGCCACCGTCGGATATTCGAGCAAGGCCGACTCGATCTCCGTGAGTTCGATGCGGAACCCTCGCAGTTTGACCTGCGAGTCGATCCGCCCGAGGAACTCAATCTCTCCGGAAGGCGTGAATCGCGCCAGATCTCCTGACCGGTAGAGCCGCAGCGGCTCGCCGCCATTTGTCGAACAACAATGATCGATGAACTTCTGCCGTGTCAGTTCCGGCTGGCCTAAATAGCCGCGGGCTAATCCAATCCCGGCCAGGTGCAATTCGCCCGGCTGGCCAATCGGCGCCGGTTGCATGTTCTCGTCCAAGATCCAAGCCTGGTAATTCGGCAACGGGCGGCCAATGGTCACAGGCCGCTCGGGGTGGCAATCGGTCCAAGTGGCGATCACCGTCGCCTCGGTTGGGCCGTAGGTGTTGACTAGCCGCATGCCGCGAGCCCAGCGCTCGACGAGTTGACTTGGGCACGCTTCGCCGCCGACGATCAACAGCCGCACCGTTGGCAGGTCGTCTTCGAGCATCGCCAGCAAGGTCGGTACGCACGAAAGCACAGTTACGCCTGAAGCGGTCAGCATGCCCGCCAACGCCGGCCCGGAATGAATCATTTCCGCCGTGCCGACGACCAGCGTCGCTCCGGCAAACCAGGCCAGCCAGACCTCTTCGACCGAAGCGTCGAATGCCAGCGAAAAACCTTGAAATACTCGATCGTCGGGTTGAACCTGGAACAAATGGCCTTCGGCGCGCACCAGATGGCAAGCGCTGCGATGCTCGATCTCGACTCCCTTAGGTTTTCCTGTGGTGCCGGAGGTGTAAATCACATAACAAAGTTCTCGCCAGGCCGCCGCACTATCGGCAGTCGATACGCGGTCCTCCGGCAGTTCACGAAGCAATTGGCGCTCGCCATCGAGTTCGATAACCGCGCCTGTGAATCCCTCGCGCTGCGCCGCCAGCTCCGAATGGGTGACGAGCGCCTGGGCGCGCGAATCGGCCAGGATATAGGCGACGCGTTCGGCGGGACACTCGGGATCGATCGGCACATACGCCGCGCCCGACTTGAGAATGCCCAGCATACCGACATAGGCGTCAATCGACCGCGGCAGCAGCAGGCCCACCAAGGCGCCGGGCCCAACACCTATCGACCTCAAGCGCCATGCCAACTGGTTGGCGGCCTGTTCCAACTGGCCGTAGGTCAGCGACTCATGACCGCACACGACCGCCGTTTGTTCCGGCCGCAAGTCGGCTTGCTGTTCAAACAGCTCGTGCAGCAACTCGAGCCGAATCAAATCGCCGTTCGTCTCGCCGAGGGCGGCAATCGAATCAACAGCCGCCGCAGGCCCTGTCGCGGGCAACATGGTTAACGTCCCGTGGTTAACGAGGGCCAAATCGCGACCCTCTAAATGACTTAAACCACGGCGAGCCCAACGAGTATCGAGAAATCTTTCCAGGGATCCGTTACATCGCCGTAAGGCGGCGTTCCCGCATGGCGCCGCCGATACGCGAGCGGTCCAGGGGCTAAAGAGGAGCCTCGCTCAACCGCTATGAGACGGACGAAATCGACGAGATTGCTCGTAGCGTTATTTCAAAATGCCTGCACTCACCAACTGCGTATAACTCGTCAGTCCGGCGACAAAGATAAAGAACAGACCTGCCAGAAACAGTGCGATGCGGATGAACCAGTTGGGCCGCAATTCGCTCGGCAGCAAGGTCACGTTCACCGCCAGAGCGTGCCAACAACTGAAACCCAAGGCGTAGTTGAAAAAGTTGCCGGCGATCGTCAACAGCAATCCGCCTGGAACGAAGAACAGCATCACCAGGCCCAGGCCGACATAGCAGCAGAGCACGCCGAAATACAATTTGCCAATCGCCCGGGGATCGACGCGGCGCAGACGGGGGCTGGAGGTCCAGAAAACGTCGAGCCAGCGGCGAATGGCGCCGTCTGCCGTGCTCGATGCTGTCGGAGCCAAAACCAGCAAGCCGCAAAATAGCGTCATGAACCAGAAGAAGTTGCCCCACATTTCGCCGTGAATACCGCTGACGTGTTCGCCGATGTTCGTGGCCGTCATGCCTGCTGCGGTCCAATTATCGGCCTGCGTTCCGCGCCGCAGGAACTGCACCGACAGAATGCTCGGCAAGCCCAGCCCGATGAAGCAAGCGGGCATCCACACGACCAGTTGGTCTCGCATCACGTGCCGATACCAGCGTCGCCAGCGCGGCAGCGATTCTTGGTTGACTTCGAATACGCAGCCGACGTGCGAGAGTTGCAGGTGATGGCCGCCCACGACGCTAGGAATGGCGCCGACGTGCGAACCCATGCCCCAGCCTTGATCGCGCGTGTAATTGCTCAGCGGCGTGTTCGATAATCCGCCTTGACCCGAGATGGCTACCATCGCGCAGAGAATGGCGATCATGTTGAAGTTAATGTGCGGAAAACCGCGACCTTCGAACAACGACACGAAAATATTGTCGACGTTGTCGCCGTCGCGAACACGGTCTTTGTCGACGTCGTTAAAATCGCCGGGCTTCCCTCCGCTTTTGGCATCGATCTCTTCTTCGACCACGTCCAAATGTCCATCGTTGTCCCAATCCTCGCCCGGATCGAGCACGCCATTCCCGTTCAGGTCCTCGCCGCGAGTGATCGGCACATTGCCGAATTTGACGAAGCCGCTGGCAATCTCGCGCCAAGTGCTGGGCTCCGAATACAGAAAAGCCACGACCATCAAGAAGCCAAAGACCGTGACGATTTTGAACGACATCACGGCCTTCAGCGAGTTGTAGACCTTGCCGCCGAAGATCAACGGAACCATGGCGAGCACGTAGATGGCCGCTCCGATGCTCGTCAGCAATCGGCTGTCGGTGATCCCGATGCCCAGGACGTTGAATAACGCCTCGGCAGACTTTGGATTCGGCATCCGCTGATACATGAGCGCGAAGACCGGGGTCGCCGCGCTCGATGCCAGATAGGGAAACACGGCTCCGAAATCGAGGAGCAAGTAAACGAACAGCCAGAACATCGGCCCAGGCGGCGTGCGAAATTTGCCCGTAAAAATTGGTTCGCCGCTGTAGAGCGTATAACGGCTGATTTCCAGGTTGTAGACAACCTGCGATAGGATGCTGATCGTCGCCAGCCACAACAAGGAGCCGCCATACCGCGCCGTGACGAGCGGCCCCATTAACCACTCGCCGCCCCCAATCGCCGCGCCCCCCATTAACAGCCCCGGCCCGAGCATGGCGAACCAGTTCTTCCAGGTGAACCTTGGCGCGTCGGGCAGTTCGCCGGTCGTCCAGCGCGGCATTTCAGGCACGCCGGGATGCGGGGCCTCGAATTTCGGTTTGTCGCGCGGGGCCGGCGGGTCCATCGTCGCAGGGAGAGGTTGGCGGGCAGTCGATTCCATACGGTTCTGTCGAGAAGGGTCGGACGGCGGGCAAAGGCGATAGTCTTCTGATGATGCCAGCAATCGGACGCGTAATCAAGCAATAAGCGACGCCAATTTCCTGCCAGCGTCAGGAACGCAGCTAAGAAATTTTTATTGCTTTGTTGCCTTGCGTCCCCTTGGCATCTCCCCGCTCAGTCCACGCCAGGCAAATGACCGCTCTCTCTCGACGCACGGAACAAGCGCCGTGCAAGCGTTGTCGCCGCTCGCTATCATCAAAACGCGCCGCGACCACCGCCACTCGCGAGCTCACCTTAGAACGAGCATTGCGGACAAGACCGAGGTCGATACCCACCCTCGCACATTCATCCCCCCTGCAGCACCAATGAAGAACTCTGCCGATCAACCCGACTCTGCCGGCCCCTCGTTGTATGACCGGTTAGGCGGCGTCTACGCCATTGCCGCCGTCGTGGACGATTTTGTGAACCGCGTGATGGACGATCCGCGGCTGAACGCCAACCCCAAAGTAGACGAAGCACACCATCGCGTTTCGCGCGCCGGCTTCAAATATCTGGTGACGGAACTCGTCTGCCAGTCGGTCGGCGGCCCGCAGATCTACACCGGCCGCACGATGCGCGACTCGCACTCCGAGCTGGATATTACTGAGCCGGAATGGCAGGCGTTCCTCGACGACCTGCATCAGACGTTCGAGCGATTCGAACTGCCCCAGGCAGAACGCGCCGAGTTGCTGGCCATCGTCGAAAGCACAAAGAGCGACATCGTCATCGGCTGAATGGTTTGGTTGGCCAGCGGCCTTTGCGTTCCTTCCACGATTTGTTCGGAGTAGTCCTATGCCTCAAACGCCGCACATCGAACGACACTTCACGGCTTCGGACACGGTGCGCGACATCGTCATCGGCATGTCCGACGGCCTGACCGTGCCTTTCGCGCTGGCTGCGGGACTGTCGGGCGCCGTCGACGCAGCCAGCATCGTCGTCACCGCCGGCGTGGCGGAAATTGCCGCGGGCTCCATTGCGATGGGACTGGGCGGATACCTGGCGGCCAAGACCGATGCCGAGCATTTTGCCTCAGAACGTGCGCGCGAAGAACGAGAAACGTACGAAGTGCCCGAAGTGGAAGCCGCCGAAGTGGCTGAAATCTTTCGCGATTATGGGATGAGCGATGAATCGGTAGCCAGCGCCGTGGCCGCGCTGCGCAGCAACCGCGATAAATGGGTCGACTTCATGATGCGGTTCGAGCTGGGCTTGGAACAACCGGATCCGAGGCGGGCCGGCGCCAGCGCCTTCACGATTGCACTTTCCTACATCGTCGGCGGCATGGTGCCGCTGGCCCCCTATATTGTGATGCCTTGGATCGGTTTTCCTTCCGTCCATCAGGCGCTCATCGGATCGGTGCTGGTCACACTCGCCGCTCTGGCGGCGTTTGGTTACATCAAAGGGCGATTCACTACGCCGCGGCCGTGGCGCAGCGCCTGGCAAACGGTCGCCGTGGGCGGCTTCGCGGCCGCGACCGCATTTGCCGTCGCCAGGCTCATTGGCTAACCGGGGGGCGGGTGATCCGAAATCGGCGGCGAAAACCGCCCGGCAGGTCGGCAAAACATTGGATGGCAGATCAGGTCGCGACGAGTTTGCCAAGCTTAACGTCCGAGGAATGGCGTCCCCTCGCGAGACAACCAGACGCCGTTTGACTTCTACCGTCAGAAACCTATCTGACTATATAGGCGATTCTTGCGCTCATGACTCGGGCGATCGCCTCCGCTGGCGGCTTGGGGCAGTGCTGTTTTTCGATGCGCGGCCAGCAAGCAAGTCGTTGGCAGGTCGATTCGCGTGACTCATTTCGATTGGCTCGTACTCATCAGCGTGCTCGTATTGATCGTCGACCTGGTCGGCGGCATTGCGATTGGTTGGTGGATCCGCGACGCCAACAGCACGCGGTCCGAAGCGATCAACGCCAGGCAGGCAATCGATGCGTTGCGCCAATTGCACGAACTCACGTGCGACGTGGCGGGCCGCGTGGGCCAGCATCTCAATCGCGTTGATGCCATCAGCCAGGAGCTGATCACGCTGCGGTCTTCTTGTCAGGGTCCCAAGGATCGCGCCGTGGTCGACGCCGTGTCGCGAATCGTAGAAGTCAATGAAGAGCTGACCAGCCAACTGACGCAGGCCAAGCTCAAACTGGTCGAACAGGCCGAAATCATTGAAGCCCAAGCGGCAGTGGCCATGGCCGATCTGGTCACCGGCTTGCCGAATCGGCGCGGTTTCGACGATGAATTGCGGCGAGGCATGGCCCAATGGCAACAGCTCGACACGCCGCTGTCGATCGTCTTGATCGACGTCGACAACTTGCACCAACTGCAAGAGCAGCACGGTCAGGACGCAGCCGACGAAGTGCTCCGCGGCGTATCGCAAGTACTTAACGAAACCATGCGGGCGATGGACTTCATCGCCCGTTACTCGGAAGATCAGTTCGCCGTGATGTTTCCCAGCACGCACTTGTCGGGCGCCAAGGAGGCCGCCGAGCGCATTCGCGCGGCCGTCGAAACCCGAGCTTTTCATGTCGATGATACGCCCGTTAAGATCACCGTCAGCGAAGGCGTGACCGAGGCGATGCCGGGCGACGATGCAACTTCGTTCGTCGAACGGACCGAGGCGGCGCTGGCCGCTTCACGCGAAGCCGGCCGGAATTGCGCACACTTGCACGATGGCAGCAAATGTGAGTCGATCACTTCGCCGACCGGCATTAAGGGACTTAATCTCGGCGCCGAGGAAATGCAGGCGCTGGCTCGCCAGCTGCAGTCATTGCCGGTCGATCCGAACACCGACCCGCTAACCGGTCTCTTGAACCGCCGCAGCTTCTTTGAGGGACTCCGTCATCGCATCTCGGAGCATAACCTGGCGGGCAATTCCTTATGCCTCGTGTTGCTCGATTTGGACCATCTCAAGAATCTGAATCGCATGCACGGCCAGTTGGTGGGCGACGTGGTGCTGAGGACAATCACCCAGATCATTCGCACGGCGACGCGTGCACACCTCGATCTGGCCGCCCGTTATGAAGACGCCAAACTGGCAATCGTCCTTGTCCACACGGAACTGGACGACGCTTTGGGAGTAGCGGAGCGAATTCGCCGGGCCATCGCGGCGTGCAAGTTGAGGGCCGAAGGCACCGAACTCAGCGTCACCGTAAGTAACGGCGTCGCTCAACTTCCGCACGGCGCCGACACGGTTGCTTTGCTTAAACTGGCCGAAACCGCGCTGAAGGCGGCCAAGGCTTCGGGCCGCAACTGCAGTTACTACCATGACGGCACGCGTCCCCGGGCCGTTGCGACGACGTCCGCCCCCACGCCTTCATGCGTTTAAAGACGGCCAAGGTTGGTTGTCTGCCTGCCCGTCGGGCACAGCTTATCGCGGTTTCGGCTTTTCCGGATCACTGCCGATGGTGCTATCGCCGCGATGAACGCCTTCTGGCGCGATTCCATGCCCCGGATGGTCCGCGGTGCGTTTCCCGGCCGGCGTGCCGCCGACGGCTCCTCCCGCCATACCCGAATGAGCAGGTTCGTCTTCGGCGT
>JAICIG010000396.1 GCA_025924495.1 Pirellulales bacterium | reverse complement strand
GGCATCAATTCGCCGCTAGCGTTTCGCCGTCGCAGCGCTGTGCCGACTGACGAGCAACTCGGCAATTTGCACAGCGTTGGTGGCGGCGCCTTTGCGCAGGTTGTCGCTCACGCACCAGAAGGCGATGCCGTTGGGCGCCGACAGATCCTCGCGAATGCGGCCGATGAATACTTCGTCGCGGCCGTCGCAGTTCAGCGGCATCGGGTAGCTTTTGGCCGGCAGATCGTCGACGACAATCACGCCCGGCATGGCGGCAAACAGCTCGCGAGCCTCAGCCACTGACAGCTTGCGTTCGGTCTCAACCAGAATGCTCTCGCTATGGCAATTGCTGACCGGCACGCGCACGCAAGTCGGGCAGACCTGGATGGAGTCGTCGCCCAGGATCTTGCGAGTCTCGTAGACCATCTTCATCTCTTCCGACGTATAGCCTTCGTGCTTCGGCGAGCCGATCTGCGGAATCAAGTTGAAGGCGATCGGATGGGAGAACGTCTCATAGCGATGGTCATCGCCGGCCAGCTGACTGCGGGTCCCCTGCTCCAGGTCGCGCTGTCCGGCCACGCCGGCGCCGCTGGTCGCCTGGTACGTGCTGACCACCACGCGCTTGACGCGGGCCGCATCGTGCAGCGGCTTCAATGCCACGACCATTTGGGTGGTCGAGCAGTTCGGGCTGGCGATGATGCCGTTGTGGCTGAATGCCGCCTCCGGGTTTACCTCAGGAATTACCAGCGGCACCTTGGGGTCCATCCGCCAATAGCCGCTCTCATCAACCACTACACAGCCCCGCTCGACCGCCCAGGGAGCGAAATCGCGGGCCACTTCATCGGGCGTGCTGCCAATGGCCAGGTCGACGCCCAGGAAGGCCTCAGGCGTCAGTTCTTCCACCGGATGCGTTTCGCCCTTAAACGTGATCGTGCGGCCGGCCGAGCGTTTCGAGGCCAGGAACTTGATTTTTTCATACGGGAACTCCCGCTCAGCGAGCAGGTTACGAATAATTCCCCCGACGGCGCCGGTAGCGCCCACGATCGCGATGGACTCGAACACCCGAAAATCTCCCATAATTTGCTGAAAACGTTAATCCAACAGTATATGTCGGCCGGGCAAAACAATCCAACGCAAGAAAAGGGCGTCGGGCGACAAGGAACAGGCCGTGGAACCAAGCTGCAAGACCGCCGGCGAGCGGTCTCGTCAGCCGTTAGGGCCAACGAGCTACGACGTACCGGAACTCGTTTCGATCTCTTTAAGCGTGTCGCGAACTTTCGGCAATTGTTCTTGCCAAAGCCATTCCTCGCGCAGGAAGAAACCGGCGAGCACCGTCGAAGCGATGCGACCTTGGTCGTGAACGATGCTTTGGTAGGCGCCGCCGACTACCTGATATGCCTCAACACGCTGATGTGCGGGATCGATAATCCAGTATTCTTGTACGCCGGCCGCCTGGTAATCGGCGAACTTTTCTCGCCAGTCTCGCTCGACGCTGTCGGGCGAAACGATTTCCATCACCAGGTCGGGCGGCCCTTCGAGATGGGTCGGCCGCAGATTGCGCAGACGTTCCTTGGCGATGAACATCAAGTCCGGTACGCGCCGGCTCCGCGGGCTGAGGCGAGTCGCAAATTCTGGCCCCAGCACAAGGCCCATGCCATGGTCTTCGACCCAGGTTCTCAGCAATGAAAGCAAGAATGCCGTCAAGTTTGCATGCGAATAATTCGCCGGAGACATCATAACTACCTGCCCATCGACCCATTCGGCCTTTGTGTCTTCACCACACCAAGCGACGAATTCCTCCTCCGTGAGCGTTCGATCAGGAAGCGGCTTATAACCCGCCTGCTGGCCGAAATCCGTGAGCGGTTGTGTTGAGGCCATTACTTGTCTCCTTGCCCCAATTCTACCATTCTTCGCAGGGGGATCCGAGATGGTCAGGACCACAATTTCTTAACAGCAACTCCCCTGCCCTTTCAGCCCGTCGCCGCGCCTCACGGCTCCTTGCGCTCATAAATCAGCTTGCCGGCCAAGTAGGTCTGCAAAACGTGCGTGTCGCGAATGTCGTCGACTGAGCAAGCGAGCAGGTCGCGATCGAGCACCACGAAGTCGGCCTGTTTACCCGCTTCGAGCGATCCGGTTTGATCGTCGAGAAACATCATCCGAGCATTATTGATCGTGTAGAACTGCAAAGCCTGCTCGCGAGACAATGCTTCTTCCGGATGCAGGGGACGATCGTAATGCTTCGATTGTCGACTGATCGCGACCCACATGCCCAGGAAAGGATTGTAGGGGTTCACCGAGCGCAGGGAGCCGATTTTCTGCATGTGGTCGGATCCGCCGCCCGCGTTCACGCCAGCGGCAAACAGGCTCTTGAGCGGCTGAAAGTATCGTAACCGATCGTAACCGAACTGCGCCACGAGCGTGTGCGCGTCGAGATAGAGCCAGGCAGGCTGAATGTCGACCATCACTCCCAGTCTCGCGGCCTGGTCGATTGCTTCGCGGCTCATAAAGTTCGAATGGGTGATGCAGGGCCTGGTGGGAGCAACCGGCGTGCTCTTGTTCACCTCTTCATACGCATCAAGCAGCGCATGCACGGCGCCGTCGCCGACGCTGTGGGCGGTGAATTGCAAACCCGACTCCACCGCGGCTCGCACCATGGGCACAAGCAGTTCCGGTTGAATGTAAAGCAGGCCGCAGTAGCGAGGATCGTCGATCGCATAGATCTTGCTCACGCCCCACGGCTCGCGCATGTAGGCGCTGCCCGTCAACATGCCGCCGTCGAGATACGTCTTGACGCCGATGATGCGCAACATCGCGTCGGGCTTGCGCAGCGGGTGCGCGGCGATCTGACGGATCCGGCCTTCCAACTCGTTTGCGCGCCCCGTGTTGGGCACGTCGTGTGAAATCGCCACGCGAACGCTCAAATTGCCGGCCGCTTTGAGTCGAACGTATTGGGCAATGGCGTCGGGCGAAGCGTCTCGATCGAGGATTCCCGTGATGCCGACCGAATTATAATCGGTCAGCAGTTCGTTAAGCCGCTCGTCTCGCTGCTCTTCGCTGGCGCTGCGAGTTTTCGATTTGACCTTCAAATACTGCATCGCGCTGCGCAGGATGCCCGTGGGTTCGCCTGTCGCGGGGTCGCGTTCGATCTTGCCTGATCCCGATGGCTGAAAATCCTTGTCGATGCCGCTGATCTTCAAGGCCAACGAGTTAGCGCTGGCATCGGGCCCTGTCGAATAGACGACTGGATTGTTGGGCGCCGCTGCATCGAGTTCGGCCTTGGTCGGATAACGCTGTTCCTGGAGTCGAGTGATGAAGACCTGGCGCAAAACAATCCAGTCGCCGGGCTCAACGGCTGCGACGCGGGCCTTGATATAGGCCAGCACATCTGCGATCGATTCCATCACCGGAATCGGATGGTCGAACTCGGTCATCGCCGCGCCCGTGGCATGCGAGTGCGAATCCATCAGGCCGGGGATTGCCATCCGGCCGGCCAGATCGACGACGCGAGTACGATCCCCGCGGAGTTTCAGAACCTCGTCATTGGCGCCGACCAGCAAGATGCGGCCGTCCTTGACGGCAATTGCTTCTTGGATCGCGAAATTCTGATCGACGGTGACTACTTTGCCGTGATGAAAGATCGCGTCGGCCTCGTCGTCCTTGGCTGGTGCGTCGCCTATGAAGATGCAGAATATGAAGAAAAATCCAACGCAACGCAGCAACATGTCAGGCACTCCTATAGGAGGCGGGCCGAATCGAGTCGCGCAGGCGCGATCATGGGCCCTTTATAACCTGTATGCGGGCTACTTTGTATCTATTTCCAAAGCGACTGAAGCTGGGCCGCCGGATGCAACACGGCTGAACGGCCAAGGCGACGAAGCTCATGAACCGCTTTTCGAGAAGTCTTTGGATCAGGCTCGATTTCTGCGCGACGAGCCGCCCGCGGAAGACGCCGCTCGGCTCACCGGCGCCGAGGCGGAGATAACGCGGCCCCCCTGCCCTGCCCCGATAGTCGCTGTCGAAGCGCCGCCGAACAGTCTGCGGACGAGCGATGGCGGCACAAATGAGAGACACCCGATAAGCATCACCAATCCGAACGTAATCATCCCCATGAAGAAGGCGATGCCAAGATGCAACGGAATCGCCAAGGCGAGTATGAGCGGGCGCAGAATGCGAGGCCAAACGAGCGCGCAGAAAAACAGCTCCCAGTAGACCGTGATCTGCGTCAGCACCGCCACCGTCAACGGCCAGCCGGCAAGCCAGGTGACGTCGAGCGACTGGTACTCGAGATTTGCCACGGCGCCCCATAACGCATCGCCATACCACCAGCTTTCGCCGTGCAGCTTACCGAGGCCGGCGAAGAAGTAGATTACGCACATGTGAACTTGAATCAGTCGGATGGCAAGATTCGCACTGACGCTTGCCGTTGCAGAAGGCAGGGCTCGCCCCGCGCGGCGCGAGGCGATCCAGCGATCGAGCGAGTAGGCGGCGCCGCTGGGACCGATCATCAGATACATCGCGAGCATGCAATTGATTTGATCGAGTCCAAACAGAGCGCCCGGGACGCGATTCACATAAGAGACGGCGGCCAGATACGACAACACCGATACGATTCGGCTCGCGAGTCCCAGCGTTAGCATCGCGAACACAACGAGCGCAGCGATATGCACCGTCCAGAGCGCAGCGGGCGAATTGATAAGCCAGAAGTAACTCCAGGCGTAGCTGCGGCTGCCGGCTTGCGCCAGAGCCTGTTGCGCGGCTGCCGGCGAGATCCAACTATGTTGACCGAAAAAAGCCTCCAGGCCGAGAGTCCAAACCAGGTGCGTATAGAACAACATGGCGCCGGCGAGGATGCGGATCAGCGAGAGCGTGGCGGGATCAGCAGGCGCGAACCAGAAGCGATTCCAGCCGTCGACCGCCGCCCGAAACAACTCCCGCAGGTAGTCGCGAACCAGGTTCATTTCGGCTCCTGCTTAATGAACGTTCCCAAGCGGCGCGTGCGGTACAAACGGGGGTCGTCGAGCTTCATGCCTTTGAGCACGTCTGCCGGAGCCGGTATGGCATGTTCCACCAGATCCAAGGTGACTCGCTCGCCGTGCAATTCATTGAGCAAGTGGTCCGCGTAGGAGCCGACGTAGGCTTTCTCCGCCGCGGAGAGCGGTTGTTGTTCCCAGGGGACGCGAGGATCAGGCGGACCATCGGCGGGCAACGAGTTGACGAACTCGCTGAGCATGAAGTGCCGGTGGTAAAGCAACCGGGGCCAATGCTCTTTCAGACTCGGAAAAGATCCGCGAATGCGCGAGCCATCGGCGAGTTCTAAGTCATAGCGAATCAAATGGCTCGGCCCGGGATCTGGGCCAAAGAACTTATAACCGTGATTGAGATAGGCGGCTTCGAGATAGGGTCGATAGATCGGACGAAGTGCGCTGGCCAATACACTTGGGGGCACCGACCACGGGCCGACTAGCAAGGCGAGCAGGTGCCACGCCAACAGCAGGCTGGCGAGCACGCGCAGCGGCCGGCTCCAGGTGGGCGCCGCGGGAGGCAAGCGCGCCGTGTCGTCGGAGTGCGGTTTCATGATCAAGGGGATTTCAATCGCAAAAAGGGGCGCGCCGAGCCGCAAGTTTGCCGTGGAGACTGAGAACAAAAGCGGCGCGGCAGGTTAACTATCTATCGGTTCCGTGATTGTGCGCGAAAGAGCAAATTACGCCAGCGCCTTGCTTGCGATTCATTCCGTCCAGCCGGCACGGTCCGAGCTTCTAGGGCTGCTGTACGGCCGCAGCCGCCAGCGCAATAAGAAACCCTCGCAGGAGACAAGCTCCCGCGAGGGTTCTTATTGTTCATCGTGTACCGCGTCAAAGGCCGCTAGGGCCTTGGCACGGCAACGCGACTTATTGGCGGTCTACCGAGGTTTGAGCAACCTGCGGCGCGCTAAAGTCGACGTTCAACTCGCGGGCATCGCCGCCCTTAAGCGAAACGGTTTCTTCCTTGCTCAGCGTGCGTCCATCGCGTTGGACTTCAACGCGGACCACATAGTCTTGCCACTGCTGACCGGCAGCCAGCTTGGTGGTCGAGAACCGACGGACTTCGCCGGCGCCGCGGGTTTCGTTGCCCGACAGGTAGACCTTGGCGTCAGCTGGCACGTGCAGCGTCAAGCTGGTGCTTACCGGCTGCTCCGCGATCTGCTCGTCTTCGGCTTGCGGTCCGAACGTCACGTCCGAGGCGCCGCCCGCCTGGAGCTTGATAACCTTCGTCTGGGTTACAGCTTGGCCGTCCTTGACGAACTCAGCCCGGATTTCGTAGCTGTAGTTGTAACCGCGCTGCAGGCCATTCGAAACGTAGCGGCGATCGGCGCCGACGCTCTTCGTGGCCAAGCCATTGACGAATACCTTGGCGTCGGCCGGAACGTGCACGTTAAGCGTGGCGCTGTTCAGGCTGGCCGAGCCGTCGGCGGGAGGCGCTTCCGGCGGAATTTCGCCCGGAGCCGGCGCGGGAGCTCCCGGTTCAAGCGAGGGCGCACCGACCGGGGGAGGCGGCGGGGTTTGGGTTGCGGGAGCTGCCGGTGTTTCAATCACCGCGCCGCCGCTCGAACCCCAACTGCCGTACGATCCGCCACTAGAGCCGCCACTCGAGCCATATCCCGCGTACCATCCTCCGCTCGAACCACCGCTCGAGCCATAGCCCGCGTACCATCCGCCGCTTGAGCCGTAGCTGCCGCCGCTTGAAGCATAACCGCCATATGAGCCGCTCGAGTAATAGGCTCGGCGGTGATGGTGTCTGTGGTGACCATGCCAGCCGCCGCCCGAACCGCCATACGAGCCCCATGAACCGCCGTACGAGGCGTAGCCATTATAGCCACCGCCGTACGAACCGCCCCACGAACCGCCACTGGAATGACCCCAGAAGGCGTCCGCTTGCGACG
Organism: Pirellulales bacterium; assembly: GCA_025924495.1. Next base: position 507 of record JAICIG010000396.1, on the reverse strand, counting down.
CGCCGCCGACCATCGCCATGGTCAACGCAGCCGCTCCCAGCGTTAGTTTTTTCAGATTCCTTCGCAACATGTGTTCCTTGCTCCCCTGAGAGTCATGGAAAGGGTACAGAGAGTTTGTCCAGCCCCCAAAACATACCAACCATAGCTCGTAATTCAAGAAATCTGCGTAGTTTTTAGCGATTCAAGAAAATGGAGCGACTAGGTTGTGTTTTGGGGCAATGATAGCAAATACTCCTGAAGATGGGAATAAAACGATTCTTAACCCACTTTGGCAGAAGGTTTTGCGTAAATGCTTTGGGCGGCAAACAACCGGTGTTCTGGAGGGACCACAGGCCGCCCGCGCGATGTCAGGCACGTGCGGTCGCGGGCCCGATCACGCGAATCATGCGGCATTCAGCTGCAGCGCGCGGAGTTACAGTCGCAAAACGCAACTGGTCTCGGAGCTTATGCGAGGGGCGGCTTACAATCGGTGCACGTGGCCCCGGCAGCGACGGATCCAAACCGCTG
>JAICIG010000395.1 GCA_025924495.1 Pirellulales bacterium | reverse complement strand
GCAACGCGAGCCGCTGACACAATTCGCCCAGCAAATCGCTCCAGGCAGCATCGTCGATGGCTCGGGCGTGGCGCCGCAGGACCATCGTGCGCAGGGTTCCGACAATCAGAGGCGCCAGGGCGATTGCCGCGCCGAGCAACCAGATGCCTGCTGGCCCGAATAGACCGCGCACATCTGCTGAAGGGGCCAGTTGCTCATCGACGGCGGGAGGAAGTGATTCCGCCCGCGGGGATTTCGCCTCGGCGGCGCGCATCGCCGGCTCTTCCTCGAGCGGCTCGTGATCGTATGCCATCGGCTCGACCATCGGCGGTTCGACGTGCGCAACAGCGGGCACGAGAATCATTTCCGCTGACACGACCGGCGTCGCGTCCGCGGCGATCGACTCTTCGACTTCCGCCGGCAAAACGGCCAGTCGCCACTTGGGCAGCGCCGCGGAAAGGGCGGGCAGCAAGGCCAGCGCGGCGAACGTGAGGCACCAGAGCCGATGACGCAAGGCGGCGGAAGATCGCCGCATAAGTGCCACGGCAAGGATCGCCGCCGCCAGCAACACGGTCGCTTTGGCCGCCGCGTCGAGCAGATACTGAGAAAAGGGAGTATTAAGAGCGTCCGCCAGTCGAGCCAGCAACTCCGACATGTCATCAGTCCCCTATGCTCGCGTGTTCAAAGTTCCTCGCACACCTTCCAGATCTCGATCGCTCGGCGCTGCCGCTCGAACTTCAGCGAGGTTTGCCGCGCCAGGTTATCCAAAATCTTGTCGAATTCCTGGGGTGGAAACGGCTTGGCCAGGATCGTCGAAGGATGTTGATGCCACTGCAGCTCGCCTTCAGGCGCGTGTAGTTCCTCGCCGACAAAACGGCTGCCCGTGAAGCCAGTCAACCATTCGAGAAGTTGTGCGACCCCGCCGGCTCCGCCCCCGCAGACATCGTCGAGATCCTGATCTCCTGTCGAGACGTGAAGATACTGATCGTCGCGCCGCAACGGCATGAAGCGGTATTGCCCGCTGACCGCGATGACCTCGCGTTCAACCTGCTGGCGTTCGAACCGCACCCGCATGCCTAATTCTTTTTGCAGCAGCGACTCAAGCGTTTGCAACCTGTTGGCCAGGGGCGCCTCGCCAGCGACGAGCCAATCGCCGGGAATCTGGCGTTGGGCAAGATCGGCCCGGCAATCGAATAAATCGCGCGGCTGGCCCTGGCCCGCGAAAGAGGCAAGCAACTCCATCAAGCTGTCCCCGCCGCTTCCGCTCATCGTGGCGACGCCATTCCAGGCCACGGTCATGCGCGCGGGCCAAGAGCCGGCCCCGCCGAGGGAGTTCCGCTCCGTGAGGAAATTCACGCGCTCGGCAATGAACGGCGGCGGCACGCGCCGCAGCGTCTCGCCTGGCGCCAGGCGGTAAACCTGATCGAAGCCGGCGCGCCATGTCGGCAACCGGCCAGCCGCGCCGAGCAAATCCGCCAGTTCGTCGGGAAGCCGGGCGTCGAACGCGGATACTTGCTTGACGATTCTCCCCTGGCGATCGATCAACAGTGTGGTCGGAAATGAGCTGATGCCGTAGGCGTCGGTCATGGCGCCTCGCCCATGCTCGCCTGTTGATGCCTCCGTCGCAGTCGGCGTCGCGCCGTCCAACGCCACGCGAAACGGCAAGTCGCGTCCCCACCACTCGCGCTGGCGAGCCATTTGGAGGCTGCGGTCCATCTCGGCGATCGATTCGACGGAAGCGTCGTGGATGGCGATCACTTCCAGTCCGCGATCGGCAAAGGCGTCGTGCAGCTTCATCAAGTGGGGCATTTCACGCACGCATGGGCCGCACCAATGGCCCCAGAAATCGAGCAGGATGTATTTGCCGCGCAGTTCCGCCAGCGAGGCGCCGGGGCCGTTCTTCCAGGCTTTGATATCGCGCAGCTCCGGCGCCGGCTTGCCGATCAGAGTCGCCAGTTTCGTGGCTGGCAAGTCGATGGCGCCGACATGCAACTCGCGCCGGCCAGCGGCGACCTCGATCTCGCGGTCCACCGCCAGCGTGTCCGTTCCGTAACAACTCAGGCGGTATTTGCCGGGCGGCAAATGGAATTCGAATCGCTGTTGCTTCGACATGAAACTCAGCGGCCGGTCGTCCCCCAGCCAGAGATACACGTTCGTCCACTCGAGTTCCCGCCCGGCTTTGACGAGCGCGGCGCTTGTCAACTCGCCATAGACGCGGCAAGCGGGCTGCAAGACCAGATCGGGAGCGCCGAGCAAGTCCTCGCGCGAGAATCCCCGCAAAGCCGCCAGGTCTTGGGCCGCGTGACGAGCGTAGAGCAAAATGCGATCTTTACGGAGCGCTCGGCCGACGATCTGGGCGCGCCCGTCGGCGCGAGACTCTCCCTTGGGACTGTAAGGCGACCAGACGGGCCTGGCCGCAGAATCGCCGCAGGCTCCTTCGCCAACCCAGGCGCCGGCGAGAGGCTGACCCGCAGGGTCGACCAGACGGACGGTCGGACACTGATCCTTTTCGGGTTTGGCCGCCGTCGGCTCTTGCAACGTTTGTTCTCGGCCGCCAATTTTGACGTCGCCCAAATCTTTCGTCTCGCCGGGTGCGACAGCCAGATCGCTCGCAACCAGTCCGCGCATGGCGGCGGCATTTGCATCAAGCTGGTAGCGGCAGCCAAGGGGAATGTCGTCGTACTCGAACCGCCCCTGCTCGTCGGTCGTGACGGGCGGTAGCCGTTCGCCGAAATCTTCGATCGGCAACACCCAGGCGGTGATTTCGGCGCCGCTGACGGGTTCGCCCTGCTTATCGAGCAGGCGGCCGACGACTTTAGCTGTGGGCTCCAGCGTGAGGGTCGCCGATCCTGTGGGGTGATCGGCCAGCCGCAACTGCACGACTTTGCCGAGCTTTTGTGGTTTGTGCCGGATGACGACGGTGCGCCTCTCGTCAGGACCGAGGGTGATGACGTCGAAACTAGTCCGTTCGATTTCCTCCCCATATGTTGTTTGCCCGCTTCCGATGGTTTTAAAGCCGCTGACGGGTTTGCCCTCGCGATTTTGCACCTTGACGGTAATCTTGCCTCCCGGATCGAGAGCCAGGTCGCATTCGACCGATTCGGCGCCGGTCGGCGGATTGATTTCCTGCATGGCGTGCGGCCACTTTCTCCCGGGCTCGACCGGATTGCGGAAGGTCGGGAAATTGCCTCGATCATTCATTCCCTCGATGGCCTCCGCGCCGACCCCGTCACGATAATGACCGATCACGCACAAGGCCCCGACGATCGCGCGGCCTGGCAGCCCAACAAGCCGAAAACTACCGTCGGGCCGGCTGGAGTATCGATCCTGAAAACCATGGCCACGGCCCATCTCGCCGAATTCCGGCGTCTGTTGAGCATATTCGTTCGTACGAAACGGCAGGTAGTACAACCGAGCCATCAGCGGCTCGCCGGTGGATTTGTCCGTCACACGTCCGGTGATCCAGACGCCGCGATGCAGTTCGATATCCAATTCGACTGGTTCCAGCCCGCGCGACTCGAGGACCTTGAATTCGCGCATCAAGTAAGGCTGGTCATCGTTGGGTACGGCCAGAAGGACGTTGCCTTTGCCTTTCGGCATGCCGACCAGGCGGTAGCGGCCTTGTTCATCGCTAACGGCGCGGAGCTGCCTTTCGTTGATGTAATTGCTGCCCGCGAACTGATTGCTTTCAATGCTTACTCCGCCAAGCGGCTGGCCTGTGTCCGCGTCGCGAACGACGCCGACGATCGGTTGCGTTGGCGGGGCGACGAGTTCAAAGTCGGCGCCGTAGACCGGCGTCGATTCGTCCGACATGCTGCTGACTTTCAATTGCAGCGGCTTGCACGGCCGCGTAACAGCCGTCACTTGCTGGTAGGCGATCGTGGCGCCATTCAAAGTAAGTTGGACGCGGCGCTCGCGGCCTATGCCGTGGATCATGAACCGGCCGTCTTCGGCAGTAACTGCGCGAGGAGGCCAGGCGTCGAATTGCGGCAGACTATCGCCGAGATATCGCGCGGCAGTCCAAGGAAATTCGCCGTGGCGGACAGCCTGCAGCCAACCGTCAAGGTTTCCCTCTTTACCGTTGTAGATATCGCCGACCCGCACGCGGACGCCCGCGATCGGATTGCCTTCCAAATCGACGATGCGACCGCTGATCGGCGCGTCGTCAGGCACAAGCTTGAGCGTCGGACTTTGGCCCGCGGGGATGTCGCGCCTCGTCACCCAGCCGGGACCGAAGCCTTTGGCCGCAGCAACAATCGCGACCTCTTTCCACTGATCGGGACGCCCTAGATCGATGTCGAACTGCGACTTGCGATAGGAGATGACGAAACGCCCGTCGGCGCTGCTTTTTGTTTCTGCCAGCGGCGCATGCGGGATGTGGGGCTCCCAATACCAGCGCACGGCAAAGATGTTGGCGTCTGCGAACGGCTTGCCCTGCGGATCAACGACGCGTCCGCTGACGATAATCAGATCGTCGTCCTGCGATGCGGCGTTATCAGAAGAGTCTTGCCGCTCGTCTGCGGCGCTCGCTCGCGGTACGAGGCGAACGGCGGCGATCGTCGTTGCCAGGACCGTCACGCCGACGAGCAGCAGGCGGGCGGCGCGAGCACTGAGGGGCAGATGCGAGCAAGCGCTGTCAAACAGCGTGCGAATGCGATGCTCCAGGCCGCTGCGCTGCGCCATGGCCACAGCGGCGGCCAAAGGTACAGGCTGGCAGGCACGGGCTACCTCCAACAGCTCGGCGGCGTAGTCGCTGGCGCGCTCGCCAGCGTGAACTACGCAATCGTCGCAGGCCAGCTCGCGCTCGATCCGCAACCGCCGCAAGGCGTACCAGGCGAGCGGATGGAACCAATAGACCGCGCAGGTCGCACGGGCGAGCATCTGAAAACCGACATCACAACGCTTGACGTGCGCCAATTCGTGTAGCAGCACGACGCGCCGCAATTGATTCGACCAGCAGCGCGCCTGGGCGGGCAACAGCACGATCGGCCGCAGCAGGCCCCAGGTCATCGGCATCAAGGCGGAGGCAGTTTCGAAAAGCGCGACTGTTCGCCGCAGCGCGAGCCGCCGGCACAGTTCGCCGAGCAAGTCGCCCCAGCCCGCGTCGTCGATCGGCCTTGACTGGCGGCGAAGGAACATTGTGCGCACGCTTCCGACAACCAGCGGCAATAACGCAATTGCCGCTCCGAGCAACCAGATGCTCGCGGGCCCAAGTAGCCGCGGCGCATCCAGAGACGCAGCCGGTTGGTCGTCGGCGGCAGGAGGAAGAGACTGCGGGGTAGACGTTATTCTGTCACCGGCGAACTTCGACTGGACTTGAGTGAGCGCTTCCTCATCGTAAGCCGTCGGCTCGTTAATCGCCGCTTCAGCGCCCAAAGCGATCGGCCGCGCCGTTTCGGTCCGCGCCGTGGGCATCGTTTCCACGGCCGGTCGCTGTTCGATCCTCGCCGGCAAGATAGCCAGCCGCCACTGGGGCAGCGCCGCCGACAATGTCGGGAGCAAGGCCAGGGCGGCAAACGTTAAACACCAGACCCGATGGCGCAAGGCGGCGGAAGACCGCCGCAGGAGCGCCGTCCCAAGCATCGCGGCCAGCAACAGCGCCGTCGCTTTCAAGGCGACGTCGAGCCAGAATTGAGAACTCGCCGCAGAGGCCGCGGAAAGCAGATAATTCTCGAGCGTCGACATCTCACCGGCCCTCCTTTCGCGCTTGTTCGATCAACTGCTGCATCTGCCGATAGTCGGCATCGCTGAGCCGCTTGCTCGACACATCGAGCAGCGCGGCCATGGCATCGCTGGCCGAGCCGCCGAAGAACGTGTCGAGCAAGTGGCCAATGGCGGAACGGCTGGCCGACTCATGCGGTTCGGTCGGCCGGTAGACGTATTTCGTGCCGGCCTTGCGATGCCGCAGATAACCTTTGCGTTCCAACAGGCGGATCATCGTCCGCACGGCCGAATAACTGGGCGGATCGGGCAGCCGGGTCAGCACGTCGGCGACCGACGCCTCGCCGAGCTGGTACACGGCATCCATGATTTGCCGCTCGCGCCGCCCCAGTTCCTGAGGGCCTTTACGCTTGGCCATGAGCAACTCCCAAACAGAAGTGTTAACCAGTTGCCAGTGGCAATGTACTGCCACTCAAAGGCGAAGTCAACAAGATTCTTGATCGACTTAGCCGACTGCATGCCAAGTCTGTTCAGAACAGCGGTCTACTCGCCGAGTCGAAGCGCATACTGCCCGCACTGGCCCGCCAACGCTTTTGGGCGTGGATTATCCGCGTTAGCGCGAAAGGAAAATGAAGAACGCAAAACCGGGAAATCGATAATTTGCGTTCTCAGGAGTTGATGCGCCCAAGGTCGCCTGGAATGGCTGACTCCCTTTTCAGATTATGGCCCGGTCGCCTCGGCGCCCTCGCCCGTGCCTGAATCTTCGTCTTCGCCCCAGAACTCAGACTCTTCCAGCATGTCATATTTCTTGGCGACTTCGGGATCGCTCGTCGTTAAGTGTGCATAATCGTCGCCTACGCCGCCGGCTTCGAAATCAAGCGTGACGCCGTCCTTGTGCATTGCGTCCAGTTCGGCGGCCGCCGCCCGCAGTGCTTCGATCATATCGCCGAGCGTCTTGGCTTCCGCCATCTGCCATTTGTTCCGCCAGAGCCTGACGTAACGTTTCCGGGCTTGCTTCCATAACTCGGCGTATTTGTCGCGCACGTAAGGGTTGAGTTGTTGCGCAAATTCCGCGGACAGATTCAACAACTTGATGAGTTCCAACACGTCAGCCAAATCTCTGATACGACCGGCATTCGTCATGCCGGAAGCCAGCTTCAACTCGATCAATTCCGGCAGGTTGATGTAGGAGATTCCTTCCGCCGCGCTGCTGACAATCGCCGGATCGGGAAATGCTACGGGCTTTCGTTTGCCGTCGCCCGGGTATTCGCCGGTGGTGAGGAACTCGATGCGAACGCCGAGTTCTGTGTCTCGCAAGTGCCTGCTATGTCGGTGCGGAGGCAGATAACCCCGTCCGGCAAGCTCGGCGTGGATTCTCTTGAGATCCTCTTTCGTGACAAGAATATCAACGTCTTCCGTGAAGCGGCGGAAGCCGTGATGAAAGAGCGCCATCCCGCCCACGATGGAATACGGAATCTGTAACTCGGTAAGGCGCCTGGCGATTTTGTTCAGAGCCTCGAAGACCGCGCTCTTTTGCTCGAAATGCCGGCTCCCTTCGCTCAATGCCCACCTCGGATCCTGTTCGAGCGCTTGCTCGTAGTTCGCAGCGTGCGTGAGCCGCCGAGCGGAAACAACTGCGGAATCGTCGGTATCGCGATCCGCGGAAGCAGAGTTTGTATCGATCGACTCGCTCATGCTGCGCTCGGCCATTTATTACCGATTGACTCGCCCAATTGGAGTATACCACGTTGCAAGGATCGAACAAACTTACAGGGTGAG
>JAICIG010000394.1 GCA_025924495.1 Pirellulales bacterium | reverse complement strand
CGATGGTCGCAAAGAGGCCCTGCTCGAGGTGCCTCGCTACGACTTCAACTGGCAGAATTCTTACGTGTTCAGCGAGCCCAAGCGAATGCCCGAGGGGACGGTCGTGCAATGCACGGCAACGTTCGACAACTCGGCCGGCAACTTGATGAACCCCGACCCGACCAAGCCCGTTCGCTGGGGCGACCAGACCTGGGAAGAGATGATGGTCGGCACGTTCGAAGCGGTGCTCGAAGATCAGGACTTGACCCTCGGGGCGCCGCGGGTCGAGAAAAAGTCGGACGATGAGTACGAAGTGACGTTTACTTATCGGCCGACGAGCGAAGCCGAGCAGGTTTATCTGGCCGGCACGTTCAATGAGTGGAAGCCCACCGGTCACAAGATGGACGGCCCTGACGCCCAGGGCAAGTTTTCGACAAAGCTCACGCTCAAGCCCGGCAAGTATGAATATAAGTACGTCCTCGATGGCAAGCACTGGCGCGCCGATCCGGGAAACCCGGAACAAGCAGGCGATTACAACAACAGCGTCTTGCATGTGGGCGAGTGAAGCCGATTGCGACTCTCGCAGTTCGACGTTTGAATTCCGCATTTGCTCACGGAGGAGATCTTCATGGCGCGACCGGTCACCTTGTTTACCGGCCAATGGGCCGACCTGAAACTGGAAGACCTGGCGCGGAAGGCGGCTGAGTTCGGTTATCAAGGACTGGAGCTCGCTTGTTGGGGCGACCATTTCGAAGTCGATAAGGCCTTGGCCGACGACAGTTATTGCGCCAATCGCCGCGATCTGCTTGAACGCCACGACCTGCAAGTGCACGCCATCAGCACCCACCTGGTCGGCCAGGCCGTGCTCGATGTGATCGACGAGCGGCATCAGGCCATCCTGCCGCCGCGCGTGTGGGGCAATGGCGACCCGGCCGGCGTCAACGCGCGCGCGGCCGAGGAACTGAAGAACACGGCGCGCGCGGCGCAGAAGCTCGGGGTCGGCGTCGTCAATGGCTTTACAGGTTCTAGCATCTGGCACTTGCTCTATTCGTTTCCTCCCGTGCCGCCTGCCATGATCGACCGCGGCTACAAACTGCTGGCCGAACGATTCAACCCGATTCTCGACGTGTTTGGCGACTGCGGCGTGCGCTTCGCGCTCGAGGTCCACCCGACCGAAATCGCTTTCGACCTGCACAGCGCCGAGCGAACTTTGCAAGCGCTCGACCGCCGCGAGGAGTTCGGCTTCAATTTCGACCCTAGCCATCTGCACTGGCAAGGGGTCGATCCGGTCGAGTTCCTGCGCACCTTCCACGACCGTATCTATCATGTGCATATCAAAGACGCCATCGTCACGCTCAACGGCCGCAGCGGCATTCTGGCCAGCCACTTGAACTTTGGCGATCCGCGCCGCGGCTGGGACTTTCGCTCGCCGGGCCGCGGCGGCGTGAACTTCGAAGAGATCATTCGCACGCTCAATACGATCGGCTACGACGGGCCCCTCTCGGTCGAATGGGAGGACGTCGGAATGGACCGCGACGCCGGCGCCAAGGAGGCCTGCGAGTTCGTCAAGCGGCTCGATTTCCCGCCCAGCAAAGTCGCCTTTGACGCCGCATTTTCCAAGGACTGACCCGCTCCAGTTCGCCGTCGCAGGGCCGGCATGCTAGAGTGAATCAGGAGGGCGGACATTCTTGTCTGCCTGTCCGCTCTAACCCGGATCATTCACCAGCCCTCGCGCTAGCCCGATGGAGTACGCTCACACCAACCCGAAGCGCCAGCGAGGTAGGGCCGTCGCCGGTAGGCGACCCTTCGAGGCCGTTCGCCCTCGCTTGCGCGTCGGGTTTGTATGGCCGATGAAAAATCCCGCTGTAACTGATTTCTCCTGAACCTCGCGGTACATCTGCCTGGCCTCATTGTTCGCCGCTGGCCGACAGTGTTCGATCAACCTCAGTTCCACGTCCATCGTTTCATGCCATCGTTTCGCCTGCCGCCGACTAACTGCTCGCGTCGCGCTCTGCTCGCCGGCGTCCTGGCATGCTTTGCGGCCGGAGCGTCGATTGCAGCGACGCCAAGGATTGCTGCGGCCGAAACGGGGGCAGAAGCGCGCAGCCAGCTCATTAAGACTTATGTGGGCGAGTTGGCCGAGTTGGCCGACTGGTGCGACGATCAGAATCTGAAAGAGCAAGCAAAGCAGACTCGCGATTGGCTCCCGCCGGAGCGGCCGCTGATGCTCTTCGTGCCGCTGGTCGATCATGCTTTCGACGCCCGAGAGTCCAAGCAGGATCTCGAGAAAGAAACAGAAAGCGTCAAACAATGGCGCGAGCGGTTCGACAAACTCCGCCGCCAGCAGGCCCAGCGGCTGTTCGCCCTGCTCGACAGGGCGCTGGAGGACAAACAATATGCGCTGGGCTTCGCGCTGGTTCATGAAACGCTGCGCGAAGATCCCGAGCACCAAGACGCCCGGCGCCTGCTGGGCTATAAGCAGCACGAAGGACGTTGGCTCACGCCGTTCGAGTTGAGCAAGGCGCAGGCGAATCAAGTTTGGGATGTCCGCTTCGGCTGGATCGCAAAGAGTCATTTGCCGCGCTACGAGCAGGGCGAGCGCCTGTATAAAGGTCGCTGGCTGAGCGACCAAGACGACGCCCGGATGCACGCCGACATCGATCGCGGCTGGGAGATTATGACGGAGCATTATCGCGTGCGCACTAACCACAGCCTGCAAGAAGGCGTGCGCTTGGCGGCTCGACTGGAGAAGCTCTATGAAACCTGGCGACAGGTTTTTGTCAGGTTCTACCTGAGCGATGGCGAACTGGCGAAGCTGCTGCGCGGCGGCGGCTGGCCGCGCCGCACCCCCGTTCGCCACCAGGTGACTTACTTCCGCGATCGCCAGGAATACAACGACGCCTTGAAGCCCAGGCAGCCGAACATCGAGGTCACCACCGGCTACTACGAAGGGGACAAACGGACGGCCTACTTCTTCGCCGGCCGGGACCAGGACGACAGCAATCTCTATCACGAAGCGACGCATCAACTGTTCAGCGAGACGCGCAAGGTCAGTCCAACGATCGGGCGCGAAGCCAATTTTTGGGTGATCGAAGGCATCGCCTGCCTGATGGAGTCGCTCGTCGAGGCGGATACCTATTGCACGATTGGCGGCGCCGGCACGATTCGCTTGAACAATGCCCTGGTGCGCTTCCTCAAAGACGACTTTTATGTGCCGCTCGCCGAGTTGACCGAGATGGGCATGGGCGACATCCAGCGCGACGAGCGAATCCAAGCGCTGTACAGCGAATTCTCCGGGCTGACCTATTTTCTGATGTTCGACCAGGCTGGCCGCTACCGCGACGCTCTGGTCGACTATCTCTCTGCCATCTACACCGGCCGAGATCGGCCCGCTACACTGGCCGAGTTGACCGAAACCTCCTTCGGCGATCTCGACAGCCAATACAAGCTGTTTATGGAAAGGATCAGGGATGAAGGCTGAAAGATGAACTGCAGGCGCGGCGGCGCACTGCGTTTTCATCATCGTCTTCCTCCGTTCGCTCATGCGTCCTTGGAAACTGGCTGAAACGAATTACCGGTATACGAAGGACCATCCCTTCGAGGTGGCGGTGTTGCCCCTAGGGGCGACGGAACCGCACAACCTGCACTTGCCGTATGGCACCGACATGTACGAGGGGGACATTGTCGGCGAGAAGATTTGCGAGGCGGCGCACGAGCGCGGGGCTAAGGTGGTGCTGCTGCCGACCATGCCGTACGGCACCGAGACCAACCAGATGGCCTTTCCGCTGGCCATGAACGTCAACCCGTCGACGTTGGGCGCGGTGATTACCGATCTCGTTGATTCGCTGGTGCAACACGGCATCAAGAAGATCGTGTTGCTCAACAGCCACGGCGGCAACGACCTGAAACCGCTGTTGCGCGAACTGCACGGCAAGACGCCGGCGCAGTTGTTTCTCTGCAATTGGTACAAAGTGCTGGCCGACATTGAGCACGAAATCTTCGACGATGCCGGCGATCACGGCGGCGAGATGGAAACGTCGGTGATCATGGCCTATTACCCGCATCTGGTTTCGCATCAGCCCGACGGCAGCCTCGACGCCGATGACGGCGCCACGGCCAAAACTCGCTTCGAAGCCGTCAATCGCGGCTGGGTCTCGATCACCCGCCCGTGGCACCTGCTCACGACCAACAGCGGCGCCGGTAATCCGCATCCGGCGACTGCCGAGAAAGGGCGCCGCATGATGGAACTGCTCGTCGAGCGTCTCGCCGCCTTCCTCGTCGAGCTTTCCGCCGCCCCACTCGATGAGCGCTTTCCGTATTAAAGCGACTGCACATCAACTCGCGCTCAGGCGATCCGCTTCTCGTAGCACAGGCTGAGCGGGTCTTCGGAATAGCTTCCGAACGGCCCAATGCGTTGGAATCCCCAGTTCTCGTAGAGCTTGATGGCGGCTGTCTGGTGAATGCCGGTTTCCAGCCGCAGCACGGCGATTCCACGCGCTCGGGCATATTCGGCCAAATGATCGAGCAGCAAGTTGCCGAAGCCCAGGCCGCGAAATTGCGGACGCACATACATCCGCTTTAGCTCGCCATATTCATTGCCAAACAGTTGAATGCCGCCGCAGCCGGCGGGCGTGCCGTTATCGCGCAGCAGGAAGAACTCGACTGCCTGGGAGATCAACTTGTCGACGCTGTAACCATGACGGCTTTTGGCCGGATAGAGCGGCTCCAGATGCGCGTCGAGTTCGCTGATCAGCATGACGGCATCGGCGCTGTCGGGGCGTTCCAGGGTGATGATCGCTGACATAAGACTCGTGCCCAACGATTGCCAAGAAGACAGAAGTAGAGATCGCTTCAAACCGAATCAGACAAGTCCTCGGCGCCCACGATCTTGCTGCGCCGTTCGGTAACGATCGTGTCGCGCCACACGCCCTGGTGTTTCGCGATCCGCTCGCGGCGCCCCACAATCCGAAATCCGCAGGCAAGCTGCATCTGGATGCTCGCGGTATTTTCGGCAAACGTCGCTCCATACAGTGACCAGATTCCGTTGCGTTCCGACTCGTCGATGAGCGCTTGCATGAGAGCCTTGCCAATGCCGCGCCCGCGCTGATCGGCTGCAACGTAGATGCTCGCCTCAGCCGCGCCCGCATAGCACGGTCGACGAGAAACAGGAGACAGAGCGGCCCAGGCGATGACTCGGCCCCCTTCTCGCGCCACGAGCCGCGAATGCGGCAGTCGGCTCGCGGTCCATTCATCCCATCCAGGCGATTCTGTCTCGAAACTGGCTTGCCCTGTAGCTAGCCCTTCCAGATAAATCTGGCGGACCTGTTCCCAGTCGTCGGGCCGCATGCTTTCAATGACCAAGCTCATCGTCGCTCCCGCGCCCAACTGAAGGCCGCGCTCGGTCCACGCAGGCTCGATCTGCGGCCACCGCAGTATCAAATGATAACCAGGAACGACCGGCAATGAGCAACCAATGTTCTTCAATCTGCAGCCCTGGCGGCGGACGTCGCCGGACGAGATAGTTGGCTTCGGGCTCGCGAGCGGTTAATCTGATCGCTATCCACGGTAATCCTGCCGCCGAGCAGGCGATTGCGGCGACGCAAAGCCCAATCGCCGGCGGACGCATCTCACGGAGACCGAGCGATGCAGCGAACTCTTCGGTTGACGCTTCTTGTCGCGACGGCGTTGTGCGGAATCTCGCACGGCCAGGAACCGCAAACAGCTCCGACGCTGACGGTCGCCACTCGGCGCTACGGCGGCAGCGATCTGATCTCGCTCGACATCAACGGCAAGAATATCACGCGGATCACTCAGGATCTGGGCACTGTGAACGAACCGGCCTGGCGCCCCGACGGTCGGCAATTGGCCTTCGTCGTAACGACCAACGGCGCCGGAGCGATCAAGCTCTTCGATCTTGAGACGGGCAAGATCACCTCGGTCGGAAGCGGCCCGAACGACCGCTGCCCGGCCTGGTCGCCCGACGGCAAACAGTTGCTGTTCGCCGCCGATCACCGCACCGGGGGAGTGGAAGTGTTCGTCATGGAGGCCGACGGTTCGAACCCGAAGAACCTGACCAACCACCCCAATTGGGATTCCGACGCGGCCTGGTCGCCCGACGGCAAGAAGATCGCCTTCACTTCAAACCGGATGGGCGCTTTCCGGCTGTACGTCATGAATCGCGACGGCACGGAACTCGTCGACCTGTTGAAGCAGGATCTCGTTTACTGCGTCTATCCTTGCTGGTCGCCCGACGGACAGCAGATCGCCTTCGGCGGCCGGGGCAGCGACGGCACGATTCAGCTCTGCGTCGTGGGCGCCGACGGCCAAGGACTGCAACAGGTTTCACAAGGCGCCCAAATGAACTCTTATGCCGCCTGGTCCCCCGACGGGCAATACATCGCCTACGCCCGCTTTAACACGATGCGCGTCGGCGACAATTCGCTCGGCAAAGGGGACCTGATGCTCTACGATCTCATCGAAGACGCACACACCAAACTGCTCACCGACGAGCTCCCCATCATCGCCCCGCGCCCTTCCTGGAAGCCTACGGAGAAACCGTAGTACGGCGTAGCTGCATCACCACGCTCCGCATGCTGCAGCAGGCGCCCATAGTCGCCTTTTGCTCCGCAAACGGACGCTCTTTCGCAGAGCGAAAGACGACGATCTTGCAGCAGCAAGCTTTAATGGCTAATTGCACGCCGCAAACGATTCGGGTGCATCCCAAAAGCAACTCATTAAACTCTCTCCTTGGCTGTACTTTATCCACTACCCCGACGGAATGCGGAATCCGTTTCAGCACGCGCGACGTGGCATTGACGCTCGCACGTCAAGTCGCCGGAAGCAAAAGGCGTCACTCTAGGTTAAAGAAGGAGCCGTAAAGCTTCTTCTCGTTTGAACTGCCTTCATGAGGTCAGCGGCGCGTAGTCCCTCGATGCGTATGTCTAGCCGGGTGTCCCTTGGGAGGCTTCTTGATCCCAATGCGACGATTCGATCACGACCAAGAAACGCTTGTGCTCCCTTGCCATTGGGCTGAGCACACGAAAGGCGTAGATTCGCGCCGGTTGGATCACAAAGGTTGCGCCCTCCTGACTCTCCCTTTGTCGTCAGCAATCCGTGCATCGGTCGTTCAAGACAATAAGTGATCGCTGAAATCTGGCAAACAGCTTTGTCCATCCCACCGAGTAGCCAGCAATGGAGGTTGATGAAATAGGGCTGCTTTGGAAAGCACGATTCTTGCCAGTCGTCTGCCACGGTACAGCAGATCACGTTTGAATCGTAAAGTCTCTTCATTTGACCTTCGGCATTCGCATGCCCCAGCCGCCTGATTTGTTCTTCGATGCGCTCGCGCTGTGACCGCGCAAAGGAGTACGACACATAGTCATCGCAAACGGAGTCGCATAGCTGGACGAACTGCTCTTGCATCGACGGATCGTGTGTCAGGAAT
>JAICIG010000393.1 GCA_025924495.1 Pirellulales bacterium | reverse complement strand
CGCAGAACGAACCGCGCTCCGCCTTCAAAGTAGCAGGCATATTCCATATGCCGTCCGCCGTCGCGCACGCCGCCCAAAGTAGCAGGCATATTCCATATGCCGCCCGCCGAACCAATCATTGGCTTCACCTTCTTTCGACGCGACGTCGGGAATAGTCGTGAACGCCGCCCCGCGCCAAACCTTGCCGATTATGCGACCCTCGAACGCCGGCGCCGGTTCCTCCCGCCCCCGACTAGGGCCTCCAAAGGTTGCGAGCGGCCTGCCAGTTGTTATTCTGGTGGCTCAAACGCCTCCAGGGCGGAGTTTGAGGCAATGGCTCGCGCGTCTTTGCCGTTCGCCGCAGGCAAGACAGGGCACATTGCCGCATGGACTCGAAGCTCGACAAGAAGCTCCTCAGCGAACGCGACATCTGCACCAAGTTCATCACGCCGGCCGTCGTCGCCGCCGGCTGGGACTCGATGACGCAGATCCGCGAGGAATACGGCTTCACCAAGGGCCGCATTATCGTCCGCGGCAAGCTCGTCAGCCGCGGCCAGCCGAAGCGGGCCGACTATCTGCTCTTCTACAAGCCCAACATCCCGTTGGCGCTGATCGAAGCCAAAGACAATAGCCACAGCGTCGGCGACGGCATTCAGCAGGCTTTGGAATACGCCAAAACGCTGAACATCCCCTTCGTTTTCTCGTCGAACGGCGACGGCTTCGTTTTTCATGACGGGACACGAACGGGCGATCGGATCGAAACCAATCTCGCGCTCAATGAGTTCCCTTCGCCCGAGGAATTGTGGGCCAGGTATCGCACTTGGAAGGGACTCACATCCGAGGCTGAAACGGTCGTTCTGCAAAGCTACTACGACGACGGCAGCGGAAAAGAGCCGCGTTATTATCAGGTCAGCGCCGTCAATGCGGCGATCGAAGCAATCGCCAAGGGGCAAGATCGCATTCTGCTCGTCATGGCCACCGGCACGGGCAAGACCTACACCGCCTTTCAAATCATCTGGCGGCTCTGGAAGGCGGGACGCAAGAAGCGAATCCTGTTCCTGGCCGATCGCAATGTGCTCGTCGATCAGACGATGGTCAATGACTTCCGCCCCTTCGGCCCCGCCATGGCCAAGCTCAGCACGAGCGCCAAGACGATCGAACGCGACGACGGCAGCCAGGTCGAACTGACCACAGCGATCGACAAGAAACGCCGCATCGATACTGCTTACGAAATCTATTTAGGCCTGTATCAGTCGATCACCGGGCCCGAGGACCGGCAAAAGCTGTTCCGCGAGTTCTCGCCCGGCTTCTTCGATCTGATCGTGATCGACGAATGCCATCGCGGCAGCGCGGCCGAAGATTCGGCCTGGCGCGAAATCCTCGAATACTTCTCGGGCGCCACTCAGATCGGCATGACGGCCACGCCGAAAGAAACCAAATACGTCTCGAACATCCATTACTTCGGGAAGGCGGTCTATTCCTATTCGCTCAAGCAAGGCATTCGCGACGGTTTCCTGGCGCCTTACAAGGTGGTCAAGGTCCATATCGACCGCGACGTTGAAGGCTACCGGCCCGAAAAAGGGAAGCTTGACCGCGACGGCATCGAGATCGAAGACCGGCTCTACAACCAGAAAGACTACGACCGCACGTTGGTCCTCGACGAACGTACGAAGCTGGTCGCCCGGAAAGTCACCGAGTTCCTCAAGGAAACGGGCGACCGCTTCCAGAAGACGATCGTGTTTTGCGTCGACGAAGAGCACGCGGCCCGCATGCGCCAGGCGCTGGTCAATGAAAACCAGGACCTGTGTGAGGAGAACCACCGTTACGTGATGCGGATCACGGGCAGCGACGCCGAGGGTCAGGCCCAACTCGACAACTTCATCGACCCCGAGTCAAAATATCCCGTAATCGTTACCACCTCGCGACTGCTGTCGACGGGAGTCGATGCGCAAACTTGCCGGCTAATCGTGCTCGATCGCGAGGTCGGCTCGATGACCGAGTTCAAGCAGATTGTCGGCCGCGGCACGCGCGTTCACGACGATACGAAGAAGTACTACTTCACTCTGATCGATTTTCGCGGCGCCACGAGCCATTTTGCCGACCCCGACTTCGACGGCGAGCCGGTGCAGATCTACAAGCCGGGCGAAGACGATCCAATCGCCCCGCCCGACGATGAGCCGCCCGGGCACGACGAAGACGAAGAGCCGTTGCCGCCGGAGCCCGGCGAAGATGAAACGATCGTCGACGACCCCAGCGATCCCAACGCCGGCGACGGCGATGGCGGCGGGCTGCTCGGCGATCCTCGGCCGCGGCGCGAAAAAGTGTATGTCGATGGCGTTTCGGCCCGAATCATCGCCGAGCGCGTCGAATACCTCGACGAGGAGGGCAAGCTCGTCACCGAAAGCCTGCGCGACTTCACGAAGCAGGCCTTGAAAAAGCGCTTCTCCAGCCTCGATGATTTCCTCAATCGCTGGAATGCCGAGGAACGCAAGCAGGCGATCGTCGAAGAGCTGGCCGCCGAAGGGCTGCCGCTCGAACCGCTGGCGGACGAAGTCGGCAAGGATCTCGACCCATTCGATCTGATCTGCCACGTCGCGTTCGATCGCCCGCCCCTCACGCGCCGCGAACGAGCCGAGAACGTCCGCAAACGCGACGTCTTCTCCAAGTACGGACCGCAGGCCCGTGCCGTGCTCGAAGCCTTGCTGCAAAAGTATCAGGACGAAGGAGTCCTCGCCCTCGACGATCCGCGGTTGCTGCAAATCCCGCCCTTCGACGCGATGGGCACGCCGCTGGAACTCGTCAAGCAATTCGGCGCCCGCACCGACTTCGAGCGCGCCGTCCACGAACTTCAAGCCGCCCTTTATCAAGGAGCGGCCTAGTGTCCCGCCCGCCACAGTCCGAGCGATTCGATATGCCGCGCCCAGCGTTTTTAGAATCATTCATCATCAGGCGCGCGTCGCCCGTAGGGTGGGCCCCGCCCACCATGATTCGCCGGTGGGCATGGCCCACCCTACGAGACGCAAACCCAAACGTTCGCATTACCAACGCACGATGCGTCCACGCTCGGGATTCCCTCCTGACCCCAACGGGGTCGCACTCATCAGCCCAGGGCCACGCCCTGGGTCCTTGCCCACACGACCACGTCGCAAGCCCCAACGGGGCGCAACAACCCGGCGCCGGATGCGACGCCGTAGGGTGGGCCCCGCCCACCACGTCGCGCCGGTGGGCCGGGCCCGCCCTACGAGACGCAAACCATAAAATCGCGGAACCATTCGGCCCCACACCTTGTTTCGCCCTTTCAGGGCTACATGATTCTTCGCCCATCCCATCCCCAGGGCGTTGCCCTGGGCTGATGAATTACGCCACGTTGTGGCTTTGCAGACCTACGGCGCCGCCGGCCGCGAAGCGGGTGCCATGCTTTCCGACGAGCCTCCGGCGAGCGGGTAAGCATGTTCCCAGCAAGCCACGAACATGCCTAGGTCGGCGAGGCGCCGACCAAGGCATGGCGCCCTCCGCCGGTATCGTCCGACAAATCCACTTGACCCCAACGGGGTCGCACTCACCAGCCCAGGGCGAAGCCCTGGGTTCTCGGCCGCACCGCAACGTCGTAAGCCCCAACGGGGCGCAACAACGCGGCGATGTAGGGTGGGCCCCGCCCACCATAATTCGCCGGTGGTCATTGCCCACCCTACGAAACGCTAACCGCGAATTCGCCAAACCATTCGGCGCCACACCTTGTTTCGCCCTTTCAGGGCTGCATGATCTTTCGCCCATCTCGTTCCCAGGGCGTTGCCCTGGGCTGATGAATCACGCCACTTTGTGGCTTTGCAACCCCGCGCCAACGCCGGGGCGCCGCCAACAACCTGGCCGCATCCTGCTTGCCGGGATGCCCGCATGCTCCGGAGCAATCCATGTCGGTTCGTAATATCGTCAAATCCATCCAGGACATCATGCGCCAGGACGTCGGCGTCGATGGCGACGCCCAGCGCATCAGCCAGCTCTGCTGGATGTTCTTCCTCAAAATCATCGACGATCAGGACCAACAGCTCGAACTCCTGAAAGACGGCTACCGCTCGCCGATCCCGCGGCGCTTTCAATGGCGGGCCTGGGCCGCCGACCCGGAAGGGATCACCGGCGACGAGCTGTTGGCCTTCGTCAACGACGAATTGTTCCCCGCTCTCAAGGAACTGCCGACGGGCGGCAAGCAGGGCGATCGCCGCCGCGTGGTCCGCGACGTGTTCGAAGACGCGTACAACTACATGAAGTCGGGCCAGTTGATGCGGCAGGTCGTCAACAAGATCAACGGCGTCGACTTCAACAACCTCAGCGAAAAGCAGCATTTCGGCGACATCTACGAGCAAATCCTCAACGACCTGCAAAGCGCCGGCAACGCGGGCGAATACTACACGCCCCGCGCCGTCACCGCCTTCATGGCCGACCGCATCGACCCGCGGCCCGGCGAACTGCTGTTGGACCCGGCCTGCGGCACGGGCGGCTTTCTCACCTGTTCGCTGCGGCACATGCGCGAGCGGTACGTCAAAAAGGTGGCCGACGAAGAGCGGATGCAGGCCGCGCTGCGGGCGGTCGAGAAGAAACAGCTTCCGCACATGCTCTGCGTCACCAACATGCTGCTGCACGGCGTCGAAGACCCCAGCTTCGTGCGGCACGACAACACGCTGGCCCGGCCGTATATCAGCTACACCGCCTCCGATCGCGTCGATATCGTACTCACCAACCCGCCGTTCGGCGGCCGCGAGGAGGACGGCATCGAGGCGAACTTTCCCAAACAGTTTCAAACCCGCGAAACGGCCGACCTGTTTCTGGCGCTCATCATCCGGTTGCTGAAGCCGAATGGCCGCGCCGGCGTGGTGCTGCCCGACGGCACGCTGTTTGGCGAAGGGGTGAAGACGCGGCTCAAAGAGCACCTGATGGAAGAGTGCAACCTGCATACGATCGTGCGGCTCCCCAACAGCGTCTTCAAGCCCTACGCCAGCATCGGCACGAATCTTTTGTTCTTCGAGAAAGGTTCGCCGACCAAGGAGATTTGGTTTTACGAGCACCGCGTGCCCGACGGGCAAAAAGCCTACTCGATGACCAAACCGATCAAGGTCGAGCACCTGAAGCCGTGCGTCGATTGGTGGGGCGGCGCCAAGCGCAAGGGGCGGCAAGAGACCGAAGTCGCCTGGAAGGTCACAGCCGACGAAGTAAAGGACCGCGGCTACAATCTCGACTTCAAAAACCCGCACGCCGTCGCCGACGACCACGGCGACCCCGAGGAGTTATTGAAGAAGCTCGACGAGGCGGAGCGGCAGGCGGCGGCGCTTCGCGATCGGCTCAAGGGGATTTTGGAAGAGGCGCTGTTGCGATGAGGGCAGAACAGCTTTTGGCTCATTTTGATCGCATCGCCGATGCGCCGGATGCGGTGCAACGGCTAAGGCAGTTTATTCTTGAGCTCGCGGTGCGCGGAAGGCTTGTCGAGCAAGATCAAAGCGACGAACTAGTTGTGGCTCTTCTGGAGCGGATTGCCACGGAGAGGCGCAGGCGCGAGCTTGGTCGAAAGAACGGACTGCAGCCGATCCTCGCAAAGGTCAAACCCGATGAGGGCTGGTTTGAAATCCCCAAAAGTTGGCAATGGGCGAGGCTCGGTTCGATCACCGAAGTCGTCATGGGAACGAGTCCGCCTGGGAGCACCTACAACAAGTCGGGTGAAGGGATCCCGCTCATCAATGGACCAGTCGAATTCACTGAGGGGCCGTTTGGAAAAACGGTCGTAAACCAATACACGACAGCGCCCACGAACCTTTGCGAAGCAGGCGACTTTCTTATCTGTGTAAGAGGCTCGACCACCGGCCGCACCAATGTCGCCGCCTTCAAGGCATGTATCGGTCGCGGAGTCGCTGCGATCCGGCCCTTGTATGACGATCAATACGTTCGCCTTTTCATCTGGAGGCTGCGGCCGCACATCATCGCTATGGGCCGAGGTATCGCGTTTCCAAGTGTCAGCCGAAAGCAAATTGAGGAATTGCCGATTCCGCTACCCCCGCTCGCCGAGCAGCATCGGATCGTGGCCAAGGTGGATGAATTGATGGCGCTGTGCGATCAGTTGGAAACGGCGCAGGCCGAGCGGGAAAGCCGGCGCGATCGGCTGGCGGCGGCGTCGCTCGATCGCTTGAACAACGGCGCCGACGCCGGCGCATTCCGCGAGCACGCCCGCTTCCATCTCCGCCACCTCCCCCGCCTCGCCACTCGACCCGAGCACATCAAGCAGCTCCGCCAAACCATCCTCAACCTCGCCGTCCGCGGGCGGCTCGTTCCCCAAGACCCGAGCGATGAGCCGGCGGAGGATTGCCTTCGACGTCTCGGATTAGGACACGCCGCCTTCGTAAATGCGTTCGATGCTGACGATAAGCTGCTTCCGCCGTCATGGTCCCGAGTTCGGTTCGAGGACGTTGCGACAATCGCCGGCGGCGTGACTCTTGGCCGCAAGCTCGGCGAGCGAAAGACTGTGACTCTGCCATACCTCCGTGTGGCCAACGTCCAGCGCGGCGCGTTTGATCTCAGCATTATCAAGGAAGTAACGATCGCTGAGAATGAAATTGAACGTTACTCGCTCCGTGAGAACGACTTGCTTATGACCGAAGGGGGAGACTGGGATAAGGTCGGACGAGCCGCAGTTTGGATAGGGCAAATACCCGTCTGCATCCACCAGAACCATGTGTTCCGCGCCCGAATGCGCTCGGGCGAACTCATGCCGACTTGGTTCGAACGCTATTTTAATTCGCCGGAAGGTCGGAGTTATTTTGAATCCGCTTCCAAGCAAACCACAAACCTCGCGTCGATCAACATGCGGCAGGTTCGCGGTTGTCCGATACCGTTCCCACCGCTCGGCGAGCAGCGCAGGATCTTGGCCTGCGTCGCCGAGTTAATGGGTCTCTGCGACCGACTCGAAGCCGCACTGGTCTTATGTCAAACCGTAAGCCGCCGCTTGCTTGACGCTATGCTTCACGAAGCCCTCGCTCCTGGCCGTTGAGTTAATACCCAGTTTACGTAAAGCGTTGTCATCCGTTAAAGTACAATCATTGCGGCGACCGCCGAGTTTCTTCTCGAGAGAAAACTAGTGGGCAATGCACGCTTTGCGGCAAATACGATTGGGCGCATTCGCGGTGGTTCCAGTACAGAAATCGTTGTGGTAAGCCTAGGGCATGAGGCAAAATTAGTCTGGACGTATCCGACGAGCAAAAAATCCTTGAAAAGGGCGGTTGAACCAATTGAATGAACAAGAGAATCAGCCGGTAATTACGCAGCAGGGCATCGCACAAAAACGAAGCTCTCGAGAATGTACTAACGAGTTTTAACAGAAGCGAGATCGTAATACCAGAGTACCAACGCGATGCCGATCAGTGGGACGATGCGAAGAAGAGCCTCTTCATAGAATTTATCCTGAACCGTCTCACGGTCCCTGCATTTTATTTCGCATTG
>JAICIG010000392.1 GCA_025924495.1 Pirellulales bacterium | reverse complement strand
TCAAGTTCTCAGGCGCCTCGTGGACGCCCGATAGCGAAGGGTTCTATTACATCCGTTACGATGAGCCGGCGCCCGAGGAGCAGTTGACGGGTCAGAACTATTTTCAAAAGCTGTACTACCACCGCATTGGCACGCCGCAAGGCGGGGATCGCCTGGTCTACGACCGCCCTGACGAAAAAGAATGGGGCTTTGCCGGCCACGTGACGGAGGACGGGCGCTACCTGGTGATTTCGATCTGGCGCGGAACTGAGCGCAAGAACAACATCTTTTATCTCGACCTGAAAAGTCCGGACGCAAAAGTCGTCGAACTTCTCTCGGGTTTCGAGGCGCGATATGACTTTCTCGGCAACGACGACAACGTGTTCTGGCTCCGCACCGATCTCGACGCTCCACGGAATCGGATCGTTGCAATCGACTTGGAACATCCCGAGCGCGAACATTGGGTGGAAGTCGTGCCCGAGGCGAAAGATGTGCTGGAAGGCGCTACGATGGTCGGCGATCGGTTCTTCGCAGCCTATCTGACCGACGCCCACAGCCGCATTCGGCTGTTCGATCTCAAGGGAATGGCGCTGGGCGACGTCGAGTTGCCCCAGTTGGGAACGGCGACGGGCTTCGAAGGCAGACGCGATGATCGGGAGACGTTTTACGCGTTCACCAGCTTTACCGCGCCGACGACGATTTATCACTATGATATCGATGCGGGGCGCAGTGACGTGTTTCGTGAGCCGAAGGTCGATTTCGATCCGAACCGCTATGAAACGAAGCAAGTGTTTTACGCCAGTAAGGACGGCACGCGCATTCCGATGTTCATCACGGCGCGCAAGAATCTTGAACTCGACGGCCGCAACCCGACCTTCCTGTATGGATATGGCGGCTTCGATATTTCCATGACGCCTAGCTTTTCTGTGGGCCGTATCGTCTGGCTGGAAATGGGCGGCGTTTACGCCATGCCCAACTTGCGCGGCGGCGGCGAATATGGGCGCGCGTGGCACGAAGGGGGCATGAAGCAAAAGAAGCAGAACGTGTTCGACGATTTCATCGCCGCGGCCGAATGGTTGATCGATCAGAAGTACTGCACGTCGAAAACGCTGGCGATCAGCGGTCGCAGCAACGGCGGCCTATTGGTCGGCGCTTGCCTGACCCAACGGCCCGACCTGTATGGCGCCGCGCTGCCTGGCGTGGGTGTGCTGGACATGTTGCGGTTCCATAAATTCACCATCGGTTGGGCTTGGGTCTCCGACTATGGATCGTCGGAAAATGCCGAAGAGTTTCCGGCGCTTTATGCCTATTCGCCATTGCACAACATCAAGCCGGGCACGAAGTATCCGCCGACGCTGATTACCACGGCTGACCACGACGATCGCGTGGTGCCCGCTCACAGTTTTAAGTTCGCCGCTGAGCTACAAGCGGCTCAAGCCGGGCCCGCGCCAATTCTGATTCGCATCGAGACCAGCGCCGGCCACGGGGCGGGCATTCCTACGTCGAAAGCAATTGAGGAAGCCGCCGACAGCTACGCCTTCCTGGTCAAATCGCTCGGCATGAAACTGCCGGAGCAGGCAGCCGAAGACAATCGCACAGACCAGTAGTCCTTAAGATTTGCCCTGGCATTCGTCGTCGTTGGGCGGGTGCTGCTCGGCCAGCCCCATGGCGTAGCTGACGATGTCGCCGCGCTCGCGGCTGACTTCGAGCAGGCGGTTGAAGCTGCCGACGCGCTGCGAAAGTTCCAGCAAGCTGGGTGCAAAGCCCGAGACCCGCACGTTCGAGAGGAGCCGCGCCGCGGCTTCCAGCGCTTCTTGATTGCGCCCCAGCCGAGCCAGCAGGCCCACATAAACTTCTGCGGCGGCGCCGCCGGCGTTCTCGCCGGCCAGCGTCTCGGCTCGCTCGGCGAAATGGGCGATCGCCTCTTCGACCTTCTCGCCCAACAGCGCGCGAAAGAACAAGCCATGCGTCGGATAAGTATCCGCGAACGGCTCTTGCCCTGCGTACTGATAGAGCGGGCTGAGCCGGCGGCCGTATTCGGTCAGATCGGCCGCCAGACGCAGATCGGCCGGGTCGTCGATAACCAGGGCGAATCGCACCACGGCCGCCAGATGCGAAGTATCGATGTGATAGTTGTTATTGTCCATCAGCCAATCGCGATCGGCCACCAGGCCTTCGATGGTTGTCTCTTGCGGCGGCTTGCCTTGCTTTCGCGAGATTTCTTCCGACAAACTACGGAATAATTCGCCGTGCAGATAGCGCACCAGCAGGCTGGCGACTTGCTGGCGATCGCTGCGCGGTCGATTGTGCATCTGTGCGTCGAACATCGAGATGGCATTGCACACGCCGTAGTTCTTAAGCACCAGTTCGAAGCCGAGCCTCGGAGAGACGCCCTCATGCAGCGCGACCTCAATGATCTGCTCGGCGTTCTCCTCGTCGGGCGTCAGCTTCTCCAGCGCGGCGGCGACTTCGGCCTGCTCGCCGATCGGCCTTAGATACATCCACGCTTCGCGAACCCGGCCGTCGTTCAGAAACAGGTATCCCGCCTCGCGACACGCCTTGAGGTACTCCTCCTCCATTTGCGAGCGGAGCGGCTCCTGCAAATCGTCGAGAGATTTCGTCAGGACGGCGGGTAGGCCCAGCCGCAGCCGCGCTTCAAGTAATCGCAGGTCGAACAATTCATGGTAGTGTTCGCTGGCCCGCAAGTGCTCGGCCGCCTGGGCAATCGCGGCTTCGATGTTATGGCGCGATGCGGTCCGTTGCAGCTCTTCAAAGATATCGTCGCTCATCGGCAGGCTGTTCGTGGGGAAAGAGGTAGGAAAGTTCGCGAGACCGCAGGGGCGGCTCTCTGGCAGGGCGCTTGGCGGCGTTTCTTATTGACTCGGGCCATTCATCGTATCAGAGCGTCCCGGTCGCTGCTATCAATCCTCTTTTCCGCCGAATTCAACTCGATTCTAGCGCCTCGGCGGGGGGCGAAAGCGAGCGGACGCGCTTCGATTTGCGCTCGCATCTCGGTGGCGATGAAAAATGATCCGGTGATGCACACCAGGTCCTTTTCATCGGCCGCCGCACAAACGGCGTCCCAGGCCGCTGCCGCCGTGGGGCAAACTTTTACCGCCGCCGATGAGAATTGCGCGGCGATGGCCGCCAGTTCTGCAGGCGCGATTCCGCGCGGGTTGATGTGATATTGCGTCAGGATGATCTGATCGAATCGCGGCAACAAACAGCGTAGCATTCCCGCGGCCTCTTTCTCTTGGGTCGTGGCGAACACCAGGATCCTCTCGTGCGCGGAGAAACTTTCATCCAGCGTCGCCACCAGGGCTTCGACCGAGGCCACGTTGTGCGCGGTATCGAGGATGATAGTCGGGCGTCGCGCGGCGACCTCGATCCGCGCCGGCCAGCGCAAGGCGCCGAGGCCTTGCCGCACGGCGGCATCGGGGATCCGCCAGCCTTGGCGAGACAGTTCGTCGAGCGCGGTCAGTGCGACGGCGGCATTGGCGGCCTGGTGCGTGCCGAGCAGTCCGAGCGGCAGCTCGTCATAGGCCAGTTGGCGGTCGGCGAGATGCAAGCGGTAATTGATCCGCCCCTGCCCGGAGCCTTGATCGACGTTGCGCGGCGGCGTGTAGTCAAAATCAAAATCGCGCCCCAGCTGCATTAAGCGGCAGCCGCGCTCGCGGGCCGTCGCTTCGATCACCGCGCGCGGCTCATCGTCGATCACTCCGCTGACGACCGGTACGCCCGGCTTGATGATGCCCGCCTTTTCGCCGGCGATGGCCGCCAGCGTATTGCCGAGCTGCCGCATGTGGTCGAAGCTGATGTTCGTAATCACTGATACGGCGGGCTGGCAGACGTTGGTCGAATCGAGCCGCCCGCCGAGCCCGACTTCCAAGACGGCGGCCTGCACTTTGCAGCGAGCGAAGTGTAACAAGGCCATGGCGGTGGTCAGCTCGAAGTAGGTCGGGCCAGCTTCGAACGGCTGTCGCCGAGCGGCTTCGCCATCTAGTTGTGCGACAGCCGGCCGCAGAAGCTCGACCAGCGCCAGTAATTCCTCGGGCGAACAAGGCCGGCCGTCGATCGCCATGCGTTCTTCCAGACGGTCGAGATGCGGCGAGCTGAACAGGCCAGTGCGATAGCCTGCCGCCGATAAAACCGCGGCGACCATGGCGGACGTAGAGCCTTTGCCCTTTGTGCCGGCGACATGCACGATCGGCAAGCGCGACTGGGGATCGTCGAGGAGCGCCAGCAACTCGCGCATGCGTGCGAGCTTGAACGTCCGCTCGCCGTAAGGCGCCGCGACGGCGCGCTCGTAATCGATTCGCTGAAAGAGAAAATCCAGCGCGGCCTCGTAAGAGTCGCGTGCTGTGGTCGGGTCCATAAAACTGCGGCTCGAGGGCGGGGCCAACATTCTCAGTCTACCTGGAATCGACGCCCGGCGGCAGGGCCGGGCGGGGGGCATCTGAACCCTGTCGGCCCTTATCGTGCGGCTCGTCCGCACGGCTCCGAGCGTTGGCCTGGCCGCGCTTGAGAAAGGCCCAGACGAGTGCGGGCGACTCGTCTGGGCCTAGGGTAAGGAGGCGGGATATTTGGCGGGAAAGAGGAATGATTCTTTCGGAGCTGCGGCCGCGATGTTCCGCGTTCCACAGCTAGTGCGCTGCGCTCAGGGCGCGGCGTCGCGCGTGGGGCGGCGATTCTTTTTTGAGCGACTCGCATAGTCGGCGCAGTTCATCGAGATCGCGTTCGACGGCTTCGGCCAGATACCGTCCGGCGGCGGGATCTTCGGCGAATTGCCACTGGCGGTGGCAATCATCCAAATGCTCCAGTACTTCTTTCATCCAGAGCAGCTTGGAATGGCGATCCATGGCAATTGTCTCCCTGCAGCGTATCGATTGAAGGCGGGCGAGGCCGCTGAGTCGTCCGATGACGACGACGGTTTATGCATCCCGCGTGCCGATTCTTCGAGCGGTATGCCCAGAATTCGCACCAGGCGAACGTAACGGCTTAGGCTGGAGTAACTTGCATCCGGCATGCTATCTTGGGCAAGCAAGCAAAGCAGACGGCATTAAGCGGATGCAGTTGTAAAAACTGCCAAAGGCGACACGTTCGTTTCTCTCCAGAGAGGCCGGCAGAGGCGCGAAGACGAGGTAGGTCGCCTAATGAGGAGTTTCGGCGGGCTGCGCCGTCAGCGATCCGCCACGATGGCGCGCGGAGAGCCGCGGTAAGAGCGCCAAACGCAAACACGCCCCGAGATGAGGCGTGTTGAGCGGTGGAATTCTTGTCCAAGTCAGAGTCGGATCAGTCGGCAACGTACGGCAAAAGCGCCATGAACCGCGCTCGCTTCACGGCCTTGGTCACCGCGTGCTGGCTGACCGCGGTGCAACCGCTCTTCCGGCGCCCGATCAGCTTGCCTTGTCGGCTGGTAAGCTTGCCCAGCAATTCCAAGTCTTTGTAATCAATATACATCGGACGGGGACGCGCGCCGTCGACAAAGACGGGATCCTTCTTTTTGCTGCGACTGGCCAGCTTGGCTCGCTTTTTGGAGGGAGCACGCGAACGGGGATAATCTGCCATGTTCAATGCCTGAAATTACTGGGAGGCTCCTCGCCAGTGCGAACTTTCGCAAGTTCTGGCGAGCTGTAGAGCCACGTATGATAGCGAATCTGGCGGCGGCGGTCAAAGCTGCCAAAGTCAAAAAGCAGGCCGCAGATTAGCCGTTGGTTCTTGCCATACTGCCGCCCGAAGCGAATCTGTTCCAACTCGACCGTCATTGGCTGAAGCTGCTTGAACATCACCGAAAGCCGTTTTATAGTGGGAGTTTCGGCAAATCTGTCGGCAGCATAGGCTGATGGGATAAATTCAAAAAACGGGCGAACCCTGGGAACCTTGTCTGCGTAAAGCTAACCGTGTCGAAAGGTTTCTGGCCGCACGCGCGATCTTATGGTCGCCGCGGCTTGCCAGGACCGGTTCCTTGGACTGTCAGCCATCGGCTGAATTCCGAACCTGTCTATCTATTTTCATTTATTCTTCTTATTGCATGTCACCCTTTCGAGAGAGCACAGAATGGCGGTTGTAGCCGAACCCAAAACGTCGGAGGCCTCGCGTGCTTCGGACGTCGTGATTGAAACGCGAAACTTGTCGAAGGTGTATCGCGATTTCTGGGGTCGTCAAAAGGTGCGGGCCTTGAAAGCGCTCGACCTGGAAGTTCGCCGCGGCGAAATCTTCGGCCTGCTGGGGCCGAACGGCTCGGGGAAAACGACCACGATCAAACTGCTCTTAGGGCTGCTCTTTCCCACCGGCGGGCAAGCCTTGGTGTTCGGCAAAGATGCCTCCGACGTGACCAAGAACGAGCGGATCGGGTACTTGCCCGAAGAATCTTATCTGTACCGTTTTCTGAATGCCGAAGAGACGCTCGACTTCTACGGCCGCCTGTTCGACATGCCTGCTTCGGTGCGCCGCCAGCGCACCGCCGAGCTGATCAGCATGGTGAAGCTCGACTGGGCCAAACGCCGCCAGTTGAAGGAATACTCCAAAGGCATGACTCGGCGTATCGGGCTGGCCCAGGCGTTGATCAACGACCCGGAATTGATCGTGCTGGACGAGCCGACGACCGGGCTCGACCCGATCGGCTGTCGTGAAATGAAAGACCTGATCATCAAACTGCGCGAACAGGGCAAGACCGTATTGATGTGCAGCCACCTGTTGGCTGACGTGCAAGATGTTTGCGATCGCATCGCGATTTTGCACCAGGGCGAACTGAAGGAACTGGGCCGCGTCGACAGTCTGCTCAAGGTTCGCGACGTCACCGAGATTCGAACTTCGGCTCTAAGCGACGAGGCCAAGGCAGAGATCAAGGCTGTCATCGAGCGGCATCACGGCCAGTTGTTGATGATGGACAATCCGACTACGACGCTGGAAGAGCTGTTCTTGAACATCGTGCGCGACAGCGAGGCGCGTCCTGGTCGCCGCGCTCGCGAGAGCTGAGCCCGGCTGGTTTTTGCGGTGCGGCGCTCGGCGCTGATCGATCTTTCCACCGTCCTCGGCGCCGCGCAGGAAGCGTTCTCTTCATTTCCTTCTTATCGGTCCAAATCAGGCAATGGTTCTCGAAACACAATATCCACCGTTCATGGAATGGCTCATCTGGTCGGGGTCGCGGCCTGGCGCCCTGTGGCTCTGGCTCGCCGCTGTCGGAGCCGTGTCGCTCGGCGCCCTGATCATCAGCTTTATCGGCCTTGCCGTCCGGTATGGCCCGATCAAGGCCGGCGACATTATCTTTAAAGTGCTCGCTTCGGGTGCGCGAGACATCGTTTTCATTTCGCCGCGCCGCGTGTTTGCCTTGGCGAAGCTGGCGGTGCAGGAGTCGATTCGCCGCCGCGTGCTTGTTGGGTTCGCCGTCTTCGTGGTGCTGCTCTTGTTCGCCGGCTGGTTTCTTAATCCAGGCAAAACCGATCCAGCCGAACTCTATCTGAGCTTCGTGCTCACCTCGACGTCGTATCTGATCTTGCTGCTGGCGCTGTTGCT
>JAICIG010000391.1 GCA_025924495.1 Pirellulales bacterium | reverse complement strand
GCATCCGGGAGTCAGGGCGGCCATGAATCCGAACAAAGCGCTTTGGGAAAAAGGGGACTTCACTCGTATCGCCGTGAGCATGCGCGAAAGCGGAGCGAGGCTCGTCGAGCGGATCGGCGTATCGAAGGGGATGAATGTGCTGGACCTTGGTTGCGGTGATGGCACGACGGCCATTCCTGCGGCCCAGCGCGGCGCGGATGTGCTGGGGGTCGATATCTCGACGAATATGGTGGCGGCGGGAAACCGCCGGGTCAAAGCGCTAGGGCTGGCGAACTGCCGGTTCCAGGAAGGGGACGCGAGCGATCTCAAGGAGCTGGCGGACCGATCGTTCGATCTCGTCGTGAGCATCTTCGGCGCGATGTTCGCGCCTAAGCCGTTCGACGTGGCCAAGGAAAAGGTGCGCGTGACGCGGCCCGGCGGCCGCATCGTAATGGGCAATTGGATACCGAACGATCCGACCATGGTCGCGCAGCTTCTGAAGATTTGCTCCGCCTACATGCCGCCGCCTCCCGCGGGCTTTGTGGGCCCGATGACGTGGGGCATCGAGAGCCACGTGATCGAGCGTTTCGCGGCTGCCGGCATTCCGGCCGAAAGGATTTCGTGCGAGCGCGACACGTTCCGCTTCGACTATCCCGGGCCCCCCGCGGCGTATGCGAATGAATTCCGCAATTATTACGGGCCGACCATGAATGCCTTCGACGCCGCAGAGCAACAAGGTCGAGCCGCAGAGCTGCAGCAAGAGCTTGAGGATTTGTTCAGCCGCGAAAACGAAAGCGGGCGCGACGACGCCACGTCGATCGCGGCGACCTTCTTGCGCGTGATGGTGGCGGTATAACGGCAAGCAGTCGTCGTAGGACGTGCTTTAGCGAGGCCCGGCCCTCGTTCATTGCACGTTGAAGCTTGTCCCGCTTCTGCTATCTCTGCCAGTAAAGGCCATCAGCTATAATCGGAGTAACTCCTTGGAGAAACTCCATGACGACGTTCTCAATCGATTTGTCAGATGACCAAACACGGCAGCTTCGCGAGCGTGCTGGGGATTCCGGTTTGGCGCCGGAGGCTTTCCTTAATGCAGTAATCAAGCGATGGCTCGACGCCCCGCAAGGCGATTTCCTCAAGGCAGTCGAGTACGTGCTCCGCAAGAACGCAGAGCTGTATAAGCGACTGGCGTGAACGATGCGCTACCTCACGTCGTCCGAGGTCATTGAGTTGCATCGCCGGTTGATCGAGCAATCAGGCGGCACGGAAGGCGTGCGCGATCACAGCGCTCTGGATTCAGCTGTCGCAGAGCCGCAGACGAACGTGAGCGCGGGAGATTTCTATCGAAAGACTCCAGATAAGGCTGCGGCGCTGGGCGTCGCGCTGATCAAGAACAGTCCTTTCGTCGATGGCAACCAGCGCATCGGCCACGCCGCAACAGAAGTTTTTCTGCGGCTCAATGGCTATGAGATTTGGGCGCCAACCGAAGAGCAGGACAGGATCATCCGTAACCTAGCTGCTGGACAGAGTTCATCGGAAGCCTTCGCGGCTTGGCTGCAGTCGCGTCTCGTTTACTCTGTCGAAAAGGCCCTGATCGATGCCGTCGGACGGTGTTTCTCGGAGGCAGATCGACAGGCGGCCTTAGACGCTCTCGTTTCGGTTCCGGGCATAATCCAGATGTCTATCGTGCTGCTTGCGTACGGCGATCTCACCCAGCTCAAAAGCCTCGCAGAAACTGGGAAACGGGATTTCCGTGATGTTGCTATTCAGTTTGATGCGCAATTCGGAATGGCGCCGTGCGAACTGAATCGCCGGAGCCGAGAGCTGGGCCTGCCAGATTCGTGGCAGAGTGATTTTTCGGCAGCACAGACTGAGCAGCAAGTCAAAGAGTTCGTGGCCTTCGAAACAATTAGGCCGTTCGAACAGATTAACGGCTCGATGCGGCTGCAGGACGACTTGGGCGTCTTGGGACAGGAGGGGGCGAAGTTCATGACGGCGTTTGCCAAAAAGTTCTACGTCGATATGAGCAAGTTTCGGTCCAACGCACATTTCCGCAAAGAGGATTTCGGATTATGGGCGGCCTTTCGCCGATGGCTCGCTCGTCGACAACCAGAATTGCTGCCGATAACGGTTGATGACTTAGTCGCGGCGGCCAAAACCATGAAGTTTGAGACGCCAGCGGGCGAATCGTCCGAGAATTGACCCGGGCTTTCCACTCGCCGCGGTTCATGCATCAACATAGCAGAATGCAATTCGTGATGAGCCCTCCGACCAGTGCGCTATGGGACGAGTGATTAGGATTCGGAGCACACGGCGGCGGTTCACCCGTCAGCTAGTCGAGATAGCGCCAAGTGCCCCGCTCAAAGTTGTAAATCCTGCGGCCGAACGGCGGAATCTCGTACCAGAAAAGCAAGGGCCGCGGCGCTCCGAAGTACCAGAACTCGCTCCATGAGCAACAGTATTTCGCTCGTGGAACTGAATTCAAGTATCGCGGGACGAGTTCGCCGAGGCGCTCGGGATAGGCGCCGTTGGCTTCGCGGTATCGCTCGCACGCTTCGATCACGCGCTCGGCATTGCCCATCGCGATCGATCGTTGCACGGAGTAATTCGCGAAGGCAAGGAGCCCCGTAACGATAGGAATCAGCACACGCGCGGCGGCCATGCCCGGCCCCGGTTGCTGCAGCGCGGCCCGAACTGCGCCAACAATGCACCAAAGCGGACAAACCAACGCGGAGAACAGGTAGCAGCCGGAGACAACTACATCGAAGAAGACAACCACTAGCGCGCAGATCAAACTTCCACGAATGGCGGTCAAGCAGTCGCAGCAACGCCTGAATGGGCTCATAACGCTTCTTGTTGACATGGGCAGGCCGCTGCAGTCTGCGGCGGGGCGGTTATGCGGCGAAGCCACAACTAAACAGGGGATTAAATTATGTCCCGATCGCCAGTGCGCGGGAACTCAGTGGTCAGGCCTTTTGTGCTGTTTGCCACCAGCTTTTAGCTGGTGGTATTCGAGCAAGAACATTTGTTGTCTTCAGTCGGCTTTAGCCGACTTGTACAAGCCTTCAGGCGCTTGCCACCGTGGCGATAAATCGCGTGGAAGACATGACTCGACATGGACTGCTACCTCTTCAAGT
Organism: Pirellulales bacterium; assembly: GCA_025924495.1. Next base: position 4,459 of record JAICIG010000391.1, on the reverse strand, counting down.
GAAAGCCGGCTAAAGCCGGCTGCGAGACGGTTCATGAATGGCTCTCTTACCACCAGCTAAAGCTGGGTGGCAAGCATGCCGGTGCAAACCCGCTCGCTCGTCGTCATATCTCTTTGCCGGTCGCCTTTTGCGCACCAAGGAACAAAGTCGGGGTCGGTCGCGGGGCGCGGATATGCCAAAGCATAACCTACGGCCTCTTGACGAACGAGACAAGATGTCTACTATAATCACAAGACAAGTCGTCTTATATTGTGGCGGTGGGGCGGCGCTGGCGAGGAAGGTCGATGAAGAAGCGTCCGGAAGCGTCGGTGACCGGCGCCGAGTTGAAGGTGTTGGAAACGCTTTGGAGGCGTGGCGAGGCGACAATTCGCGAGTTGCGGGATGAGCTCTATCCCTCCGGGGGCGGGTCGAAATTCGCAACCGTGCAAAAGCTTCTCGCGAGGCTGGAAGCGAAGAAGCTCGTCCGTCGCCGGAAAGACCAAGCGAATTCCATTTTCGCAGCGCGAATCGCTCGCGACGAATTCATCGGCGGCGAACTGCGGCGCCTGGCAAACCGCCTCAGCGGCGACTCGATGACGCCGCTGCTGACCTGTCTGGTCGAAGCCGGCGAATTGACCGCCAAGGAACGAGGCGATTTGCGCCGCCTTCTCGACGAGGAGCCTGTCGCGCGGCGGCTGCAGCGTAAAAACAAGTCTTAAAGGAGACGGGCCATGTCCTGGCTCTCATGGATCGTCGCCAACCTGGTCTTGGCAACGCTACTGGCAGCGGCGGCATGGCTCGTACAACGCCTTCGGCAGGAAGGTCTCGCGCGGTTGCTCTGGATCTGCGTGCTGATCAAGCTAATCAGCCCGCCGATATTCAGCGTGCCGCTGTATGAAGCTCCGCGGGCGAGCCTCTGCGATCGTGGCCTCTGTGGTTGTCACGCGCACGCGCCGTTGCGAATGGCAAGCGACGCCTTGCCATGGGCTTTGTTGGCGACCTGGACGGCCGGAGCCAGCGCAACGGCTTGGAACGCGTGGCGCCACTGGGCTCAATTCAGACGACTCTTGGCCCATACGGCGCCGGCGCCGCAGGCCTGGCAGTCGCTGGCCGCGCGGCTTTGCGACGAACTTGCTCTTCGACGCCCTCCGGAACTTCTTATCGTGCCAGGCCGACTGCCGCCGCTCGTGGTTGCTGGTTGGCCACGGGCCCGTCTACTTGTGCCGAAAGCCTTGGCGAACCAGCTTGGCACTCAACAGCAAGAGGCGCTGCTGCTGCACGAACTTGCCCATATCAAGCATGCCGACCATCTGATGCGGTTATTGGAACTCGTCATCAGCGTGGCGTATTGGTGGCTGCCCATTGCTCAGTTAATTGGTCGACAGTTGCGAGTCTGCGAAGAATCGCGGTGTGACGCTACGGTGCTGGTCCGGCGACCGCACCTTCGCCGCGATTATGCCTGTCTGCTGCTGGATGTACTCGATTTCGTCAGTCCCGCGCCGCTGCACGCCATCCAGCAAGTCACTGCGATGAGCGCCGCGCACGATCTCGAGCGCAGGCTGAGGGCCATTCTGACAGGCGGACAAGAGAAGCGACGCATGCATCCCGGCGGAATCTTCGTGGCGGTTTTGGCCTGCGCGATTCTTCCTTGCGGATTGGATTACGATTTGAGCAGATGGACTGCGCCGGCCGCCCCCTCCTCCCTGCCAGCGTCTGCCGACGGCGCGAAGCGTTTGCAAAGCGCCGATGGCTTTGACGAGTCACCCGTCTTTTGTTGCCCCTCTTAATCTCCGAATGCAGGAGCTTGCGATGTGCCGCTTGCTACGCGCCCCGGTCGCGGTCATATGCGACCTACAGAACTCGTTGGCTTTCCTTGCACAAACCGCCTTTCGTCGAACGGTTGCTGCGCGGCCCGCTTGGTTGCCTCGCGCCGCGAGCTTGCTGTTAGCGATCATGTTTTTGGCCTGGGCGTGCGGCTCCGCATCGGCTCAGCAAGAGTTCGAAGGGTGGAACCTCGAACCGGGATTGAGTCAGGCTCATTTGGTGATGGTGGCTCGGGTAAGTAGCATCAGCCGCTTGACCGTTGTGGAGGGCGCCAAGACCGACGTGGTCTTGCGCGAATATCGCTTTCAACCCGTGAGGCGCCTGAAGGGAATTTTCCAGCGCGACGAGTTGTCGATGACGGCCGGCGATTTGGGCTCGCCGGCAGGCGATCCGTCGTTTGCGCCGCCGCTGAAAGAAGGCGAGTTCCGATTGCTCATTTTAGCGCAGCAGCAGGGACAATCTTTAGGCTGCGTTTCCGCGGCGCCTGGCGCTACGACCTTTGACGAGCGGGTTCCGCGGTTAAGCGGCCCTGACGATCCGCTTGTGGCGGTCGTACAAACGTTACTACAAGTAGTCGATTCTCGCTCGCGCCGCGAGCGCGCGACGCTGCTCGTCGAGCGGCTAACGACGGCGGAGGGATTAGCGGCCGTGCCGCTGCTGGCCAGTCTGCAGTTGCGGGCCGATTGGGCGGCGGCCGACCAACGTGCGTGGGATTCTCTGGCGCGACTGGCCCGCGATCCATTGCCCGCGGTCCGCGGCGCAGCCTTGAAAGCGTTGCGCGACACGCTTGCAAACGCCGCAATACCCGTCGAGGGACGGCTGGACCGCGTGGCCGATACCCTGCACCAGGCGCTCGACTCGCACGAGGGGAGCACCGCCATGCGTTTGGCGGCGATCGAGTCTCTGGGCCGCTTGCTGGCAGTCCATCGCGAGATTGACTGGGCGCCTGAATTGCTTATCGAGCAGTTGACGGCCGCGGCGACCCACGCCGAACGAGTTGTCGCAGCGACGGCTCTGGCGCAGGTTGCCACGCCAGAGGCGGCCGCTGCGCTGCTGCATGCATTGGAATCGCTGCCGCTTGATGAGTCGTCGGCGCGCGAAGCGGCGTACGCTGCTGCGGCGCTGCGGCTTGACGCCCCTGGCGCCGAAAGAGTTTTGCTGGATCGCCTCAAACGCTCGATCGAGGCCCGACAGTCATTCGAAGCCGAGATCGGACCGTTGGGCCGAATCCAAAACCAGGCGAGTTTGCCGCTATTGCTCGACGCGGCAAAACTACTGAACCTGGCGCCGGTCGACCGCCATCGCATCGCTTGGGCTTTGGGCCGGTTGGGCGATGATCGCGGCGTGCGCGTGCTGACAGATTGGCTGCGAGAAAGCAATTACCAACTGAAGGAGCAGGCCCTGGCGGCGCTGGAGCTTCTCGATTCGCAGGCAGCCGCCCGCGAGGTGCGTCCATTGCTCAAGACCGAGCCGCACTTGCCGTTCAAACTGCGCATAGCCCGGCTGCTTGCCCGGCATGGGTTTGCCGACGGGTACGCACTAGCTACCGAACACCTGGCCGACGTCGGGCACACGGCCGACGCCGCCCTGGTGCTGGCGGCGCTTGATGACCCGCGCACTGCGAATGATCTATCCGCGATCCTTGCTGCTCGGCCGGATCGGCGGTGGCAGGCAGCGGCGCTGACCGGCCTGGCCGCCATTGGCGACGCAGCGGCACGGGGGCAACTGTTCGAAATCCTCGGCGACGAACGCCATCCCTTGGCGGCAGACGGCGCCGAGGCCGCAGGATTATCCGGCGACAACAAGTTGCTGCTTCCTTTGGCCGCCCTGGTGCGATCACGAAACAAGCGAATCGCCTTGACCTCGCTTGTAGCCCTGCGCAGATTCTTCAGCGACGTACGTTCTTCGCCTCGCGGCTTGGCAGCGATCGATCAGGACTCCGCCGACGCCAGGTTTACCGATGCAAAAAACGAACATGCCGACAACGATGCATTGGCGGCAGCAGCCGCGGACGTTCCGCCCGAGACGCTCGCCGCTCTCCGGGAGGCCGTGGCATCGTTGGTCCTTGATCCCTATGTCGAAGCCGACTTGCGCCAGCAGGCGTTCGCAGTAGCTGGCACGTTGCGCGGCGAGCAGTATGAAACATTGTTGTCCGACCTGGCGGACCAGGCTGAATTGGAGGGTTCGCCGCTGTTGGCGATGGTGCAAGCTGAGCGCCGGCTCTTGAACGTTGCCAAGCAGCCGTAGGTTATGCTTCAGCATGACGGAAAGTCAGATAATCGCTCGATCGGCAATCAGCTTGCAGATCCGTGCGCCGTGGAATGAGCGATTGCGATTTGGAGTCGGCGGCCGGGCGCGAATATGCTATTAAAGCGGACGTCTTGCCGCCACAACAAGAACTTTGCTGCTCGAATTTGGGCGCCATGCTTTCCCGCGAGCGTCAGCGAGCGGGTAAGCATGCTCGTTTTCGCAGTGGCAACATGCCTAGGTCGGCCAGGCGCCGACGAAGGCATGGCGCCCAAGACGTATTCACTGCAGCTCATGCTTGCCACACAGCTTTAGCTGGTGGTAAGAGAGCCATTCATGAATCGTCGTCAAACCGGCTTTAGCCGGCTTCTACTTGAAGAGGGCGCAGTCCATGTCGCGTGATGTTTTC
>JAICIG010000390.1 GCA_025924495.1 Pirellulales bacterium | reverse complement strand
CTTAAAATACGCCCGCATCTGGCAGTTCATGGAGGATCCAAAAGATGTCGCAAGCGGCGTTCGTTCCACGGCTTAAGGCAAACAGTTACATCATCATTCCGGCCCGCTTGGCATCCACCCGGCTGCCACGGAAATTGCTGTTACGAGAGACCGGCAAAACGCTGATCCAGCACACCTACGAGGCGGCTAGCCGAGCCACTTGCCCCAGCGGAATCTGCGTCGCGACCGATCATGACGAAATTCTGAGCGAGGTCCGGTCGTTCGGCGGCGAGGCCTGGTTGACCAATCCGAATTGCGCGAGCGGTACGGATCGCGTCGCCGAGATTGCTCGGGGGCTCGATGACGTCGACATCGTGGTGAATGTTCAAGGGGACGAACCCGAACTTTCGGGCGAATCGATCGACGCAGTCATTCGGTTGTTGGAAGAACAACCCGATCTGGATATGGCCACGCTTGCCACGCCCATTCGCGAGCGTGAAAAACTGCTCGATCCCGCCTGCGTGAAAGTGGTTTTCGATGGCCGCGGGCGCGCCATGTATTTCAGCCGCAGCCCGATTCCCCATGCCCGAGAATGGCACGACGGACTGCTGACCGAAGAACCGCCGCATTTCTATCAGCACATCGGCCTCTATGCTTATCGCCGCGAATTCCTGCTGCAATTGGCCGAGATGCCCCCCTCGCCGCTGGAGCAGCTTGAGAAGTTAGAGCAACTGCGCGTGCTGGAGGCCGGCTATGCCATCGCGGTCGCCATCGTTGGCGAAGCCACGCTAGGCATTGACACGCCGCACGATTATCGAGCGTTTGTCCGAAGGCAGCTAGCACGTTAAACTAACTTCATGACCAAACACATTTTCGTGACCGGCGGCGTCGTAAGTTCTTTAGGCAAAGGGCTCACGAGCGCTTCGATCGGCATGCTGCTCGAGCAGCGCGGCCTGCGCGTACGGATGCAAAAGCTCGATCCGTACATCAATGTCGACCCGGGCACCATGAGCCCCTACCAGCATGGGGAAGTGTACGTGCTGGACGACGGCAGCGAGACCGACCTCGATCTGGGGCACTACGAGCGTTTTACGCACAGCCCGCTGACGCGCGATTCGAACTATACCACCGGCCAAATCTACCAGTCGGTGATCAATAAAGAGCGGCGGGGGGAATTCCTGGGCAAGACCGTCCAGGTCATTCCGCACATTACCAACGAAATCAAGGACTGCATCCACAAGCTGGCAGCGGAAAACGTCGACGTCGTGATCACCGAAATTGGCGGCACGGTGGGCGATATCGAAAGCCAGCCCTTTCTGGAAGCCATCCGCCAATTCGCCCTCGACGTGGGCAAGGAACACTGCCTTTACATCCACCTCACGCTGGTCCCTTATTTGAAGGCGGCCGGAGAGCTGAAAACGAAGCCGACGCAGTACTCGGTCGGCCAATTGCGCGAAATCGGCATTCAGCCCGACATTTTGATCTGCCGCACCGAGCGCAGCCTCAGCCGCGAAGATCGCGAGAAAATCCGGCTGTTTTGCAACGTGCCGATCGAGGCGGTCATCGAGGAAAAGGATAAGGATTTTTCGATCTACGAGGTGCCGCTGAGTCTGGTCGAAAATCGGCTCGACGAGCTGATCGTGCGCCGCCTGGGCCTCGCGGCCGGCCCGTTAGATCTGGAAGACTGGCGCGATCTGCTGCACAAGCTGCGTAATCCGGAGCACGAAATCAGCATCGCCGTGGTTGGCAAATACGCCGAGCACCGCGATGCCTATAAATCGATCTACGAGTCGCTCGACCATGCCGGCATTGCCAACCTGGCGCAGGTGCGCGTCCAACGGATTCAGAGCGAGGACGTCGAACGCGAGGGACCGGAAAGATTGCTCTCCGGCTACGACGGTCTGATTGTGCCCGGGGGTTTCGGCGAACGCGGCATCGAAGGCAAAGTCGAGGCGATCCGCTTCGCCCGCGAGCGAGAGATTCCTTTCCTTGGGATCTGCCTGGGCATGCAGTGCGCGGTGATCGAGTTCGCCCGCAATATCGTCGGATTGGCTGGCGCTCACTCGACGGAATTCAGCAAAGATACGGCCCATCCGGTGATTTGCCTGCTCGACGAACAGCGCACCATTATCGACAAGGGCGGAACGATGCGATTGGGCTCGCAGGAAGCCCTGCTCGATCCCACCAGCAAGGCGGCCGCTTGCTATGGTTCGACGACCATCCGCGAGCGGCATCGCCATCGATACGAATTCAACAACGTCTATCGCCAGCAATTCCAAGCCAATGGAATGCTCGTCGCGGGGACCAGCCCCGATGGCGCCCTGGTAGAAATTGTCGAGTTGCCCAGCCATCCGTGGTTCGTCGCCGTGCAATTCCATCCGGAATTCAAGAGCAAACCGACCGCCTCGCATCCGCTGTTCACCGGTTTTGTGGCGGCGGCCGTAGAACGCCGTTCGACTCGCAGCGAGCGCAGCAAGGAATGGGAGCCGGGCTAACGGTCCTTTGGCGCGCATCTTCGGCGCCGCAAGCGCGTCTGATCGATCACGTGTGATTGCACATTGGAGCAAGCAGCTTAGCGGAGAGGGCTCGCATGACTGATGCCTCGAACCCCGGCGGAGAAAAGCCGCGCATCATTATCGACGAGGACTGGAAGAGCCAGGTTCAGGCGGAAAAAGAGGCGCTGAAGCAGCAATCGAGCCAGCCTTTGCCTCAAGAACCGGTTCGTCAGACCAGCCACGAGCAGGACCGAGGCGCCTTGCCGCCGGCGACGTTTTCCGTTCTGCTGACGACGTTGGCCACGCAAGCTTTGGTGAGTCTCGGCCAGATTCCCCACCCAGCGACGAACCAGCCGGAGGTTCGGCTGGATGAAGCCAAGCATTTCATCGATCTGTTGGAAATGCTAGAGCAAAAGACGACAGGCAATCGCACGCCTGAGGAAAGCCAGTTGCTCGAGAACTTATTGCACGAGCTGCGGCTAGGCTACGTGACCTTATGTAAAGCGGCAGCGAAGTAAGACGTGAAGTAGAGCATGTCCCTGGTTGCTCTCTCGATCGTTACCTCGCAGCGCCGTCTCCACCGGCCGTCTTCTCGGCGTTCTCGTCGTGTATAAAAGCCATGCCCGGCAGAAGGAAAAACAAATTGGCTTCCTTGCCAAAGGGTCCATTCCCTGGATACTTGCTTCCCTACCGGGTGACATAGGCGGGAGAAAACAGGTTTTTCCTCCATACCGGGCATGGGCGCTGGAAACTTGTTAAACACTCCGTTGTTTTGTGTACGAGTTGTTCGGATGCCGCCGCGCGACGGCTGCTAGCCCGACAGTCGGTCGAAGAGTCGCCGGAATTTCGGCATGCGCCCCTCGAGGTAATCGATCCAGGCCTTGGGGTTCCAGATTTCCACGCAGACCGCCGCGCCAATAATGCAGACTTCGCTGCCCGGCTCGGCGCGCAGAAACTCTCGAAATCCCTCGGGAACAATCAATCGCCCGCGCCCGGCAAACTGGACCGTCTTGTGCCGGGTTGAAAGCAGCCGCCCGAACAGTTGAACCTGTTCGAGTTGCCCCTCGAGCTTGCCGGCTCGCATCTTTGCCCGAACCAGCTCGACCCCCGCATTTAACTTGTCTTGCCACGTCTTTGCATTCCACAGACTCAAACATCCCGGTCGTTCCTTGGCCAGGATGCAATCCTGGTCGTCCCCGCCCAGGGCCGAAACCAGCTCGACTGGGATCGACAGGCGGTATCGCTCATCGAAGGTGCGTTGAAACTCTCCGAGGATGAATTCCTGAGGGCCGGTCATGGAGTGGTCGCTGTCTGGCGGCGTACTTCCAGGCGTCTCCGTTCCCGGATCAGGGCGGTATTTTTAATCGATTTTAGTTTGGGTTGATTTCCCCGGAAATGGCTGCCTCTACAGCCCTTGTGGGCTCAAATCCCACAAGACAGAGTTTATCAGCTCTCGCGATGAATGCAACGATTTCGCAAGAAAAAAACTTTCGGCGGGCATTTTCGAAGACGCGAGGGCCGGCTGCTGCGGCACGTCGCGAATTGCCAAAGTCGTCTGGCTCTGCAGGAGCGTTTTTTGTACCTTTCGACGCCCCGAATGGCAGCCTGCGGGCATTCCGCATTGTTGAACTTCACATCTTGAGGCATCGGTGGTATGAGCAAAGCGGTTGCGCAGCCCGATCCCGATTCCGAGCCGATTGTCATTACCGGCATCGGCTTGATCGCGGCGGTCGGCGAGAATCGCGAAAGCGTATGGCAAGCCGTGCGCCGCGGCCAAAGCGGCGTGCGCTCGCTAGCGACGATTGCCGATGTGCCAGAGGGATTGTCGATCGGCGCGCCGGTATCGATCGAACCCGAATATCCGGGGCAGTTGAAAACCATCGCTCTCTGCCAGCATGTTGCAGCCGAGGCGATTGCCGACGCGCAAATCAACTTCCGCCAGATCGATCTGCACCGGTTTGGATGTGCCGTCAGCGGCCATATGGGCGATACCGGCTGGTTCGATGAACAACCGGGACGCTCACCCGCGCCTCACGCCAGGGACCTGCCTTGGTGGAGTCAGTGGTTGCCCAATACTGCTTGCTCGCTGGTTGCCAATCGCTATGGGTTGGAGGGGCCGCGGCTCTGCCATTCGACGGCCTGTGCCAGCGGGCTGATTGAGGTGCTCGCCGCCGTCCGCAGCATTCGCGACGGCCAATGCGATGTTGCCCTGGCAGGCAGCGCTGAAGCCTTTCATCCGCTGTTCGCGGCCGGGTTTCGGGCCATGAGAGTGCTGGCCAACCATGAGGATCCGCAGCAGGCCTGCCGGCCATTCGACAGCCGTCGCAGCGGTTTCGTCATGGGCGAAGGCGCTGCCATGTTCGTGGTCGAACGGCGGCAACATGCGATGAGGCGAGGCGCTAAAATTTACGCCGAAATCATCGGCGGGAAGATGCAAGCCGAAGCCCACCACATGACCGGCCTCGACGCCGAAAGCGAAACGCTGGCTTATTTAATTTCCGCCACGCTGAAACAATCGCGACTAGCTCCAGAAAACGTGGGCTACATCAACGCTCACGGCACGGGGACGCAGCAGAATGACGTGGTCGAGACGCGCGGCATACGCCGAGCCCTGGGGCGCGCCGCCGATCAAATTTGCGTCAGCTCGACGAAATCGATGTTAGGGCACCTCGTGAATGCCGCGGGCAGCGTCGAATTGGCCATCACCGCGCTGGCGCTGCGCGATGGATTCGCGCCGCCTACCATGAACCTGACCGATCCTGATCCTGAGTGCGATCTGGACTGCATACCGCTGATCGGTCGGCGCACGCAGTTCGAGCACGCTTTGAAACTGTCGGTCGCCTTTGGCGGCCATATGGCCGCCGTCGTCCTGCGTCGCTGGGATCGGGCTGCTTATGCCGCAAAGGCGGCCTGAGCAAATGCTGAACACGCCCGGAAGAAGCAAGCGCTTCTCCGCGGCACGCTTCATCCCTCTCCCAGGGTCGATTTACGACGCAAAATATGGTGATAGTGCTGTGCGAACCGGTGCGCCTCATCGCGCACGTACTGCAACAGTCGCAGGGCATAAGCATGGCGGCTGAGCCGCAACGGTTCGTCGGCGCCGGGAATGTAAATCTCTTCCTCGCGCTTGGCCAGGGAAATCACCGTCGGCGGCTCGATGCCTAATGCCGCGAACGCCGCCATGCCGGCATTCAGTTGCCCCTTGCCGCCGTCGATCAACAGCAAGTCGGGAAAGGCCTGCCCTTCGGCATCCAATCGCTGAAATCTCCTGGCCACGACCTCGTGAATGCTGGCGAAGTCGTCGATGCCCGACACCGAACGAATCTTGTACCGCTTATAGCCCGGCTTAAAGGGCAATCCATCGATGAATTGCACCAGGCTCGCCACCGTCTCGCCGCCGCCCAGATGCGCGATATCGACCCCCTCGATGGTCCGCGGCATTTCCGCGAGCTTGAGCACCTTTTTCAGCCCGGCAAGTCCCTTCTTGGGATCGATATAAAACACTTCGGGCTGGACGTGCGTGTCGAGCTCGCCGCGGTCATCGAGCGTTTCGAGCATCTTGATCTCATCGCGCAGCCGCGCCGCTTGCTCGAACCGCAAAGCCTTGGATGCGGCGGCCATCTCCTCTCGCAACTCATCGAGCAGTTTTTTCTTGTTCCCTTCCAGGAACATCCGCAGCCGCGCGATGTCGCGGCGATATTCCTCTTTGGAAATTCTCAGATTGCACGGCGCGGTGCATTGATTGATGCTGGCCAACAGGCAGGGCCGAAACCAGCGCCACTTCTCGTCGTTCTCCTCAATATCCAGGCTGCAGGTGCGGAACTTGAAGATCTTCTGCAACACCTGAATAGCCCCGCGCAACGCGCTAGCGCTCGCAAAAGGTCCATACAGCTTCGTGCCGCGCTCGCTGGGCGTGCGCGTGAACTCGATGCGGGGGAAATCTTCGCGCGTGTAAATCTCCAGGTATGGAAAGGTCTTGTCGTCCTTCAATTCCTGGTTGTACTTGGGCTGAATGTCCTTAATCAGCCGGGCTTCGGCCAGCAGCGCATCGACCTCGCTTTCGGCCTCGAGATAGTCGATGTCGACGATCTCGCGCACCATGTCCGCCGTGCGCCGGTCTTCGGTCGCCGCTTTCAAAAAATAGGCGCTGGCCCGCGAGCGAAGGTTCTTGGCCTTGCCGACATAGATCACCCGGCCGGCGCCGTCTTTCATCAAATACACGCCGGGCGATTGCGGAAACTCGCGCACTTTAGCGGCGGCGCGGCGATAACCGAATTGCATTTCTGAGTCGGCTGGCGCGGGCTCAGCTGAGGAATCGGTTGTGGCGATCGGATCGAGATCGGGAGAATCAGACTCAGAAGACATACTAGCAAGCAGAGCGAGCAGGAGGGGACCTACGCCAATTTTAGGCTACAACGCGTTTTAGGCCAGAACTGCTAGCGGTCAGTTAGGCTTAATTTCTAGCGTGTATCGCCAAAAACCGCGACGGCTTTCGACACGCTGCAGGCGGAAACTTCGATCGAACACGCGCGAGAAATACCAGCCGTTGCGACTGGGAACCGCCGTGTAGCCGTCTCTGCGACGCTCCAAGAGTTGGAATTTGATCTGTTTGCCCAACCCATTAATCAGCCAATATTCCTGAATGCCCGCTCGATAATAGGCATCCCGAAGCGTGCGAGTATCTTTCTCGATGGAACTAGGACTGACGATTTCTAACACCCAGTCCGGGGCGCCTTCCAATTCAACAAACTGCCCGCTATGTCGCTTCGCCGGAACGCGGCGCACACGGCCTGATTCAAACGCGCCCCAACTGACAAAGGTTCCGTCTGGCTCGGTTGAGAGCTGAGCCGCAACATTGCTCAGCAAGGTGCGATCCGGATAAAACTCGCCCAGATCGCGTTCTTCGACGAGCTGATGAATACGACAGCCAATTTCAGCCTTAATTCTCGCATGGGTATTCAGATCTTCCGGACTCATGTCAATCACGATCCCATGCTCGATGAATGAAATGGCGCCGTGTTGAGGGAAGTCAGGCGATTGAGCCCACGCACGAAATCCTTCCAAATTGCCAGCCGCACCGGGAATGCAAATGGCCGGCCGGGCATCCATAGGCCCCAACGGTGTGACAGAAGTAGTGCGTGCGGCGGTAGCAG
>JAICIG010000389.1 GCA_025924495.1 Pirellulales bacterium | reverse complement strand
CCTTGTTCCTCTTCGCCTTCTTCGAGGTCGTGCGCCTCTGAGTGCTCTGCGTGCCCCGCTCCCTCGCCCTGTTCGCCGGCCCGCTCGCCTGGCTCGATGCGCTGCGAGCCAATCCGGCCGTCGCGCGGGGTCCCCGGCGTTTCGCTCTCGTGAATCTGCAGGGCGAACTCGTGTTGCAACTCGCCAAGACTCTCCGCCGCGGAAGACGCTTCCTTTGGCGAATGTCCAGCCTTTTCGGTCTGCACCTCGGCGATCAGACTGGCAGGAATGGCCGGTGGAGGCAGCAAGGAAGCGGTCTCGGCTGGCGGCGCGGCTTCGGTAGGCGCCGGCTCAGGATTGCCAGCGGCTGGCGCTTCCGCCACGGCTGCGACGTCGGCGGTTAAAGCAATCCGCTCCTCAAGCGGCTCGACGGCCAACGTTTCGCGTTCCGGCGAACGATGCGAGGACTCTGCATCTTCGACGGGCTCAACCATCTCGCTCAGAGCTTCCAGCAAGTCATCCAACATGTGTTCGTCTTTCTTGAAATCCGCGTCAGATCGATGCAGCAGTGAACTTTAAAGCTGAGAGTCTGAGTCGCTGAACGCAGAAAGCGATGCAACTGGCGAGCCAGATGGCCTGAATATATGCAGGCGCAGTATTTGGCGGGAGATCCTGAAAACCTGGCAGCGCGATACGAGGCTGCAGAGCTAGCTAGCAAACCCCTGACCTGGCCGCCAATCAGCCAGTTTGCCGCGGCGGTTGGTTGGCGCCGAAGCGAATCAAGACGAGCACACAATCCACGCAGCCAGCCCAAGGCAACCGCTACCGGCAGAGCGACGAAAGCTTTTGGCAAGGTCAAGGCGCCGAAGCGGAAATGGTCCGCGTCAAGTCTCGACGGCGCCGCTCTCGCTGTCTGCAGCTTCATCTTCGCTCGGTTCATCACTCTCGCCGTGGAGCGGAATGCCGAAGGCCTTGATCTTGCTGCGAATATTGCCGCGAGTAATGCCCAGAATGCGCGCCGCCTGCGACTGGTTGCCGCGCGTGCGGTCGAGCACACGGGTAAACAGATACTTCTCCAATCGCGCGACCGAATCGGCATAGAGTTTCTCGCCGCCTGTGGCGATCTGCTCTGAAATGTAGGCCTCCAAGTCGGCCAGCCCGCCGCTGGGCGGCGCCGAAGACTTGACGGCCCGGCGGATCTCTTCGGGCAGCGATTGGGGCAGCAGCAAGCGACCGGTCGAGTTCAGCAGCGCTTGCCTCACGGCGCTTTGCAACTCGCGGACATTGCCCGGCCAGGAGTAGGTTTGCAGGAGTTCGAGAGCTTCGGGGCTGATGCTCTCGACGTTCTTCTCCAATTGTGCGCTGAAGCGCGCGACAAAATCGTTCGCCAGCAGCGGAATATCGTCGCGGCGCTCGCGTAGCGGAGGCAGCGTGATCGTGTAACCGTTGAGGCGGTAGTACAGGTCCGAGCGGAAGTCGCCGTCGGCGACCATCTTCTCGAGATCACGATTGGTCGCCGCCACGATTCGCACGTTCGTCTGGATCGTCTCGCTGCCGCCGACGCGTTCGAATTGCTGCTCCTGCAGCAACCGCAACAGCTTGCTCTGGGCCTGCGCTGGCAGATCGCCGATTTCATCGAGGAACAGCGTTCCCCCGGAGCACTGCTCGAAGCGCCCGATGCGCCGCCCTTCGGCGCCGGTGAAGGCCCCTTTCTCGTGGCCGAACAGCTCGCTTTCCAGCAGCGTGTCGGGAACGGCGGCGATATTCACCGCCATGAACTTGCCCGCGGCTCGGTGGCTGTGATGATAAATTGCCCGTGCCACGAGTTCTTTGCCGGTCCCGTTTTCGCCGCGGATCAACACGGTAACGTCGTGCGGAGCGACGCGCCCGATTGACTTGAAGACCTGTTGCATGGCCTCGCTGCGTCCGAGGAACGCATCTGCCGGAGCCGAAGAGGTCGCAGCCGCCGTCGGCACATTGACGGCCACGCGCATCAGCCGCGCCGCCGAAACGGCCTCGTCCACTAACTTGCGGACCACCGCAAGGTCGAGCGGCTTGACGAGATAGTCGTAGGCGCCACTCTTCATGGCTTCGATCGCCGTGTCGCTCGTACCGCCCGCCGTAATCAGGATCACGGGGATTTTGACGTCGAGTTGACGAATTTCCGCCAGTGCATCGAGCCCCGAGCGATCGGGAAGCATGATGTCCAGAATGACAACCTCCGGCGCGCGCTCGCGTACGAGCTGCAATCCTTCGACCGCCGATCGGGCCGTCAGTAATTCTGCTCCATCCTGCTGAAAGAGCTGCTTGAAAATATGGAGCACAGCGCGATCATCGTCGATCACGAGAATGCACGACACAGGACTTCTCCCCTGCCAAATGAACGCCGATTCACTGGCGGCTGCAGAGGCCAGCGCGGCGAATGAATGCCTTTTTTCAGTCGCTGGCATCGATTCGGCCGCCAGCTTTCCTAAGGATGGCGCCCACGGCGGTGATCGAAGCGCCAGCGATTCCTTGCAGCATAGTCTCGGAAGCCGCGTCATGCAAAAGCTCCAAGTGCCGTTCGCTGCTCAACCAGAACAGCGCCTGCGCTGCCTCATCGACCATGCAAACCATTCGTAGGGGTTTTTCAGCCTTGCCAATGTCCGATAGCCGACATAACCGAGTGATTTGCGGGGAATTGCCACACTGTGTCGGCGGTTTTGGAGCAAAAAACTTCAAAATTGAAGCGCCGCATCGATCGCTGCGGCTGGTTTCGATTTGCCTGAGATGAGTTTAACCGACCGCTTTGGGACGATAAGTGCAAACCGGGCTGATTTCCGTCGGGCTAGGAACGCTACGCCAACTCTTCTCTCCGCCGACGGGAGACTGTTGTGTCGGTCGTGTCGCGCGCGGACCGGTGTTAGGATGTTCGGCGACGTTTTGACCCTAGATCCTACTGAGAACTGCCGTCATGCCATCAATCACTGCGGAACAGAGCGGCGCTTTTGTCGAACAGTTCCTGTTGCCGCCCTCCGCCGAAGGACCGCTGACCGGCTTAAGCTTCGCGGTCAAGGATCTGATCGATATCGCAGGCCGCCCCACTGGCTGCGGCAATCCGACCTGGCTGGCCACTCATCCGCCGGCGGCCGTATCGGCCGTTTGCGTCGAGCAATTGCTGGCGGCAGGGGGCCAGTGCATCGGAAAAACCATCACGGATGAGGTCGCCTTCAGCCTGATCGGCGAAAACCACTTCTACGGAACGCCGCTGAATCGTGCGGCGCCCGACCGCGTGCCGGGCGGTTCGTCGAGCGGGTCGGCGTCGGCCGTTGCTTGCGGCCTGGCCGATTTTGCCCTGGGCACAGATACCGGCGGATCGGTCCGCATTCCCGCGAGTAATTGCGGCCTGTGGGGGCTGCGGCCTTCCCATGGAGTGATCTCGGTCGCAGGAGTCATGCCCTTTGCACCGACGTTTGATACGGTAGGTATTCATGCACGCAGCGTCGACGTGCTGATGAATGTCTCCGGGGTCCTGACGGCAACCGATGCTCCGACCAGTTTCAGCCCTGGCACGATCCACGTCGTTCGCGAAGCGTTCGCAGCGGCGGATGACAATGTCCGGCAAGCGTTGGAAGCCCATGTCGAACGCCTGGGCTCGTTAGGGGGCGCTAAGGTGCGTGAGACTTCACTGGCCGAGCTCGGAGGCGATGCCGAAGCCGCGGATCTGGCTATTTGGCTGGAAACCTACTGCGTATTGCAATGGGCCGAGATCGGCAGTTCGCTGGGGGCCTGGATCGAAGCGGAGAAACCGACCTTCGGGCCGGCTACCACCGCGAGCTTACAGTTGGTCAAGAATCTCGACCGACGCCGCGTCGTTCCCGCCGCCCGGCGGCGCGAGCGCTATTGCCGACGCTTGAACGAACTTCTTGGCCCCAACGACCTGCTGTGCCTGCCCACCTCGCCGACGCTGGCGCCTAAAAAGGGAACCGCCTGTCATGACCGAGCGGGCGACTATTATCGCCGCACGCTGTCGTTCACGGCGATCGCGGGCATCGGCCGGCTGCCCCAAGTTTCGATGCCAGTCGCGACCGTTTCGAACGTGCCGATCGGCCTATCTCTGTTAACTGGGCATGGCGAAGACATGCGATTGCTTCGGGCGGCTAGCCAAGTCGCCGAACACGTGTAGGGAATGTTTGTGGCGCCGACCCCCCCGGCAGCCAGTCACCCAAGGATTGACTTGTATACGTTGATGGGTCGATAATTCCGGCGTTGCCTCCCCATGCACTACTAGGAGACGGCGTCATGCTCACGATCCACGGCGATCGCCAGGCCTTCTGCGACGGAATTAACCGGCGGAACTTCTTGAAAATCGGCGGGCTGGCGATGGGCGGCCTGGCGCTTCCCGACCTGCTGCGGGCTTCGGCTCAAGCTGAAAGCAAGGCGTCGCGGCACAAATCGGTGATCATGATTTATCTGCCGGGCGGCCCCAGCCACATGGATACTTATGATCCCAAGCCCAACGCTCCGGCTGAGTATCGGGGAGAGTTCAGGTCGATCGCTAGTAAAGTGCCGGGCATGGATTTCTGCGAGTTGTTGCCGCGGCACGCCAAGATCGCCGACAAGCTGACGCTGATTCGATCGGTCACCGGCGCGGTTTCGGAGCATGCGCCTGCTCTGTTGATGAGCGGCTACGGAGAACGAGTTGGCATGGCCCAAGGCGGCCGGCCGGGCATCGGTGCCATCTTGTCTCGGTTGAGAGGGCCAGTCGATCCGAAGGTGCCGCCGAATGTCACCTTGATGGGCACGCCCACCGGCATTGATGCTGGGTATGCCGGAGTCGCACATCGGCCATTCGCTCCCGATGGACCCGGGATGCAGAATCTCAGCCTCAACTCCAGCGTCTCGATGGCTCGGCTGCAAGACCGCCGCGCCTTGCTGGGCGAATTCGACCGGTTGCACCGCGACGCCGACCGCTCGGGCGCGATGGAAGGGATGGATTCGTTCGCGGCTCGCGCGTTCGAAATCATCACAGCCCCGAAAACTCGCGACGCACTCGACTTGAACCTGGAAGATCCTCGCGTCGTTGAACGTTACGGGAAGGCAACCCAGTTTCTCACTGCTCGTCGGCTCGTGCAGGCCGGCGTGCGCTGCGTCACGTTGGCCATTGGCGGCTGGGATACGCACGCCAACAACTTCGGCCACTTGCGAGGGCAGTTGCCTATGGTGGACCAGGCCGTCGAGGCGCTGGTTGAAGATCTCTGTCAGCTCGGGCTCGACCGCGATTGCTCGGTGATCATGTGGGGCGAGTTTGGACGCACGCCGCGCGTCAATGGCGGCGCAGGACGCGATCACTGGGAGCCGGTCATGTCGGCGCTGGTGGCAGGCGGCGGGCTGAAGATGGGGCAGGTGATTGGCTCGACGAACGCTCGCGGCGAAGTGGCGCAAGATCGCCCGGTGAGCGTGCAACAAGTGCTGGCTACGCTGTACCACTCGCTGGAAATCGACCCGGCCGCCACGATCCCCAATCGCGACGGCCGCCCGATGGTGTTGCTCGACGAGCGCGAGCCGATCCACGAGCTGATTTAAGAACGCTGCATGTTGTCGCATTGGCGTGACCGCTTCCGAGTTGTTGGAGGTGGAGCATGAAGAATCGTTCGCGTGCCGCGAGCGCGGGGAAAGCGTTTGCGTGGCAATCGGCTCGCCCGACTCGTCGTCAACTCTTACAGGCCTTGGGCGTTGCCACCGGCGGTTTGAGTCTACCGAACATTTTGCGATTGCGTTCCGCCTCGGCGGCGACGACGCCGCAGAGCAGCGAGACGTCGTTGATCTTCATTCAACTCGGCGGCGGCGCATCGCACTTCGAGACCTACGATCCCAAGCCCGCAGCGCCGGCCGAGTATCGCGGCGCCATGAGCGCCATCGCGACCAGCGTGCCCGGCGTCCAAATCTGCGAGTTGCTGCCGCGGCAGGCGCTACTTATGGATCGAATGAGCATCGTGCGTTCGGTCACGCACCACGAAGCAAGCCATATCGCGCTGCACGCGGTCGAAACTGGCTACTTCTTGCGCAGCGCCGGCAATGCCCTCAAAGGCGAGATGCCCAGCGTGGGCTCGGTCGTTTCGCGCGTGCGCGGCGTCTTGAGCGCGGGCTTGCCTAGCTACGTCTCGCTGCCGCAGCCGTTCGCTTACAGCGGCGCCCATTATCTTGGAGCGCAGCACAACGGGTTTTCCGTCAACGAAGATCCCAGCGCAGCCGAGTTTCAGATTCGCAACTTGGCGTTGCTGCCGAGCCTGCCGCTGGCGCGGCTGGACGACCGGCAAGCTCTGCGGCGCCGCCTGGACCGCACCCGCGCTGCGGCCGACCTGAATGGCACGGCTGACGCGCTGGATGCTTTCTCGCGACAAGCCTTGGAATTGATGACGGGCGAAAAAGCGCGCACGGCATTCGACATCGCCCGTGAGCCTGCCCAAATGCGCGACCGGTACGGCCGGCATGCGTTCGGCCAGCGATTGCTGCTGGCGCGCCGGCTCGTCGAAGCGGGCGTGCCGCTCGTGCTCGTGCGAACGTTCGATTGGGACGATCATCAGAAGCTGGCCGAACAAATGATCAAGCGTTGCGGTCCGTTCGATGCCGCGCTAGCGACTCTGATCGAGGATCTGCTAGACCGCGGCCTGAGCCGCAACGTACTGATCGTCGCGATGGGAGAATTCGGCCGCACGCCGCGCGTCAACGCCAATGGAGGCCGCGATCATTGGCCCGCGGTCATGAGCGTGCTGGTCGCGGGCGGACGATACAAGATGGGCCAGGCGATCGGCGCTTCGGATTCGAAAGGGGCCAGCGTGAGCGAGGCGCCTTATCGTCCGCAGCACGTCCTGGGCATGGCCTATCGACATCTGGGGATCGATCCCGGCCTGACATTCCGCGATTTTACCGGCCGGCCGCGGTACGTACTGGAAGAGCGCGAACCGATTCGTGAGCTGGAAGGCTAACCGTGGCCATTCGCGCTAAGCGAGTTCTCGGATCGGCTCGCGGTCGTCGAGAACATGCATCGGCCGGCCATTGAGGTCGTTGATGGCAAGCGCCGGATCGATGCCCAAATGCCGATAGAGGCTGGCCAGTACATTGCTGGGCGTGTATGGCCTGCCCACCGATTGCCCGGCTTGCTTGTCCGTCTCGCCAATCGCCGCGCCATGAGGAAGCTCTGCCAGAATCTGCCGTAGCGCTGGCGGAATCGCCTCATGTGGGGCAATCGAGCCGCAGGAACTTTTAACCCACGGCGCCAGCAAGTATGCTGGCCCTGCTGATGTGGGCCAAGCGCTGGCCAAGCAGCAGCATCCAGATGACAACCGATGAGGACGAATAGACATGGCTTGCCCGCTTCGCCGATTCTCGCCTTTTTTAACCGCCGTGCTCTGTGCGATAGGACTGCTCGTCGCTTGCCAACAAGCAGATGCTGAAGAGCCGGGCGAAATCGTCTGGCAGGCCGGCATGGAGTATGCCAACCCCGACGATCAGCACTTGCAGCTCAATCTTGCGCAACCCAAGACGGGTGATGGACCGTTTCCGACCATCCTCTGCATTCACGGCGGCGGGTTTCGTGCGGGCAATCGCGAGAGCTATGACGCTCTATGCAAGAAACTGGCGGCCAGAGGCTATGTGGCTGCGACCGTGACATATCGACTGGCGCCCAAGTATCCGTTTCCCGCGGCAGT
>JAICIG010000388.1 GCA_025924495.1 Pirellulales bacterium | reverse complement strand
GAGCGCTCCCTCGCTGAGCGGCCCGCCGTCATGCGTGCAAACGTCATCCAAGGCGAACACCTCGCCGCCGACGCGCAACAAAACTACGATCCGGTCGTCGATTTCAACTAGTTCGCGGCCGGGATCGGCCAGGTCGTCGAATTTTGCTACGGGTACGAAGTCGGACATTGCTTGAATAGACGGGGAAACACTAGACGGTATACAGCTTGGCGCGCCCGATCCGAGGCGTCCGCCTGCCCTGTTTGCCGTCTGCTACCTACCGTCTACTTTCCTCTCAATCATATTCTCGAATGCGGCGTCCGATCGCGTCGCCGAGCGCCTCTCGGACGCTCTCGATGGTGATTCGGTCAAACACCTGCTGGAAAAAGCCGGCCACAATCACTCTCACGGCTTCGTTGCGAGTCAGGCCGCGACAGCGTGCATAAAAGATTTGGTTGTCGTCAACGCGACCAGCGGTGGCGCCATGCGTGCAAATCACGTCGTCGGCTTCGATCTCCAATCCTGGAATCGAATCGGCGCGAGCTTGCTCGCTGAGCATCAGATTGTCGTTGCGTTGATAGGCATTCGTCTTCTGCGCGCCTGGATCGACTTTGATCATGCCGCGCCAAACCAATTGCGAGTGGTCTTGCAAAGCGCCTTTATAGAGCAGGTCGCTCCGGCAATGGTCCGCCTGATGATGCTGCAACGTGTGATACGAGAGGTGCTGCTTGCCTTCGGTGAACATCACGCCGTTGACCTGTACATCGGCGCCGGCGCCGGTAAGTGCAACATGCTGGTTGACCTTGGCGAGCCGGCTGCCCAGCGCGCCGATCGTCCATTGCAATGCGCCATCGCGGCCGACCGCTCCCCGCTGATGGGCGAAGTGCCACGTTCCCGAACCCCAATTCTGCAGATTGACGTAACGCAGCCTTGCCCCGTTGCCGACGACCAATTCGATCGCGCCGCAGTGTAAGCTCGGTTGATCGTCGCCGGAGGTCTCGGCAAGCAAAGTGGCTTCGGCGCCTTCTTCCAGCACGACCAGCGCATGCCCCAGATCGACGCCGCCGCCAGCCAAAGCGGAGAACATATGTAACGGCTTTTCAATCCGCACGCCACGCGGCACATAAAGCACCATCCCGCCCGACCAAAATGCCGCGTGCAGCGCCGCGAACTTGTCGGCTTTGTAGTCGACGGTCCGGAACAAATGCGGCCGCAACAAATCGCCATGTGCGGCGACCATCTCGTCGAGGCTGCCGAACAGCACCCCTTTTTGCACCAATTCCTCATCGAGCTGAGCGACAAGGTGACGGCTGTTGAGCGCTGAGGCATGTCCCGCTAGATCCACGCCATGCGTCAGAAGCGGTTGGGGGGCGGAGAGGGCGGACGGTTGCTCCGCGGGCAGCCCGAAGCGGTCCAGCCGAAACAGACGAATGTCAGTCCGCATCCACTCTTCTTCTCGCCGCGACGGAAGCTTGAGTTGCTCGAACGTTTGCCAGGCTTGCTGACGCAGTTCGGTCAACCAGCTCGGTTCAGATCGCCCAGCAAGAAAAGCTTCGAACGATTCGGGCGTGAATCCGGCGGCAGGAGCAGTCTGGGGCATTTTTTCTGATCGGCCTTTAAAATCCGACGAGCTTTAAAACGGTAAAACTGCGTCGACGTTTTCGGAATCGCCGCATGATTCAAGACGTTGCGCGACGAGCGAGTACTCGCGAGAGACGAAACACGGCGAGAGGCAATTGGTCCATGGCCCAATCGCCTCTAACTTCGCTCTCTTAGCCCACCGAGCCTTCCATCTGCAGCTCGATCAGGCGGTTCATCTCGACAGCGTATTCCATGGGCAGCTCTTTGACCAACGGCTCGATAAAGCCGCTGACGATCATCGTGCTGGCTTCGGCTTCGCTCAATCCGCGACTGGTGAGATAAAACAGTTGCTCTTCCCCGATCCGCGAAACGCTGGCTTCGTGACCGACCATCACGTCCTGTTCGTCGATCTCGATATAGGGGTACGTATCGCTGCGGCTCTTCGAGTCGAGAATCAAGGCGTCGCAAACCACGTTACTCTTTGATTTCTTGGCGCCGGGCTCAACCTTGACGAGGCCGCGATAACTGGCCCGACCGCCGTTTTTAGAAATCGATTTCGAGATGATCCGGCCCGACGTGTTAGGAGCGCAGTGCACGAGCTTGGCGCCGGCATCCTGATGCTGGCCGGCGGAAGCGAACGCGATTGACAGAATTTCTCCGCGAGCGCCCGGCTCCATCATATATACGGCCGGATACTTCATTGTCAGCCGGCTGCCAAGGTTGCCGTCGATCCATTCCATGACGGCGTTTTCGTAGGCCACGGCGCGCTTGGTCACCAGGTTATAGATGTTGTTGGCCCAGTTCTGAATCGTCGTATAACGGCAACGAGCGTGCTTGTTGACGATGATTTCGACCACGGCCGAGTGGAGGCTCTCCGTCGAATACATTGGCGCCGTGCAGCCTTCGACGTAGTGAATCTGTGCGCCTTCGTCGACGATGATCAACGTCCGCTCGAACTGGCCCATGTTCTCGGCATTGATGCGGAAGTAGGCCTGCAACGGAAAATCAACCTTCACTCCCTTGGGCACGTAAATGAATGAGCCGCCGGACCAGACCGCCGAGTTCAACGCGGCGAACTTGTTATCCGAAGGCGGAATGATGGTGGCGAAGTACTTCTTCACCAAATCCGGATATTCACGGATGGCCGAATCGGTATCGGTGAAGATCACGCCCTGATTAGACAGCTCTTCGCGCAACGAACCGTAGACCACCTCGCTCTCGTACTGGGCCTTTACGCCCGCCAGGAATTTCTTCTCGGCCTCCGGAATGCCCAGCTTGTCGAATGTAGTCTTGATCTCTTCCGGCACATCATCCCAGCTACGACCCTGGTGATCCGAGGGCTTGATGTAATAGTAGATATCCTGGAAGTCGAGATTGATCCCGCCTCCCCACTTGGGCATGGGTTTGGAGTTGAAGATTTCCAGGCTCTTAAGCCGGAAATCGCGCATCCAGTCGGGTTCTTTCTTCATGTCCGAAATCTGGTGCACAATTTCGGCATCGAGCCCCTTGCGGCTCTTGAAGATGTATTTCTCGTCGTTGCGAAAATCGTATTTATTGATTTCGCCGAGGCCGACTTCAAAGGATTCGCTCTTAACGTCGGTGGCCATGGTCTTTCACTCGTTCTTGGCTAAATTGCTCTGTCTCGCGGGCGCCGCTCAATCGTCTCGCCGAAGCCTCGCTATCTGCTTTATTCGAAATCAATGCCGCAAAGGGCGTTCCGTCCCGAAGTTACTCGCCACGCTAAAAGGCGTGCTCCACCTGTTCGCCCTGTTTCATGGCTTCCTCGTCGGCGGCAGCCTGCGGATGTGCCGCGCGAATGCGATCGTAGCCGTGCTGGTGCAACTCGGCGGCCAATTCCGGCCCGCTCCGCTCGTGCCCCGGCCCGCCCGTCTCCACAATCCGCCCCCCCAACATCACATGAGTAAAGTTGGGGGTGTTATGCTCCAATAGCTTGTCATGGTGGGTAATGATCAAAATGCCCATCTCGGCGCCGCCGATCTCCGCGATGCTCTGACTCGCCAACCGGACCGCGTCGACGTCGAGGCCGCTATCGGTCTCGTCGAGGATGGCGAATTTCGGCCGCAACATGGCCATTTGCAGAATCTCCGCTCGCTTCATTTCACCGCCCGAGAACCCGTCGTTCACATAGCGGCGAGCGAATTCGGGATCCATGCGGAGCTGTTCCATCTTGCTCTTCAGTTCCTTGCGGAATTCGCGCATTGGAATCAGCTCTTCTCCTTCCTTGCGATCTGGCCGCCGCACGTTCGTCGTGGCATGTC
The DNA here is from genome assembly GCA_025924495.1 of Pirellulales bacterium. The sequence goes on along the minus strand of JAICIG010000388.1, from coordinate 3,841 downwards.
GGAGGAAGTCCGCCATTTTTACGCCCGGAATGGCCATTGGCCGCTGAAAGGCCAGAAAGATTCCCGCCCGGGCTCGCTCATTCGGCTCCATTTCAAGCACATTGGCGCCATTTAATTCAATCGAACCGCCCGTCACCTCATAGCCTGGGTGGCCCATGATGGCAAAGCCCAAAGTGCTTTTGCCCGAGCCGTTGGGGCCCATCAAGGCGTGCGTCTCGCCGCGGCGAATGACAAGGTTGACCCCTTTCAGGATCGCCTTGCCCTCGACCGCCACATGTAAATCATGAATCTTCAGCGTATCGGTCATGGAGCGGAAGTTGGTGGTTAAGGATTAAGGTTCTGAGGCAAAGAAATCTGTTTCTATCTTTTGCCCATGATGCTTCTGTCTACTGCTTTAGCCGGTGATTTTCTGGTGATCAAACAGCGGCTCGCGCTCTTCGACAGCGACGTAACCAGAATGGTGCGGTACGGGCAACTCGTCTTCGATCTGCACGACGCCAGCGTCGGTCTTGTGCTTCGCGATTCTATGGCCTTTGATTTTGTCCTGAATTCGCATCAGCCCTTCCAGCAGCGCCTCCGGACGCGGGGGGCAGCCCGGAACATAAACATCAACCGGAACGACCAGATCGACGCCCTTGCAAACGTGATAGCCCCACTTGAAATAGGGGCCGCCGCCGACCGTACAGGCGCCCATCGCGATTACGAACTTCGGATCGGGCATCAGGTTATAGAGCCGTCGTACGCGGCTAGCCATTTTGTAGGTCACTGTGCCAGCCACGATCATCAAGTCGGCTTGCCGCGGAGTCGCCCGGAAGGCGCCGGCTCCGAAGCGATCCATATCGTAGCGGCTGGCCCCGGCCGCCATCATCTCGATGGCACAACAAGCCAGCCCGAACGTCATTGGCCAGATGCTCGACTGCCGAGCCCAATTAATGGCCTGCTCGACCGTCGTCGTAATTACGTTTTCTTCAAATCGACCTTCAATCCACGGCTTCGTCATGGCTCGTTATCTTCCGTAAGATGACTCAATCGCTGTGGCGGCCTGCTGGCGCCGAATCCGTCAGTGTAGCCAAGTTTCAATTGGTTTCAAATTGGCAGCAAGTATGGCCTTCCAGCCGACATTGCGACAGCCGTAAAGGCGATGCGAGCAATTCGGCGAACAACATCTTCTCGACCGCGCAGATGCCGCGATCTTTCTCCGCCAACTCGGGATAAGGGCAATCCAATACCGTCAGCACAGGCGATTGACTCTTCGTTTCCACCTCGATCGGAACGCGTCTTTCGGCAAATAGCTTTTGCAACGATTCCATGCGGTCGGCCGTCGTCGCGCCCTGTACCTGCCCGGCATAGAGCTGCGCCATGCCGTTGGCGATTCGCTGCAACAGTCCGCGGCGAACCTCTGCATCGGTTACCGTGCGGATTTGCTCCCAGAGCATGATCGCCAAATCAGCGTAGTTCGTGCCTGCCTGCCGACGAGCTTTCTCGCTGAGCGAATAACGGTGACTCGGACGACCTCGACCGGCGCGAGTCGCCTCGCGCAAAATGAGCCCTTGCCCCATCAGCCGGATCAACCGCTGTCGCACAGCCGTCGCCGTCACTTCGGTCGCGTTGGCCAGTTCCGAAACGCTCATCGGGCCCCGCCGACGAAGCAACTCTAAGAGCTGAGTGTCTGACGTTTCCGAAACAGTGCTCATGATGACGACCGCCTTGTGAATCCCCTTCCCTCGTAATAATACCTATTGACGCAATTTTGGCAACTCAATATGCGAAAAATGCCCAAGTTGTTATACTACAACTCTTTATCGATTTTTAGCTTCACAACGGAATGGCGTCTCTCCACTTGGCGCAAATCCAGCCAGACCAATCAGTTGGCCGCCATCACCGCCGTCAGCGAATGTGCTATCATCTAGCCTTTCGCTCGCGCAACAGCAGGGAACTATCATGCCTTGGCTTCCTAAGCGAACGGTCGTCGTACCCGTCGATTTCTCTGAAGACGCGTTTACTGCCGTCGACACGGCGCTTGAACTCGTGGCCGGCCCGGCGAACGTGCATGTGGTCTACGTACTGCCGATCTTCGATCCCGCCGAGCCCGACGTTGTCTGGAGCACAATCAACGACGAGACTCGCCGGCAGCATGCCGAGCAAGCATTGCATGAACGCCTCAACGAGGCGAAGTACCAGGGACTGAACTTTCACGTGCAGTTCGGCGAGCCCGGGCACAAAATCACCGAATTGGCCAGCCAGCTCTCAGCAGAGCTGATGGTGCTCTCCTCGCATGGCCGGACCGGCCTGTCGCGCCTGCTGCTCGGCTCCGTGGCCGAGAAAGTCATCCGACTGGCGCACTGCCCGGTGCTGGTATTACGCAAGTAGAACCAGCAAGTCGGACGAGACGGACAGCGGGCGCTATGCGTCGCACTCAATTTCATCGTATGAGTCGCCCGCTGAAACGGCAGGGCACGAAATTGGGCTCTCCGTGCGAGGAAAGTATTTCGCCACGACCTCTTGAAATTCAGCGGGCGACTGGACTCGTGATGCTCGCGTGCGGAACTCGCGCGCTCCAGGACGGCCTTGGGCATAACAACATGCGAATTTTCGCATCAGGATCGTGCCCTTCTGCTCGCCGAAGCGTTCGACGACGAGAGCATAATGCTGCAATAGCAGCTCGCGTTCTTCGGCCAGCGAAAGATCGGGAGGAATTGGTTCGCCAGCCAAGGCGGCTTGCGCCTGACGAAAGAGCCAGGGCTTGCCCAGCGCCGCCCGGGCAATCATCACGCCATCGACGCGGTAGCGGAGGAACGCCTCAACCACTTTGGCAGGTGAATTGAGATCGCCGTTGCCTATCAGCGGGATGCGCTTCAGATGCTCCTTGAGCGAAGAGATCAGCTCCCAGTCGGCCGAACCCTGGAAAAAGTCCTGCGCCGTGCGCCCATGCACGGTCAGCGCCGCGGCGCCAGCCGACTCGACGACCTGTGCGATTTCGACGGCGGTAATGTTATCTCGGGTACACCCTAGGCGGATTTTGGCGGTCACCGGCGTCGGGGCGCAGGCCTGCACCACACGCTCCACGATCGCGCCGACTCGATCGGGAAAACGCAGCAGGTACGAGCCGCTGTGCGCCGCTGCCGTAATCTGCTTAACTGGGCAACCGAAGTTGATGTCAACGACACTGACGCCGAATTCGTGCGCCAGGCGTGCGCCAACTGCCGCCAACGTCGCCGGATCGTTATCCCAAATCTGCACGGCCAGAGGGCGGGCCTCTTCCTTAACGCCCCACAGCCGATCCGGAAAGTCCTGTTCGCGCTGATCGATGGCCAAGAAGCCCTTTGCGCTGATCATCTCCGTCGCTTGCAGTCCAGCGCCGCCGAACTGACGCACGATCTGACGATAGGCGTAGTTGGTGAAACCCGCCATCGGCGCCTGCAGGATCGGCGGATCGACCGTCAGTGGCCCGATTTTCAGCGGAGGCGGCGGAAACGGTCGAGTCGAGGCCGACGAATCGAATTCAGAAAGCGTTTCTCGAATCATCAATCGGTGCGCCGCGCGGAATTCTTCATCGCTCAGCCGTTCTGCCGGCGAAAGACGAGGGCTTTTGCCAACAGATCGTTGCCGGCCCCCGGCGGCAGGACCGCCAGCACGTAGTCGGCATACTGTAGATTATAATCCGCCTGCATTTTGAGAAACGCCAGCGTCTCTTCCAACTGCGTGCGAATAGCATCCAGCGGCGTCCCAATGCCGACCTCCCCTCGCTCATATTGGGCTATCGCGTCCGCGCGAAGCAGGTCGGCCTGCACGACGGCGGCAGATTCCTGCTCTAAGGCGCCGTACAGCAACGAAATGGTTC
>JAICIG010000387.1 GCA_025924495.1 Pirellulales bacterium | reverse complement strand
CGCGAGGGGGACGAAATCGAATGCCCGGCGCCTGCTGGCATCAGGCGATTCCGCGTGGAAGAGATCCTCGATCAGCCCGAGCGTTCAGGCTTCGAGGAACCATGCACCTACGAATGGCGTGGAAAATAAACGGGGCGGGCGCACGCAAAAGGACGGCGTGTCGGGCGCCGCCTGCCCCAGGAAAGCGCGGAACCCCGCAGGCGGTATTCTTCCTGGAACCTGCTACACTGCCAGCATAGAGCTGGTAAAGGACAAACCATAGCAGGCCACGTTGGGAATAAACCATGAGAGCCGAAACACATTCTTCGCTGCTGACGCGACGTTTTCAACTTCGTGGCAGGCTGCCTTTGATTGCGGCGGCGGGCGCGCTGTTCGCACTGGTTTACAGTCGTTACTTCGAACCGCTTTCGCCTTCGGTCAGTACGAATGCCGCATTTGCGGAGGAAGCCGCGGCTGATCGCGCGCCGGCTTACACGGTCACGGCATATCGCCAATCGTATTTCGCGCTGGATGAAAACGGCGGCCTTGTCGAACAGAACGGCCTTCCGATTCGAGCCGAGAAGGTTTACCAGTTCCAGCGGAAAATCGACCCTGACATGACGGCCATCGTGGTCATGGACCCCTGGGTCGATATGGCGACGGATCATCTCAACCAGTATTACAGTCGAATCGCCGAATCACGTGTCGTTCCTCTGGTGAACAAGGGCCTGGAGCGCGGCCATCGAATCATCATCCTCACGAACGACCCCGCTGTCGTCGAATACAACACGAAAATCCACCCCAAGCTTGCAACGCTTGTTGCCGACGGGAAGGCGGCGCTGTTGTACCACCAGGATCTCGACGACGACCAGTTTGCGGCTTACCTGCGCAAGGCCGGCATCAAGACGCTGATCTACACCGGTTTCGCGTCCAACATGTGCGTCATCGGCAGGCGGATGGGAATGATCCCGATGGTGCAACACGGATTCAAGAACTATTTTGTCCCCGAAGCCTCCGCAGCGGTCGAAACGGCAGGGACGTGGGAGACCGGCAGCGTGCATCGTGAAACGACGGACGTAATCTCGCAGTGGATCGCCGAGATTGTGCACTACGATGACTTCATGCAGACGGCTGCTTCGTTACCGCCGGCAGCGTTGACCGGCGAGGTCGACGACGCCATCCAGGGAACCTGGCTGCCATCGACCGCGGAACTCGCGGGACAAGAGTTCCCCGACGAGGTTCGCAAAACGATCAAGCTCACGGTCAGGGACGGGAAGTACACCGTTACCGTGGGCAAACAGATCGATCAAGGAACCACGAAGCTGAATTCGTCTGCAGATCCCAAGCAGATAGACATTACTGGCGTCGATGGTCCGAACAAGGGCAAAACGATCCTGGCCATCTACGAGTTGGATGGCGATACGTTGCGGATCTGTTACGACTTGAGCGGCAAAAACCGCCCCGCCGAGTTCAAGTCCAAGCCGGACACGCAACTTTTTCTCGTCACTTACAAGCGGGAGAAGCGCTAACGCGATCTGATTGCTGTGCAAAAGCCGGAGCGATTTACGAAGCTACGGGCTCTCTGGTTCAGTCGCCGCTCGCTGCCTCTCAAACAACATCCCACCGAAGAACGCCGCCGCAACCAGCGTCAGCCAAACCAGGGTTCGGGTGCTGAACTGTGGGCGGAGCATTAGTGGTCAGCAGACTCCGAAGAAGAAAACGACTGCGATAATAACGATCACTGCCGCCACGGTGCCGGCCAGGGCGAACTCTCCCGCATTCTGGAACAAAACGCCGACGGCTGCCCAGGCGGAAGACATTGCCAGCAAAAACAACGCAGGGCCGAGCAGGCTCCGGCTGGTATTGAAAAGTTCAAACGACAGTGGGAAGCTCGCGCAGGCCGCGCCGGCGAAGACGATCGCGAGCAATCCGGTCTTCAAGCTGAACTGAAATCGGCGGGGCATAGGGCAATTGTCGCCGGGTCTCGTCGAAGCGCGGGCGCTTTCGTTGGTCGGTAACGGGCTATTCCTGTGGCGCCGGGCGAAAATCGGCGGCCCTCCCATCCTCGCCGGCATATGGATTGGCGTTGCGGATCTCGGCATTGCGGAGAGCGGCCTCTCTTAATCTCTGTGGAAGCGCCGGAGTAAGTCGTCCTGATCTTCGCTTCGCATCCTCATAGATTATTTGGTCTTCTCGCCTTCGGCGCGCTTGCTCGAAGTACACGCCGCCAAAGAAAAATGAGGCGGCCAGCATCAACCACAGCAGCGTTCGGATGCTGAATTGGGGGCGACGCATGGGACCAATGGTCCTAGATGGCGTTGGGTGGATGCTGTTTTGCGAACTCAACTTCATGGCCGCATGCCTTGCAGCGATACGTCGTCACTTGCTTGACGATTTGGTGATCGCCTTTTCCTTGTAGCCTCAAGGCGAACCTTTTGTGGCATGCAGGGCAGATTCTCCAAAAGCCGGGGCCGAGCGGAGACTCAAGGATCTTGTTTGCGACATTGAGAGGGCTCATGCGTCGGACTCCTGATCTTTAAAGCTGAACTGGAATCGGCGGGGCATTCGCTATTCTCCGCGCTCGGGCAATTCCGGCATGACAATGCGGACATCGTCTGTAAAGTACATGACATGTTGCCGCTGTGCCGCCTGCGCTGCGGTTTCATCGGCGCGCCTTCTCCGTGCTCGCTCAAAATGAATGCCCGCGAAGAACGTCGCCACGATCAGCGTGGCCATCATCAACGCCCGCAAGCTGAACTGGAATCTCCGTCTCATGCGCGCATGATAGCCGGCGGCCGGCCAGATTTCTAATATCGTGTCGCTAATATCGTGCTGACAGAAATTGGCGCTCTGGGAGCGCCTTCACGCGGGGCTCGCGCGCGAATGGGCACGATGACCCAAGATTTCATTCGACGAATCACGGTTGCCACCGGGGATAAAGGACTAACTCGAGGAAACGAGCGACTCCGTCTTGAAGTATTCGATCGAGCGGCAAAAGTCTTTGACTTTTGACCTGAGGTCGACGCTTTTCATGCCGGCATCATGGGCAGGCCGAGACAGAGCAGGCCGAGACAGCCGCCGCGACCGTTGTTCCTTCGCTCGGGCATCGCGCCGAGGTGCGCGGCATGGTATAACCTCCCCTTGCCGCAGCCGCGCGGCGATGGCTCGCCGACCTCGTGAGGATGATGACTTTGAAATTGAATCGACTGCCAGGACTAACGGGGGAATTCCAGACGATCTTGGCCGATCCGCCGTGGCGATTTCAAAACCGCACCGGCAAGATGGCGCCCGAACATAAGCGGCTGCGGCGCTATGAAACGATGAGCATCGAAGCAATCTGCGCCATGCCGGTGGCGAGTCATGCCGCCGAGCAAAGCCACCTTTATCTCTGGACGCCGAATGCCTTGTTGCCGTGGGGGCTCGAAGTGCTCAAGGCTTGGGGCTTTCAGTACAAGACGAACCTCGTCTGGTACAAGGTCCGCAAGGATGGCGGGCCCGACGGGCGCGGCGTCGGTTTTTATTTCCGCAACGTGACGGAGTTATTGCTGTTCGGCGTGCGCGGGCGCATGCGCACGCTCAAGCCGGGCAGGACGCAAGTGAATTTGTTCTCGACCCGCAAGGAAGAACATTCGCGCAAGCCCGCCGAACTGTACCGGCTGGTCGAGCAGTGCAGTCCCGGCCCGTACCTGGAGCTCTTCGCCCGTGAGCGCGTCGCCGGCTGGACCCAATGGGGCAACGAACTCGATACCTATCTCGCTCGCCGCCCCGTCTACCCGCAATATAATGGTCACTCGCAACGCGCCCGCTCAACGGCTGGCAGCCGACGCGATTGACGCTTCTGCCGCGCGCGATTCCAGGGCTAGCGATTCCGGCGCGGGCTCGTGTCCCGCTTTCAGCGCCTCCCATTGGCGTCGGGCCCGATCCTTCAGCGGGCTCACGATCGGCGTCGCTTGAACCAGGCCCAAAATGCGTTTCGCGTCTTTGAACTGATGTTGTGCGAGCAGCTCCTGCGCTCGCTGGTAGCGCTGTTCGTTGATGGCGCTCCAGAGCATGTCGACCATCACGTCGGGCGGAGTGGCACGGCCGATCGCCTGCAGTTGTTTGCCGTGACTGTCGAGCAGCACCATCGTCGGCGTTGTGCGCTCGGCCAGATCGTAAGTCGGCACATGCATAGCGTTCGAGAGCGCAGCCAACTGGTTGATCGGCAGAACGATGACTATGCAGTTGCGCACTGGAGCCTTGAGGCGCGGCTGAGCCAATTCGGCGAACAGCCCGGCGGTCTCGCCAAACATATTATTGTTGGCGCCATTCTTGGCCTGCGCTGCCTTATCGAGCACCAGCAAGACGGGTTGGCCGTCCTGCTCCGCTTTCTTCAATCGCGCCGCCGCGGCAAGCACGGCGCTGCGGTCCGTGGTGATCTGCTCGTTCCCCAAGCCGGTGAACACCGCTTCTTGCACGGCCGACAACGGCGCGAGCGGCACGCGAGCCAATAGCGCATGCACGCGATCGCCGGCCTGCTGCTGATGAGCCTCGGCGACGGCTGCTGCATCGGTGTTCCGATCGGCCTTGGTTTTGCCTAAGCGATCGTCGAGCTGCACGGCCCACCACGCTTCGTCCAGTAATTTCTGTGCGGGCACCGGCCCGACAGTGGCATTCAGCACGAAGCCTTCCGGAGTGCAGAAGTAAGCGGCAACGTTGCCGCCGTTCTTTTGCACCTTGCCGTTCACCTTGGTGACGGTGAAATCGCCCACTTGCTGATAGGCCGAAACAAAGTGATCAGAAAAGTAATCGCCAACTTGCTGGTCCGACAGGGCGCCCGCCCTGAACTTCTGAGCGTTGTTTCACGTGAAGTCGTCGCGCGTAAAGTCGCCCGAGATCTGGATCACGAAGACCAGCTTGTTTTGCTCTGCGGCCAACTTGCCGGCATCGCGGGGAGTATCGACCCAGGTCAAAGCGGTGCCGTACTTGTGATCGCCGGTCGTTGCCAGCGAAAGCCCCGTCGGACGGGCGCAAGTTCCCGAGTCGCACTGGCTCGCCGCCGTCGCCTTGGCGGGGACGGAAACTATGGACGCGCTCGCTGAAGTCCCGGCTGCTGAAGTCTTGGTTGTTGCCTGGGATTTTGTCTGCGCCTGCCTTGCAGATTGGTAAGGAACTCGGGCGTAGCTCGTCGCCGGCGCCAGCAGACTGGCGCCAGCAAGCAAGGCCGATGCGATCGTCCGCGATCCATAACCCCTTTTCCACGCTTCCTGCCAATTGGTTTTCATGGCTCTTCCCCTGTCTTAGAGCGACCTTCCTGTCTCGCAAGCACGAAGGAATGCATGTGGCGTGCCTTTGCTCCGCCGGCGTGTGCCCGGGCGATGGCTAACTTGCTGGCAGATTTGCTCTTGCGTTGTCGGTGGCGAAAACGAACCGCGTCTTTCTGCATCACGCCGATTGTGAGATGTCATCAAATCGATTGCGCCTGAGATGCATACTGCGGCGCGGCTGATTTCATTTTCCGCCGCAAGATTCGCGATTTTGGCTCAAGCCACCGCGGCTGGAATGCCGATCAACTGCCGCGGCGTTCGGTCGGACTGCGACAGCCCCGACACACCGCCTCACTTCACATCTTTCTTTCTCTGGGCAGCTAGCAGGAGCCGATCGCCATGAGCGTTCTCGATTTAGCGGCATTTCGCGCCACGCCGTTGACTCGCCAGCCGTTCGAATACCTGGTATTGCCGGGATTCGTGAAGCCCTCGGCCCTGCAAGCTATTCATGGCGGCTTTCCCAAAGTGGAACGCCCGGGCAGCTTTCCGCTGAGCGAGGTGACCTACGGACCCGGCTTTGGCAAGTTGATTGATGAACTAAACGGCCCCGAGATGCGGGCGGCTTTCGAAGAGAAGTTTGGCATCGATCTTAGCGGCCGGCCCACCATGACCACCGTCCGCGGCTACTGCAGCCCGAAGGACGGCAAGATTCATACCGACGCTCTCAGCAAGATCATCACCGTGCTGGTCTATATGAATCCCCAATGGGAGCCGGCCGGCGGGCGGTTGCGTCTGCTTCGCACCGCCGACAATCTGGATGACGTCATCCTGGAAGTGCCGCCGCAAGAAGGGACGCTGTTGGCTTTCCGCCGCAGCAACAATTCGTTCCACGGCCACAAGCCCTTCTCTGGGCCGCGGCGCGTGATCCAATTCAATTGGATCACCGAGCAGCGGATCGTCGACCGCGAGCTGCGGCGGCACCGCTTTTCGGCCTGGACCAAGCGAGTTTTGCCGTTCTTGGCGCCCGCCAAACGAGAGGCCGCCGCAACGACGCCGCGACGTGCCGCTTCGTAAAGCAGCGTGACAGCGGAGTGGTAGAATTCTGTCCGCCTGATCCTGTTGTGCCCGAAGCCAGGCGGGAGCTCGCTCGCATGCCTAAGGGGGAATGGCCCAGCTTTGCTGCATGGGCTCCTCTGATCCGGTCTTGTGTCGATCGCGGGCCGCTTGGTATGACCGCAGCATGCAAAACCTTGTCTCGCAATCATTCCAGCGCATTTTGCTGATCAAGCCCTCGGCGGTCGGCGATGTGGTGCACGCTCTGCCCGTGCTGGTCAAATTGCGCGAGCGATTTCCCCAAGCCCAAATCGACTGGCTGATCACGCCCGAGAACGCCGACCTGGTCCGTTGGCATCCGGGCGTGTCGAACGTCGTCTTGTTCGATCGTCGCCGCTTCGCTCGTTTCGGCCGCAACTGGTCGGCCACGACCGGCATGCTGCGTTTGCTGCATCGAATCTGGCGGGCGCGATATGAACTGGTCGTCGACCTGCACGGCCAGCTTCGCTCGGCATTGTTTACCGTGGCCAGCGGCGCTCCGTACCGCGTTGGGTTCGAGCGGACGCGCGAAGGGGCTTGGATGACCTATTCGCATCGCATTCCTTTGCCGACCATGGAGGCGCACGCCGTCGATCGCTATTTGTGGTTGGGCCATGTGCTGAGCTTCGATGCCGCCCAGCCCGACTTCTCGATTTACTTGCCGCCAGAGATCGAACAAAACGTTGCGAATTTGCTCGCCTCGCGCGGCGTCGCAGATCGTCCCTTGGCGGTGCTTGTGCCCGGCACCGTTTGGGAGACGAAGCATTGGCGGATCGAGGGCTTTGCCGACGTGGCCCGGAACCTGATGGGGCGCGGTTATGACGTCGTGCTTGCCGGATCTCCGAAAGACCGTCCGCGCTGCAAGGCGGTGGCGGAGGCCGCGCCAGGCGCGTGCGATCTGTCGGGGCAGACGACGCTCGCCGAAATGATTGCACTGGTGCGCCGCGCCACGACCTGCGTGACGAACGACTCTGGATCGATGCACATTGCCGTGGCTTTGAACAAGCCGGTGGTGAGCGTCTTCGGGCCGACTAGCCCGCTGCGCACGGGTCCCTACGGCCGCCCTTTATCGGTCGTTCAGGCCGACGTTTCTTGCACGCCTTGCTACTTGCGCAAACTGGCACGCTGCCCTCACGATCATCTCTGCATGCAGCAAGTCTCTTCGTCGATGGTGATTGAACGGGTCGATCGACTGTTGTCGCCAGCGGCCTGATTCATCTCTGCCCGGATTGCCCACGTTCGCGCAGGAGGACTGCAAAGTCACCTTTGTCGAACCGCGGGGCGATGGGCGCCGTATGATGAGGGTCTCAGGGGTGCGCAGAGGCTAATTGCAGGGGGGAAGCTGCAAGGAGGTCTCTCATGGTCCGTTTAGAATCGTTGGCGG
>JAICIG010000386.1 GCA_025924495.1 Pirellulales bacterium | reverse complement strand
TTGCGGCAGCTTGCGGGTAGCACGGTCGCGCAGCGTCGCCAGGTCAGGAATCAACCCGACAAACCAGAACAGCGTGGATACGGTGAAATAAGTCGACACCGCGAACACATCCCACAACAGCGGACTGCGAAATTGCGGCCACATGTCCATCGTGTTCGGGTAGGGGAACAGCCAGTAGAAAACCCAGGGCCTGCCTAAGTGCAGCACAGGGAATAGCCCAGCGCAGGAGACGGCGAACAGCGTCATCGCCTCGGCGAAGCGGTTGATGCTGGTGCGCCACTGCTGCTTGAGCAACAGCAAGATGGCGGAAATCAGCGTCCCGGCGTGGCCGATGCCGATCCACCACACGAAATTGACGATCGGAAAGGCCCAGGCGACGGGAATCGTCGTGCCCCAAATGCCAATGCCCTTGGCGAACAAATAGATGGTTGCGTAGGTCAGCAACATCAAAAGCGCGAAGCCGACGAGAAAGCCGACCCACCAGCTTTTGGGCGTCGGCTGCGTCAGTACAATAGAGCTGATCTTGTCGGTGACCGAGCCATAGGTATGGCCAGGCTCAAGGACGGGTAGCGCGCTCACGATCGGCGGCTGCGTCGCGGCGACAATCGGGGAGTCGATTTCGTGCTCGCGATTCACAGCCGAACCCCTTCTTGCTTGAGCAGAGGCTCAGTATCGAGCGTCTTCTCCTCGGCGAGCGCCGGATGCGGATTGCGAATCCGCGCCAGATGCGAGGTGCGCGGCCGCGTGTTCAGTTCGGCGAGCAAAGAGTAATTGAGCGGCGAGCTTTTCAGCTTGTTCACCGCGCTGTGGCGATCATTCAAATTGCCGAAGACAATCGCTTGCGTCGGGCATGCGCCTTGGCAGGCCGTGACCACTTCGCCGTCGCGAATCGGGCGGTTTTCTTTCTGCGCTTCGATCTTCGCGGAATTGATCCGTTGCACGCAGTAGGTGCATTTCTCCATCACGCCGCGCGTACGCACCGTCACGTCGGGGTTGCGCAGCAGCTTCAAGACGGGCGTCGTATCGTCGGTATATTTGAGGAAATTGAACCGCCGGACTTTGTAGGGGCAATTGTTCGAGCAGTAACGCGTGCCGACGCAACGATTGTAGACCATCTGGTTCAGCCCTTCATGGCTATGCACGGTGGCGGCCACGGGACAAACCAGTTCGCAAGGCGCGTCCTCGCAATGGACGCACATCATCGGCTGGAAATAAACGTCGGGATCGGCCAGCTCGCCGCGGTAATAACGGTCGATCCGCAGCCAATGCATCTCACGGCCGTTGATGACTTGTTCCTTGCCGACGATTGGAATGTTGTTTTCCGCCTGGCAGGCCACCACGCAGGCGCTGCAGCCGATGCATGCCGTCTGGTCGATCGTCATGCCCCAGGCGTTCTCTGGGTTTTCGAAATCCGGATACAACGTGGGCAACTCGTGCGCGTGGCGAGTCTCTTCCCGGCGCTTATCGCTGTTGGCGAGAAAATCCTCGTCCTCCTGAAACTGACTTAGATTGCCTGTCTGGACCACATCGCGGTTTTCCATCCGGGAGTGATCTTGAGTCGTGGCTAGTTGATGCCTCTCGCCGGTCTTGCGCAACGTCAGGCCCGGCGCAAACGAAGCTGATTCTTGGAGTCGAATCGCATAGGCGTTGACCCCTAATCCTTCGCCTATCCGGCCGGTGCGTTGCCGGCCGTACCCCAGGCTCAAGGCCACCGAACCCTCGGCTTGCCCAGGCATAATCCACACCGGCGCTTTCAGCGTGCGGCCCATCAATTCCAATTCCACCACGTCGCCATTGGCGAGCTTGAATCGCTCGCCGTCGATGGGGCTGACCAGCGCCGCATTGTCCCACGTCATCTTCGTGAGCGGTTTGGGCAACTCTTGCAGCCAACCGTTGTTGGCGAAGCGTCCGTCCCAAATCGTTGGATCGGGGGTGAACGTGATTTCGAGCGAGGGCGCGTCGGCTCGCGACTTGACGGGAGTCGCCTTGTCCGTAAATGACCAACGTACGTCTTGCGTCTTGGACTGCGAATCAGGCGCCACGCCGTCGTGTATGGCGCGTCGCCATGCTTTCGAAAAGTTGTCGGAGCCCAGCCGTTCCTTCCAGGCGTCTTGCAGAATCTCGTAGGTCGAACGCTCGGGATGCCCGGCGACGGCGGCGACAATGTCGTGCGCGGTTCGCCCTGCATAGAGCGGCGCAATCAGCGGCTGTTGGACGGTCGCCGTCCCGTCGAAGGCGCGCGCATCGCCCCAGGCTTCCAGGTAATGCGCCGCGGGAATGTGCCAATGCGACAAAAATGAGGTTTCGTCGTAATACGAGGAAAGGTGCGCGATGAATCTCACCTTCTTCAAACGCTCGGCGAAATCGAGGTTGGCCGGCGATGCGTATACCGGATTGCCTTCGAGAATCAGCAACATGTCGACTTCGCCGGCCTCCATATCGTCGGCCAGCTCGACGAGCGATCTCAGTTGATCGGTCGGCCGTGCTTCGACCGGTTCGATATACCGGATCGTCTTGCCCACATTGCCTAGTTCGCGATTGATGGCATGGGCCAAGGCATGGACGATCGCAGGTTGGCCCTCGCCAGCGATTACGATGCTGGCGCCTTGGTTGTCTTTCAGCTCTTGGACGATCGTTGACAGCCAAATGTCGCGCACTCCGTGCACGATGCGCGGGGTTCCGCCATCAAGCTCAATTCCTAATCGGCCGGCGACCACACGGGCGAACTGCTCGATCTCGCTGGAGCGGAGCGGAAGCCGATGATCCGCGTTGGCGCCCGTCAGGCTGGGTGTGCTTTCCACGACATAGAGCCGGTTCATCTTCCCGCCGTTTGACGACACGCGCCGGCCATCGATGAATTGTCGCGCATAGCGCAAGCTGCCCGGCATGCCGACGAGAAAATCGGCGTCGAGCGACAAGATGATTTGCGCTGTCGAAAAGTCGTAGACCGTGTCGACGTACTCGCCGAAGGCCAACTGCGCTCCGGCGCGGACGTTGTCTCGGGTAATCGGCTCATATTGATGCCACTTGGCTGCCGGCAAATCGTCGATCAGTGCGGAAAGCTGCGCGGCCAAGGTGGGTGATGTCACCGTCTCCGTCAAAATTGCGAGTCCTCGTCCTTTCCGACTGCGCAAATTCGGGAGCTCGGCGGTCAGGGCATTCAAGAACGCTCCCCAGGTGGAGATGACCTGCCGATCCATGACGGTCTGCGAACGGTCGGGGTCGTAGAGCGAAAGAATCGAAGCTTGCGCGAAAATGTCGGTGGCGCCGAGGCTGGCAGGGTGTTCAGCGTTCCCTTCGATTTTCGTCGGCCGGCCCATGTGGCTTTCTACCAGCAAACCGTTGGCATAACCGCCCAATGTCATCGCCGTGGCAAAAAACAGAGGTTTGCCCGGCACAATCTCTTCCGGCTGCCGCACGTACGGAACGATCTTTTCTTCGGGTTGGGTCAGGCAACCCGCTGCGCCGGCCAAACCAAGCGAGGCAGCCATCAACCTCAAAAAGTTCCGCCGTCCGGCGGGGTCGTGCCACTCGCCGGCTTGCTGGGGAAATTCGCGGCGCACCAGTTCCGCGAATTCTTCTGTCCCAGCCAGTTCCTCCAAGCTGGTCCAATAATCGCGGTTATTGCCGGCGGCTAGTCGCGTGCGAATCGCTTCCCAATCGACGGCGGCAGGCACGGACGATTCACAGTTCATCGATGGCAGATCCAGCAATCCAGCAAGGGTTTGGCGTCGATTTGGTATTCAGCGGCCAAGATCAGAGGGCTTTGCTGTTCGGCTTCCGATTGGTTGCCGAACTTAAAGATTGCCTCTAACGGTCGGATGTTGTTCTCTGGGTGCTCATGGCAGTTGAGGCACCACGACATTTGCAGGCTGGCGTCGCGACGCATGAGCGGCATTTTGTCGACGCGGCCGTGGCAGCTTTCGCAGCCAATACCTTTCGCAACATGAATGCTGTGATTGAAATACACAAAGTCGGGCACGTCATGAACCCGAGTCCACTGCAGTCGCTTGCCGGTGCGAAAGCTCTCGCGGACGGGTTCGAGCATTGGGCTATCTTTCCAGATCTGCGAGTGGCAACTCATGCAGATCTCGGTCGCCGGAATGCCCGCAAAGGACGATTTCTCGACCGATGTGTGGCAGTAACGGCAGTCGATGCCCAATCCGCTCACGTGGTGCTCGTGGCTGAAGGGAACCGGCTGATCGCGAACGACGTCCTGTTCAGTCACGTAAGGAGATCGATTGACGCGATCCCACGCAAAGGCCAAGCCTGCCAGCGCGAACAGTGCGCCAAAAATCGTAACTTTGGCGAAAGTGTTCGTGCTGCGATGAAAAATCTGCGTCATAACAAGTCCTAGCCTGTCCTTGGCGGACTGCCCCTCAAGCCTGAAGTACTGTTTCCGATCGAACGCCGTTGTCCATGCCAGCGCGTGTCGTGCTTGCGCGCCGCAAAAAACATACGGATGATCGCCCGGCCCATTTTCGTGCGAAGCTCAGCAAGAGGCCGCATCATAAAACTCATCATGTAAATCCGTCAATGAGTTACGTCTGCAGTTTTCTCTTGGCATTTGATTTGCGACTTAACTTTGCAATCTGAGCTCGCTGGAGCAGCGCGTCCTGCTTATTGAATTCTTTTTGGCCTGCTTAATTCGCCAAGGCCGCACGGTCGGCGTTGCCGCTCGAGGACGGCTACCACGTTGGAGTGGGAGAAGGCGCAGTGGACGACAATCGACCACCCTTAGAAGGATTTGATCATGAGCGCATCGCAATCGTTGTTTCTCGTCGGGTTGCTGCTTTGCGGCGCGGATGTCGCAAAAACCAGCGGGGATGACTCGGCAAAGAGCAAGTCGCAACAGGAGAAGATACCAGAAGCGGAAAATGCCGAGGCGACGGTCGGCGCTGTCTATAGCGCCGCCGGATGGCTCGGTCGCGACATCCAAAGCGAGGAAGGCAAGGACATCGGACGAGTCGAGGATTTTGCGTTCGACCTGGAGGATGGCTGCGTGGGCTTCGTCGTCGTCAAATCGGCGAAGTCGCCGCAGAATGAGTCGGTTCGCATCGGATTGCCGTTAGAGTTGTTGAAGCCTTCGAAGTCGAGCAAAACCCTATCGACCAAAGCCTCGGCGCGCAACATCGCCGAGGCGCCTGTTTTGGGCAGCCCGAGCTGGGCCGATACGGTAACAAGGCTGTGGGCTGCCGACGTTTATGAATACTTCGGACTGGATTCTCCCTGGAAGGAACGGCAGCAGCTCGAGCTCTGGAGTCCGTCTGCCAAATACGGACGGCTCTTCGACCCGAGCCGAATTAAAAGGATCGACGGCAAAATTACTGACGTTGAGTACTCGCCTCCCCTGCCAGGCATGTCGGTGGGCGCGGAATTAACGGTTGAGAGCCGTGGGCGAAAGTGGACCGTGCAAATGGGGCCGCTCTGGTATCTCTCGCGGCAGGATCTCGCCTTCAAGAAGGGACAAGAGGTTCAAGTCACCGGCTCTGAAATTGTGCTCGACAAAGAGCCATTGCTCGTCGCGACCGAAATTCAAATCGGCAAGCGCCGGCTTAAGCTCCGCGAGAAGGACGGGGCAGTCGTCTGGCAGAGTTGGACGAGCGAAGATTCTTCACAGCATTTTGTGCGAATGACCGAGTTGCTTAACGAGGTGATTCACGACGACCACGGCAAAGAAATTGGACGAATTCAAGATTTTGCCATCTCGGCCGAGGGCAACCGCGTTGGCTACGCGGCGGTGGCCTTGCACGAGACGGCCGATCAAGAATCGAGCGACGAAGCGGACAAATTGCATGCGGTGCCGCTGGGGGCGTTTGTCGCCAAACCAGGAGCCAAGGCCTGGGTTTTGGAATTGCCGGAGGGCATTTTCGCCAATACTCCGGCTTTTAAACGCGACGGCGAATGGCCGCAAAAGGTCAGTCGCGCTTGGATCGAATATGTACACGTGCGATACGGCCGTCCGGCGGTCGGCGGCGTCCGCACCGAAGAGCGCGGCGAGACCGAGCGAAAGAAATGACCACGTTTCCATTGCGGCGGGGAGCTAAGCGGGCTGGCTTCAGGTAGCAGCAAGTTCAAAGGAGAGAGTTATGCCACGTGGCGACAAATCAAAGTATAGCGACAAGCAGAAGCGCAAGGCAGAACATATCGAAGAAGGTTACGAGTCTCGCGGCGTGTCCGAAAAGGAAGCCGAGCGGCGCGCCTGGGCGACCGTCAATAAGATGGATCATGGCGGCAAAGAGCCAGGCGGTTCGGGACGTGGCAAGAAGACCAGCAAGGCGCCTGCGAAGAAAGGGGGCAAGCTGGGCGGGAAAGCCGCAGCAGCCCGCCCCAAAGCGGCCCGATCGGCCAGCGCCAAGAAGGCGGCCAGAACTCGCAAGCGTAACGCGGCCGTTGGCAAGAAGAAGTAAGATGCAAATGCCTCCCCAGACCAGCAGTCCATAAGAGAGCGACTGCTGGTCCACAGGGAGGCAAAGCTCAGCCGCCAAAATTACGGCGCGACAACAGGCGCTCCGCGTTCTGCGCGGCGCTCGCGGATCCGTTCTCGAATTGGCTCCCCTTCCACATCGACGTTGACCCCTTGTCCCGGATTGACATCGACATTCACGCCGCCCGATTGCCCGGCATCAACATGCACGTGGCTTTCGTCGGCAGGACCAGCGGCAGGCGGCGGAGTTGCAGGCGCCGCGGGAGTGTTCGTTGAACCGTATTGGTTGCACCCAATCAAACCAACTGCCAGCGGTGCAACCATCGCCGCCAGCCGTGCAAAAGTGACGCTCATGAAAATCGGTCCTTCTTCGGCAAGCAGCGCGGCGCGGTTGCCGCGCTGCCAATTCTTTTTCAACGTGTCGCCTACGGCAGCGGACGTCGCACGCCGCCCATCAGCAAACTGACGATGAACAACACGATGAAGATGAAGAACAGCACTTTCGCGATGCCGGCGGCGCCGGCGGCAATTCCGCCGAATCCAAAGACAGCTGCGATCAGCGCCACGATGAAGAAAACCAAAGCCCAGTACAACATGATCTTTCTCCTTTGCCTAAACCCCTGTTCAAAATCCAGACAATTGCCCCGTTGTTTTAGGAATCAACCCTCGGGGAGAGCCACCGGCTCTGCCCCGCATTCCGCAAGAATCTTGGCGGCCTTGGCCAGCATTTGTCGCTGGGCCTCGCTGTGATCTTCGGCGGCTACGAGAATTTTTCCGCGCTGCACCGCCTGGTCGTAGTAATTGGCGAGTTCTTTCTCGACGCCTCGCGTCATCATGGCGCCCACGAGCCCGCCTACGACTCCTCCGGACCACGCGGCAATTCCACCCGCCGCTAGAAGTCCCAAGCCGCCTGTGGTGACCGCGCCCGCAATCACGGCCAGGCCGCCAAGCACCGCTCCGATGGCGCCGCCCGTCACAGCCGCTGCGGCGGTGTTTGTGCCTGCGGGATCTTGATGTTCAAACCTACGGTAGTGCGCTTCCGTCATCGCGTCGGAGCACAGCACCGAAATTTGTTCTTTATCGAAGCCTGACTGTAACAGTCGTTGCACGGCGCAGTCGGCCGCTTCCATGTTCGGAAAAACGCCGACTCGCAGCGGAGTCTCCAAAGCCGATGCATTTTCCACGATGATTGCCTCCTGGTTTGTGGTGTGCATTGGCGGAAGAGGATGCAGTTCGCGTGCCAAACTCAGGTTTTCATTTGCCGCCGATATTTTTC
>JAICIG010000385.1 GCA_025924495.1 Pirellulales bacterium | reverse complement strand
CGATGAAATTCTCTGAATTCTCCGTCACAATTTGCCGACGCCCTTGCGGCACGCTGCCCCGGCCAAATCATCGGTCGCCTCCGATGCAGTAAAGCGCGCGGTTCGAACGCAGCAGCAGTTGGCCGCGGCTAATTGCAGGCGTGGCGTTGAAGATGCTCTCGTCGGGGGAGAGCCGATTGACCGCCAACTGTTTGAATTGCGGTTCCGCCTCGAGTACATACGTTCCGTGTTCCCGCGATACCGCGTAGAGTTTGCCATCGGCAATTACCGGTGAAGCGTAGAAGGTGGCGCCCGAGGGCGAAAGACGCTCCCGATAGACCACTTCTCCAGTGGTTGCATGCACGCAGCCGACGATGCCGCGCTCATCGACCGTATAGATATGGCCCTGGTAAAAGACGGGCGACGTAATGCCCGAGCCGACGCCTGCCGCCCGCCAATCGATGTGCGTTTCGCTTACGTCGCCTCGGCCGCCTGGCCGGACTGCCAGCAGCACATTCGGCTTGCCGCCGAACGCATAGATTCTTCCCTCGTGAAAAATCGGGCTCGGCGAGGCGTAGGCTTGTTTCGTCTGGCAGGTCCAGAGCCGTTCGCCGGTCAGCGGATCCAGTCCCAGCAACCGCCCTTTGATGCTGACAATCAGCTCTCGCGCCCCGTCGGGCAAGTCAACGACAATCGGCGTACTCCACGAACTGATCAAGCGTTTCGCTCGCCAGATCTCTTTGCCGCTCCGTTTATCCAAAGCGATGAAGGCGTCGCTTTCGACGGCAGCGTTGACCAGCAACAGCTCTCCGTCGATCACCAGCGACCCGCCGGTTCCCCAGTTGTGCGCGTAGGAACCGACGTCGGTTTGCCACAGCGGCTGTCCTTCGAGATCAAAGGCCCGAACGCCCGAGGTCCCCAAGAAAACATACACGCATTCCCCATCGCAAGTTGGCGTACTTGTGGCATAGCCATGTTGAAGCATGAAGTCGACGTAGTTCGACTCATTGCCTTCGGCGGAAACTTCGCGAGTCCACCGCGTTGTGCCAGTCGTGCGGTTCAAACAGAGCAGATGCCGCTTAAGATCCTTCGGCGTGCCTTCGGCTTCGGCAACCAATCCATAGCCGTTGTAGCAGGTGATAAATACGCGATCGCCAATCACGATCGGGCTCGAAGCGCCGAAGCCAGGCAGGTCGGCTTTCCAGACGATATTCTTTTCGCTGCTCCACTCGACCGGCAGGCCGCGGTCGTCGCTGGTCGCTCGTCCGCCGGCACCACGAAACTGCGGCCAATCCTCGGCCTGGCTCCGAGGTGCGACGAGCAGCATGAAGAGCGTGATAATCACCGGCATTCGCAGGCGGACTTTAATAAGCACGAAAGTTTCCTTGGAGCGCTAAGGCGAAACGGTCTCCGCAATCCCATTCTCGAGATGATGGATCCTATCCGACTTGTCCAGGGATGCAATTCGCCAGACGTGGACCGTATGGAGTCCACTGCAAGGGGCTCACGAGGAAATCAGCCGGGCGGGCCTTGTTCCTGGTTGATAGGCAACGCACAATAGTCGGCAGTTTGCCGCTTTGAGCCCGGCCCAGCGCTTTGGCATACGACCCTAAACGCTGAGTGCCTGCGTGCAAAGCGGAATGAGCTCTCATCAGCCGAGAAAGTTGTTTTCATCCGACTAAGCGGGAGTATGCAACCGATGTCATGTCACACAACGCGGCGCGGGTTTCTTGGTCGTGCAGCCCTGGCGGCCGGCGCGGGCTTGGCCGGTGGATTGGCGCCGGGCGCTGCAATGGCGATCGAGCCGATCGAGCGGCCGGGAAAAGCAAAGTTCAAATTCAGCCTGGCGGCCTATAGCTATCGCGAACTGCTGAGCGGCAAAGAGCCCAAACTGACGCTGGCTGATTTCATCGATGATTGCGCCAAGATGGAGCTCGAAGGCACGGAGCTGACTTCTTATTACTTTCCGCCCGATGTGACCGACGAGCAACTGCGCGAGTTAAAGTTGCGGGCGTTTCGGCTGGGACTCGATATTTCCGGCACCGCCGTGGGCAACGATTTTTGTCACCCGCCCGGGCCCGAACGCGACAAACAGATTGCGCTTGTCAAAACCTGGGTGGACAAAGCGGAGATTCTCGGCGCCCCGGTCATTCGCATTTTCTCGGGGAACGCCAAGAAAGGTCAAACCGAAGCCCAAGCTCACCAGCTGGCGGTTGAAGGAATGGAAGAGTGCTGTGACTATGCCGGCAAGCATGGCGTGGTGCTGGCGCTCGAGAATCATGGCGGCTTGACGACGACGATCGAGGGCTTGTTGTCGTTGGTTCACGACGTGAAGAGTCCATGGTTCGCCGTGAACCTCGACACTGGCAACTTCCGAAGTTCCGATCCATATGCCGATCTGGCCAAGCTGGCGCCCTACGCCATGAACGTGCAGATCAAGGCCAGCATGCATCCGGCGGGCGGGCAAAAGGAACCGGCCGATTTCAAACGCCTGGCCAAAATCCTCCGCGACGCCGGTTATCGCGGCTATATTGTGCTGGAATTCGAAGAGCCAGAAGACCCGCGTCAAGCCTGCCCGCGTCATATTGACGAGTTGCGGCAAGCATTTGCCTGAAGCTGAGGGAACGGGAAAGCCAGGGATGTGCGAATGAGCGAACGCGACCCGAGCGCGCGGCCGAGTGAGCGTCGGCCGCGCGGCTGGCTCGGCTGGTGGACGGCCAAACCGCTCTACCTGCGAATTCTCTGGGCGCTCGTACTCGGTTTGATCGTTGGCAGCCTGCTGCAAGGTTATCAAGCTTGGAATTGGCAAAGCTCCGAGCAAGCCCAGGCGGCAAGCGAGCGAGTGGTCCGCATCGCCGAAGTGCTGGGAACGCCTGGCGACTTGATCATGCGACTGCTGGGCGCCCTGGCGCCGCCGCTGATCTTGCTGGCGGTTGTTCATACCTTGCTGAAGGCAGAAATCCCGGCGAGAGTCCGCTTCCGGTTGTTGGGACTATTGTTGCTGAACACGCTGGTCGCGATCTCCATCGGGTTACTCGTCGCCAACATGGTGCAGCCGGGGCATTGGGCCAAGATCGACGCAGGCGTTGCAGACTCCGCCTCATCGTCATCTGTATCTGCCGGCAACCCGCTGGCGCAGTTTCTCGACAACGTGCCGCGCAGTTTGCTCGGACCGCTGGGCGACCAGGGCAAAGTCATTGGGGTCATTTTTCTTGCCGTGGCGTTCGGCATTGCGCTGCGGCAAGTGCAGCACCCGCGCAAGCAGCTCGTGGAGGATTTGTTGGAGATCGGCCTGGCCGCGTTGCTTGTGGTGCTGGGCTGGCTCGTCGAAATCATTCCGTTCGCCGTGTTCGGAATCGTGGCGAGAATCGTCGGCGAAAACGGCTTTACCGATTTTGTCGCGTTGGGCGCGTTTGTCATTGCCGTGTTGATGGCTTTGACGCTGCAGGCCGCATATTATCTGGTGCGCGTTCGCGCGGGGTCGTGGGTCAGACCGCGCGAACTGGTACGGGGTTGTCGTGACGCTCTGGTCATGGCGTTTTCGACCGCTAGCTCAACGGTGACGATGCCGGTGACGTTTGCTTGCCTGAAGGATCGTGTCGGCTTGAGAGAGGAATCGGCCAGTCTGGGGGCGCTCGTCGGCGCCAATTTCAACAACGACGGCACTGCCTTGTATGAGGCAATGGCGGCGCTGTTCATCTCGCAAATGATTGGGCAGCACCTAGGTCTGGCGGACCAGTTGCTTGTCGTGATGACCTCGGTCGTCGCGTCGGTCGGCGCCGCCGGCATACCTCAAGCTGGCCTGGTGACCATGACCATGGTATTCACCGCCGTCCGCCTGCCGACCGAATACATACCCATCTTGCTCACGGTCGATTGGTTTCTCGACCGCTGCCGCACCGCCATCAATGTGATGGGCGATATGAATGTCAGTTGTCTGCTCGACGGCAGGCGCCCCACGCCGGCTGAGGAGACGGTCAGCGGCGAACTCTCGGTCGCCGCTGATGTCATTGAGCCGTCTTGATCCGCCGCCGTGACTAGTCAGTCGCGCTCGATCGAGTCCATGAAGGGGGATCGCTCGCCGGGAAAGACTCCTCGGAGCTTTCCTCAACTTCGTCTTTCATCGGCTGTTTGGGCGATTCTTTGTCGACCGCCGGTTTCCGCGGTTGCGTGGCGTCGCTCGGACCCGCTTGCGGCTTTCGCACGAGCTCGTCCGGATCTTTTCGTGGATGATTCATGGCATTCGCTCCTGTTTCAAAGCACTCGCTGTTGAGGCACCCTTCCTGGCGTCGGCGCAGCAAAAGTGCATACCCCGTGCCAATGATGTTGCAATACGCACGAGCACACCGGCCCAAGATTTGCACTTGATCTTGTATGAGCGATAACAAGACCTATGTAGACGCAGGGAAGGACATGCTATGAATCGGCAATATTTCCGGCGGGGCAAAGAGAGGCTGAAGTGCCTAGGTCGGGGACATCAAGACCTGGCGCGCGCGGACGCGTACGGCGAGGAGATGCCGCAAGATCCTGAAAACGATTCCGAGCTGCATTACTGCGCCGCCTGCGGCAGTCCGGTCTGGGTCAAACGACTGCATCGCGAAGCCCACGTTTCTTCGTGGCTTAACTCAGGCCTGGCCTTATAGCGGCAATATTTGCGGCCCGGTCGAGCCGATCAGTCGCTTTCCTTGTGCGGCGGCTTTAACTGCCAACCTTCGTCGAAAAAATCTGCAGCCGCGACTTTGCCCGGCCACAGCCCGTCAGGCGGAATCGTAAGATCGATGACGGCCCAGTCGGGAAGCTTGGCTACCTGCCTGGCATTGTTCAGATACGCGAATTCGCGAAAGGTAAAGCTGCTGTTCAGCACGACATATCGTTTGGGATTCAGCGGATTGGGATAAATCGCAATCAAGGCGTGCTGGTCGGCAGGAAACTCTTGTTCGCCCGCTACGATTTTGTCGGCCTGCCAGGAAATAGGCAGCTTCTCAGCAATGCGGGCGAGGAGTTGATTGCTTGCAGGATCGCCCCAGAGGACGAGGTTGGCATGGGCCATGTCGTCGTCGGTCACATCCTTGTCGTTCTTGACGCGCGCCTCGCCGCGGAAGTGCCGCCGCCAATGCTCCATGGCGCGCTCCAACTCTTCGTTGGCCCATTTTCCCACCGACTCATGAGCCGCTTTACCGGTTGGCCGAACGAAAATGAATGAGTCCATGAAGGCGTCGTCGATCGGGCCCTGCAGGTCATGACGTTTGCGTATGCCGGTTTGCTTGCGCGTGCCGACGTGCCATTGGTCGTTCGCCCGATAGAGATGCACTGACCAGGAGCGATCGGAGCGCGGCTGCGGCGCCTCGATTTCTTCATCGTCAATCAGGAGTTCCACGGGAGCGTCAATTTCCAGCGGGCACCAGCCCGGCGGAATTTCCAGAGTCAGATCGCTGACATTCACGGTTTCGACTTCCACGACGGACGCCTCGGTGAGCGCGGCATGCACTTCGGCTCGCTCCCAATGCTGTTCGAGACCGTCGATTGTGACCCAGCCTTGTCGATTGTATTTCAACGTATAAGTACTGAACCGCACCACCGGCGGCAGGCGCTCGCGACCGATTTCGGCGAGGCTTTCCAATCGTTTTTCGACTTCAGCGGCGGCGATTGGATGGTAGCTGTGTCCTGTTTCGGGGCCGATCACGTGCACGAGATCCATGCCCAGTGCGGCCATGGCCTTCTGCATGATGTCGGCGGCCTGTTTCTGCGAGTCTTTCTCGCCGCTGTAGGCGACGGTCGGGCACTGATATAGATTCTGCGCCCAATCAGTGCAGCCGTACCAATGCCACAATTGGCGCTCGTACCACGTCGGGTGAAGCGTCTCATCCTGGAAGATTTTGAGGAACTCAGGCGTCTCGGCGAAGCCGGCGCCCGGGTTGGCCGCGAACCAGCGATCGGCATAGTGCACCGCAAATTGCCAGCAGGCCGCCCCTCCCATCGAGAAGCCGCGGACACTCGTTCGATCTTCGTCGACGCGATAGTGGCGCTTGACCGCCTCGAGCGCTTCGAGCACGTCGACTTCGCCGGCGAACTTGAAGGCGTTGCAATAACGCCCGTAGGGGTGCAGGACGATCGTGTCGCGCGGCGCAAACTGACCGACTTGCTTGCGGCGGTTTTGCAAGAAGTTCAATTCGCTAAGCGTTTCGCCGCGGCCATGAAACCAGATGTCGACGCGATGCTTTTCGGAACCGGCGGCCGAATAGGATTCGGGCACGACCAGGCCATAGGGCTGCACCGAGCCATCGATCTTCGATATGTAGCCTCGCACGACAAGCCCTTTGGCTGCGGTCCACGGCACGTCGCCGGCGGCGAGTTGCTCGGCTCGTGCGAGCCCTTCTTTTAGCAATTCCTCGGCGACCGGCAGTTCCTTGGCATCGAAAAACTCCTGGTACCGCAGCGCATCGCGAACGGCCTTGGCGTAAATCTGCACATCGGGCAGCAATTCTTCAATGCGCTTGTCGTTGCGCTGCTGCAAGTCGGCGATCTTCTTGTCCAAATCGGCGAGTCGCTCTTCGAGCTTCTGTCGTACGTCGGCGGGGACCTCGATCCCCAGCTTGGGCACGCGGCGAATCTTTTCCGGCGCGTTATCAGCCGGGCCGTCTGCCAGGGCCACAGAAGCGGTCAGCAACAACAAACAACTGGCGAATCGACGCATGATGCTTTCTCTCGTTGCGCGGGGCAGGTGAGCTCCGTCTCTCGGGGAGCTCTGTCTATCGGGCATCTCTCTGGGATGGACGTTAACGACCATGCCGCACGATTGCAAGTCGCCGGCCGAGAGTGCTCAAGGAGATTCGGAGACAAAGGACTAGGAGCCATGCTGGCCGTGATATATGCGCCTCTAGTCAGCATCCGCCTGTTGAGGCATGATAGTCGCAAACCTAAAAGATTGGCTCCTTGTCGAGAGCAGCACACGATGCAACTAAGTAAGATCTTCATTCCGTTTCTATTGATCGGTTGGATGGCGGCCGAATTGTTGCACGCCGCCGCCGCAGAAACAAAATCCATTCCGCGTACGATTCCTCCCGCGGGCGTCGAGCTTCCGGCCGCTGAACGGCAAGTACTACGTTCCGCTGCCGACCAGTTCGCCGCGCGGCTTAAGGCGGCGGCCGGCCGATTGCGGCGCAAGGAGCAACAGGCGCTGTTGCCCGACGTCGAAATCTTTCTCAAATCGGTCGACTATGCCTTGGAAAATGGCGAGTTCTTTGCCCCCGGCGAAACGAAATGGGCTCAGGAGCAGCTTAAAGCGGGGGGCGAGCGGCTCGATCAGTTGCTTTCTGGACGACCATCTTGGACGAAGGCCAAGAAGCTGGTGGTGCGAGGTTATCGCTCGGAAATCGACGGTTCGCTCCAGCCTCTCGGTTTGGTGATTCCGGAATCGCTCAATCTCGCCAAGCCCTGTCCGCTGTACGTCTGGCTGCACGGCCGCGGCGACAAAATGACCGAGCTGGCGTTCATTCGTCAGCGGATGAATAGTCCCGGCGAACTCGTGCCGGATGACGCGATCGTGCTGCATCCGTTCGGTCGCTACTGCAATGCCTTCAAGTTCGCCGGCGAGACCGACGTGTTAGAGGCGATCGCCGCCGTGGAGCGGCAATATCGCATCGATCCCGACCGCATCGTGTTGGCAGGTTTTTCCATGGGAGGCGCCGGCGCCTGGCATCTCGGCGCTCATTATGCCGAGCGCTGGACGGCGGTCAGCCCCGG
>JAICIG010000384.1 GCA_025924495.1 Pirellulales bacterium | reverse complement strand
TTCCAGCCCTCTCCGTACCCCGGACGAAGGCTGCTGCGGGCGACCAATCTATCCAAAAAGCCTACGTTGTTTGCAATATCGTTGGAGGAGCGATCTCCCCGCTGCTGGCCAACATTGCTCTGCACGGAATTGAAGACTTGTTCCACGAATGGTCGTTGGTCGGCGGAAAACGATACGTCTGCGAAACTCTGGAAACATTTTCTGCGCCGCCGCAAGGCTACCGGAAATGTCGCCCGGAAAACGCAGTCAACAGTCTCCGCGGACCGACCAAGCCCAGAAAGACGTCGCGCCGCGAACCACCGAAGATTTACGGACCTTATCCCGACGGAACTTGGCGAACACTGCGCCTGGTCGTGAACGACCAACGCGTCAGGACAAGCCCGGCCCTCCGCAAGGATCGGCGACTCCGCGACCTACGGCTGGTTCGTTACGCTGACGACTTCGTGGTTCTAGCCCGTTCGAGACGGCAACTCGAAACGGTCGTCCTCCCTAGGCTTCGTGAGTTCCTCGAAGCCCGGGGGCTTCGGTTCAGCCCTGAGAAAACAAGAATTGTTCGTGACACGGAAGGCTTTGAGTTCGTCGGCCGGCAGTTCAAACGACTGTCGCTGAAGAAGTTCCTGGTGCGGCCGCGTCGATCTTCGATTCGGAAGCACCTCGATGCGCTGTTATCCCTCTTCCGCAACCATGCTCTCCCGGTCGGACTGCAGATTCAGAAGGCCAATGCGATTATTCGCGGCTTCTGCAACCATTATCGCACCGACCACAGTTCGGCCGTGTTCCAGAGGCTCACCCACTGGACGCTGCGGACGTTCTGTAAATGGGTCGGCCGACGTAGCGGAAAGATGACAGCGGCCAAGGCCTATCGCAAGCTCACGCTGGTGAATGGTCAGAAATTCGTGATGCCCACGGCGTACACTCCGCAGGGCAAACTCGTGACTCTCCTTTCCCACTCTCGCTTCCACCGACTCCGCTTCCAACAGGTCAAAGGGGCTAACAGCCCACTCGACCCAAGGATCGCGGAATATTGGGAGCAGCGACGAGTACAAGCCATGTTTCGCAGAGCCGTTGCCGATGCTCGCAAATTGCGGATGTATCTCCTCAAACGCCAACATCACCGATGCGCCATCACCGGCTTACCGTTAGAGGACTCATCTGAAATCGTCACCCGCCAGATTATCCCGCGACAAGCTGGCGGAAACAACGATTGGAGCAACCTGTGCCTCGTCCTCAAGTGGGCGGAAGCCAACTTGAAAGCCAAGCACAGGCATGACCCAAACTCGGCCTCACTGAAAGATGTGCCTTTCAGTGGTCTCTGAAGTCGAGCCGTATGCGTCGAGAGGCGCACGTACGGTTCCTGGGGGGGAGCCCGCCGCGAGGCGGGCCCCTACCCGCTGGGAAACTTAGCTGCCACCTCGGCACGAGGTCGGCAGTACGGCGGTACATTTCCAACAGCATTGCCAGCCTCGAAGAGTAATTCTCGCGCCTTCGCGATTTACTCTTGGCGTTGATCCGCCGCGATCTCGGCTAAACGTATGCACTAAAGGCATCACATCTCGCCCTTCGCCGCCAGCGAACAGTTCACCTCGTCGAGGAGCCGTCGCTGCGCTCATGGCATCCCAATTCTGAAAAACTTGCGCTCTCGCACCAGCAATCGCACGATGCGATGAGCCTGCGACAGCCACTTTCGACCATTAGCAGCTGCGTCGCGCGAACGCTTAGACAAGCGTCTTCGGCACGGCTGCCGGAGTTGCTCGCCGTGGCGCTAAGGACAGGAGGTTAGTGAGGTGAACACGAATTTACCCACGGCGGGCTCGGCGAGCCCCGAGATCGCCAAACTGGTTCACGAACTCTGGCAGGACGAAGCCGCAAAGGCAGGAATTAACCTCGATGGCTTCGACCCCATGAGCTCGCTTGGCGACCGTATAGCCTGGGCCCGAGGGAAGGATCTGTCAATCGGGTCTGGGCTTTCAAGGTTTTCTTCGAAGCTGCAGCACAGCACGGCGGCGCAGATCGCCGACTGCGTGCTGTACGCCGCGAGGCACAATACCTATCTTCCACCCGAGTATGTTTGTGTCGACGAGGCCGTGAGCGGTCGTAAGACGCGGCGCGATGGGCTGGAACGCATCAAGGCGATCTTGCAGCCCAAACTGGCGGACACGCTGCTGGTGTTCAAGGTGTCTCGCCTGTTTCGCGTCGCGTATCGCGGATTTCAATTCTTCCAAGAGGAGGTGGTGGAAGAAGGGCTGCGCGCCGTCAGCGTCAGCCAAGGGATCGATACGGCCGATGAAAAGACCTGGAAGCAGTTGGCCTACCTTCATGGCATCATGGATGAGATGCTCCTCTCCACGATCGCGGATCATGTGCGGTCGGGAATCGGCGACTTGTTCCGCCAAGGTTATGTGACGGGAGCTCTGC
This sequence comes from Pirellulales bacterium, assembly GCA_025924495.1. The sequence continues at coordinate 5,320 of JAICIG010000384.1, read as the reverse complement.
CTGTCGGCTATCGAGCCAAAGTAGTCCCCGGCGCGCCGTTGACCAATCGGGGCAAGCCGCGCACGGTTCCCGAGGTCGACCTGCCAACCAGAGTGCTGATCAATCAACACATGGAATGGATCCGCGACGGCATGCCGATCCGAGAGGGATGGCGCCGTTGGGTGAGGGCCAACGGCCCCTGCGATCCGCGCTCCTTGCACGGCCGCATGAGTTACGGTGCGTACCGACGGATGCTCGGCAATCCGCGTCTTACCGGTCTGTGGGCGTTCGGGCGGACGAAGAACGTCTGGAGCAGCAAACGCGATTACACGCGGAAGGTCGAACAACCGGAGGCCGAAGTAATCACGATCCGCAGCGAAGAACTCCGCATCGTCAGCGATGAACTGTTCTTCGCGGTCCAGCAGCGATTGATTGGGCTGAAGAAGGGCCCCCGCGGTCCGAAACGCCGCAAGAGAGCCCAGCTTTGGGACTTGGTTACCGACTGCTTCTATTGCGAGCATTGCAGCACGCCCGATAATCCGGTCCGCTTTTACCAGGCTGGCGCGAACGGCCACGGCATGCGTTGCAAGAACAGTGCGCTTTGCGGCGCGTTGTCCGTCGTCCGCCGCAGGGAAGCCGTGCTTGCCGTTTGTGAACGGCTGCGCGAGTTGTTCATCCAGGACAGCGACTTAGTCGATCAGGTTGTCGGCGGCGCCGTGCGAATCGACGCGGCTGGCGACACGTGTGTTCAGGACGAGATCTCGCAGCTCGACAAGCAGATCGCTGCCTTGAAAAACAAAATTGAAGATCTGATGGAAATGGCCGGCGAGGGCAGCCAGCAGGACCGAGACCACCTCAAGGCTAAGGTTCGCGAGGCGCAGAGCAGGAAAGCGAGTAAAGAGGTTGCGCGTTCGCAATTACTCAAGTCGCTCGACGACCAGGCGGAGCCGATCACACCCGATCGCGTTCGCGCCCTACTCGACGATTTTACCGGCTTGCTCGCGGCCGGCGCTTCGGGCGAGCTGGGCGAAGACGTGATTTTCCGGGCCGCCGAAGTGTTTCGGCAATTGGTTGATGGGCGCATTTGGGTCCATGTTGAATGTCGGGCCGCGCGAAAGCGGACGAACGTCTATGGCGTGTTCCGCCCGGTTTTGGTGGGCGTCTTACAGAAGACTCTCGCCGTTCCGATCTCGGACAGCGCTGCTGCGGCTGCTGAGGAACTAGTCTGGCTGCGGAAAAGGCCCAAACGCGATTGTCTCGCTGAACGTGTCCATGACCTGATCGACGTGCAAGGCAAGAGCTATCGCGAGGTCGCCAAAATCCTGCAGGCTGAAGGGGAAAACATCAACTCGGGCGTCGTCTGGCAGATCCGCCGGCGCTACTACGAGATGATGGGGCTGCCTGTACCCAAGCGGCCGTATGCGCCCCGCGGTTCTAATCGGGCGATTTAGAGGTTTCAAGCTCGTAGCTTAGTATTTCGCCAAGGCCTCGCTGCTTTGCAGCGAGGCCTTTTTTTGTTTCCTGCCCCAAAGAGAAGAAGAGGCGTAAGAGTCATGGAAAAACAAGCACATAGCGGCGCTCCGCCGGCGCCGCAGGATAACGATCACATCGATCGGCGTCGCCAAAAGCTTGCTGAATCGTTGGCGGTACTCGTCGTCCGCCGATACCGACGTCCCAAACCAAATGCTGCAGGCGATTCAGTCGCGCGAGCCATCTCGTCACAGCCGAAGCCATGAATTGGCGTCCGAAGCCCATCGTTGCGATGGTTGAGCTAGAAACTCCAAGGTCGCCCGGCCACGAACGAGCGGAGCGACGATCTGCGTCCATTTCAAAGGGAAATGTTGTGTTAATCCTGATCGTATCGACCGGCTCCGTACTGGTCTTGTTGCTTGCCATGGCCCTCCTTCGAGAGCGCCGGCTGCGTCGAGCGCTCGACGTCTTGCTGCGGCGCTTTCTGCTAAAAGGAAAAATTCATGAAACCGATCCGTCGGAGGCTCTGCCTCCCAGAACTAATGATCGTCTGTCTCGTGGTCGGCTGCGAGACGAATGACGAAAGGCTCGTTGACGTGGCGCGTGAAGCGAGTCAACGGCAGGCGGAGCAGAACCGCGAAATTGCCCATCAAAACCGCGAGCTTGCCGAGGCTTCCAAGGAATTAATCAAGGCCGACGCTCAGTCGCGCAAAGAGTTGGTGGCTCTTGAGCGCGACCTGCAAGCCGAGCGCGCGGCAATCAGCCGCCAGCGCGATGAGCTGGAAGAAGAGCGGCGCGCGATTGCCCAAGAGCGATATTGGGATTCGCAGCTCAGCAGCGCCGTCGGCGGCGCGGCCGTCTTGCTAGTGGCTGCTTTGCCGCTGGTACTTTGTTGGTTGCTGCTGCGGGGAATGTGGGCGGACAAGGACAACGCGATCAGCGAGATCCTGATCCAAGAGTTGGTGATCGATCCGTCGCCGAACGCGTCCTCGGCACTCGAAGCTCATCACCAAAACGAGCACTTGCCTCCGCCTGACGCCGATGGGCTCGAAGTATCGGCAGACGACGGCGCTTAATTCACGTCGTCGAAATCCTGGCAGCGACGGTTGCCACGAGGCTGTTTTTCTTGATTACGTTCGCGCCCGCTACGGGCAGTTGTGTTTTTTCAGCACGACCGCCCTGGCGTGCTGGGGCGGTCTCATCACTAAAGGAGATCGTCCTATGATTGCTGTTGCGCAACGAAAAGAAACCTTGCCCGCGTCTGACTGGCAAGCCGGCTTTCTAGAACTCTTGCCGGACATTCGCAGCCAACTGCGTTTCCATTTCCGCAGCCTCCGCGCCGAGGAACGGGACGAGGCGATGGCCGAAGCAGTCGCCAATGCGGCAGCCGCCTACTGCAAGTTGCACTGGATGGGAAAAGTCCACCTGGCTTATCCGACACCGCTGGCTCGCTTTGCAGCCGCCCATTATCGCGCAGGCCGGCGGATCGGCGCTCGATGCAACGCCAACGATGTGATGTCTCCAGTGGCCCGGCGCCGTCATGGCATCAATGTCCAACGTCTGGATCGATTTCATCACGAAGACGGTTGGAAAGAGGTTCTCGTTGAGGACGGCCGCTGCACGCCCGCCGACTTGGCGGCGAGCCGGATTGATTTCGCCAGCTGGCTGCGCGACTTGCCGAGTCAAAAACGCCGAATCGCGAAAGCACTCGCCTCAGGCGAATCCACGAACAGTGCGGCTCGCACCTTCAGGCTGACTCCAGGGCGCATTTCGCAAATTCGCCGAGAACTGTCCGCCGACTGGCAACAGTTCCACGGTGCGCCCGTTCACCACATTTGATCGTAGCCGACTGGCATCTACTGTTTGAATCCCCTTCACCCGTCATTTGAGGAATTAAATGTCTGAACAATTCGAAGCGCACCTCCGCGCTCTCCGCTCAATGAATGCCTTCATTCGGCACAACTGCGAACAGGCGGAGGCCAAGGTCGAAGAAGTTAACCTGCTTGTTCGCCAACTTGGCGAAACTGGCTTGCGAGACTCGGCCGTTTTTCTGGGACCGGTAATCGCTCATTTGCCGTACCCGCCGAGCTCCGGGCGAAGCGATGCGGGGCGCGTTGTCTTGGCGATGTTACATGTGCCGCTCGGAATTGGCGCCGCCATTTGGGACTCCGAAGCTTACTGCGACCTTGAACGCATTGATAACGGCCTTGAGTCCGAAGCGGCATTGGCCTTTATGCCGTTTGCCGAATGCGAGCCGGCGGTGAAGGCATTGCTATTTCGGCACATCGAGCCGTTACTCGCGCAATTGATGGAACGGCTGTCATTTATCCGAGACCGCCGGGGCGAATGATAGGCGCCCCGTCTCGGCGCCATTTCCGCGGTTGCCGCGTAGCGGCTTGGGGCTCTTTCCCCTTTATCTTTCTGGCCAAAGGTGTGTTTATGATCTCTTCGATTCGGCAAGTTCTCGGCCCTCTTCTGGGGCGCGTTGCACATCCGCGCCGCGCGAAGCAGCCAACGCAACGATTGCAGGCACGTGCGCACTGCGCTGCTTTAGGCTATCTCACCCGGGGTCCAATTGAGCATGGTTTGATTCCACTCGATGAACTCGTCCTCGTCGCCGTCTATGGAAGCCCCGAACAACCAAACCGGTGGCTCGCCGGGTACGGGGCCGAGCGCGTGCCTTGGGGTGTCTCTTGGGGTGGCGTCGAGCGCCACCGGTTTTTGAAAGACCTTTCGTTGCCGCCTAAGATCGGAGCGCGCGCTGCGCGCCTCGATCTTCAACAGGCCCCTTTGGTCGAACTGGCCTTTCAGCTCAGCCAGCTTCTCGACCAAGAGCGATCACAGCGGTTGCCTTCTGCTCAGACGCGCCTCGAGTTGCCCAGGCTCTGGGCCGGATTCGATCGTACGACTGCCAACCGCTTGAAGGGCGAAGGCCCCGAGTTGCATCAGCGGTGCCGGCGGCGCAGGACGCCTGCTCAGGAATTGTTCAGATCTACACGCCGGTTCCATCGCGGCTTAGTGCTACATCCCTTGGATTGGGTCAGCCATCGCTGGCGCGACATCGCGTGCGTGTTCGCGGACGTAGGGCATTTCCGGAAGCGGCAAGTGTTCCAGCTGCAAGATCCGACTCAAGACCTCGTCGGTTACCGGGGCGCTGCCGAATTCGACCTCTTTCACAGCCGGTTCCGGCGCGACGGCTTCTAGTTCCGTCCCTTCAGCGTTTCCGCGTATTGAAAGCCTTGCCGCCGGTTAGGTCATCCTGGCGACAAGCGCCTGATCGTCTCACTCGGTTGTGCTTCGTTCTCTTTTTGAAAGGAGTTTCCAGATGAAACTGTTGTACATCAATAACGATGGTGGCGGCTTCGCAGACTATGTCGAAGCCGCCGACGGCTCAACGGTCGGAGCGTTCTTCGCCGATCGCGTGCCTCACGGTAAGCCGCAGGATTATCTGATCCGCGTCAATCGCCAGCCTGCAGCCGCGGACCAGGTCTTGCGTGAAGGCGATCGAGTCAGCTTTACCCCCATCAAAATCGAAGGCGCGCGCCGTTAATCGGTGACGCTCGGTTCCCAGCCTGCCGGCGCAAGCCGGCAGGCTGGGGACTTCTAATGCGCAGAAAGGTCCACTCCATGAAATCCTATCAACGCGTGCTGTTTCGAACGGCAGAGGACATGCGAAGCCTGTTGGCACAGGACGCCGGTCCGACAGCCATCCTGCCGGATGCGCGGTGGACCGAACTGCAAAAACTCGTCAGGCGGATTTATCGCTGCCAAGTACGCGGATTCGATGGCGCGCGCCGGCGCCTGGATTCTGCTTTGGAGGCGGAACTGATCGGCATCGTAGCCTCGCTTAACTCGCAATTGGTCCGTGCCC
>JAICIG010000383.1 GCA_025924495.1 Pirellulales bacterium | reverse complement strand
GCTCTGGGAACCCGCGATGTCGGCTTGCGCCGTAAAGGTGTATGCGTACTCTTCTCCGCTATTGAAGCGGTAAGTCAGCGACGGCGATGCCGGCGCAGCAGGAGCTGGCACAAAGCCGCCCGGCGGCGGGAATGCCGAGGGGGGCGGGATAGATGAAACCGGTTGGCCCGGCGCGAGCGCGGAGGGAGAACTGCCCGCAGACGAAGCGACCGCAGGAGCAGTGGCGGGAAGGCTCGGCGCCGAGCCCGTCGCAGGATTTACATTGCTCGAATTTACCGCAACGTTTTGCGCTGCATCTTGAGGATTGTTCGCCGGAGCCGCCTTGCGCATCAGAGACAACATCAGCACCACGCAAACGATCGAGATCATGGCGCCCGCCCCAACCGCGGCAGAGACGATCCATACGAGCGAACCGCTCGACTCAGTCGTGTCGGCCTGACTGTGAGCCGGCCAGGGCGCCAAGGGCCGGTGATGCGACGTTGGCTGCGGCAATTGGACGGAAAATTCGAAGTTGCACTGCGGACAGCGGAAGCGAGCGCCGTCGCCGTACGCTGGATTCACCCCTAGTACCGTCTGACAAGCCGGACACGCTACGCGGGTTTGCATGGTCTGCCTCCCGTCCGATCGATTTGTGAGTGATCGCGTTAGCCTAAGCGATCTATCGCCGGGTGGCAAGAAAAATGCCGAGGGTCACGCCGAAGCCAAGGCTCGGCGATGCGCTCCCGCTGATTCTATTCGGGTTATGCCAGCAGCTCGGAGATCACGCGGCCATGGACGTCGGTCAGCCGTCGGTCGATGCCGTTGTGCCGGAAGGTCAATCGCTCATGGTCAATGCCCAGCAAGTGCAAAACGGTGGCGTGGAGATCGTAGCAATAGGTCGGATTGGAGACCGCCTTGTACGACCATTGATCACTCTCGCCGTAACTGACGCCGCCGCGAATGCCGCCGCCCGCCAACCAGGAAGTAAAGGCGAATGGGTTGTGGTCGCGTCCCTTGCCCTGAGCGCACGGCATGCGGCCGAACTCGGTGGTCCAAATCACGATCGTGTCATCGAGCAAGCCGCGCGCGCGCAGGTCCTTGACCAGCGCCGCCGCCGGGCGATCCATGCTGGCGCCCATATCGCCGTGGTCCTTAGCAATATCTTCGTGGCTATCCCAATTACGTCGCGGAAAGCCGTTATCGGCGCCGCTCCAGACCTGGACAAACCGCACCCCGCGCTCCAGCAACCGGCGGGCCACCAGGCAGTTGCGGCCGAAGTCTTCAGTCACTTTTTGATCGAGCCCATACAGTCGCCCGGTCGCCTCCGTCTCTTGAGAAAGGTCGAGCGCCTCGGGGGCGCTCAGTTGCAACCGTGCGGCCAGTTCGTAGGAAGCAATGCGGGCCTCGAGCCTGGAGTCCCCCACCCGGCTTTTTAGATGTTCGCGATTAAGTTGCTCGAGTAGGTCGAGGCCGGCAGTTTCGCTTTGCGGCGTAATGAATGCCGCTTCCTTCGGCGGAAACAGATCGGCGATCGGATTTTTTGCATTCGGCCGAACCAGCGTTCCTTGGTGCATGGCCGGCAAGAAGGCGGCGCTCCAGTTGCCAAGCCCATTGGGAGCAAAACCGCGCGAGTCGGGCAGGACGACAAATGCCGGCAAGTTTTCATTCTCGCTCCCCAGGCCGTAGGAAACCCAGGCGCCCATGCTGGGAAAACCCGGCAGCACGAAGCCAGTATTCTGCATAAACGTGGCCGGGCCGTGCACATTCGACTTGGAAACCATCGAATGGACGAACGCCATCTCGTCGACGCACGAAGCCAACTCTGGCACAAGGTCGCTCATCCATTTGCCGCATTGGCCATACTGCCGCCAATTCCAAGGGCTCTTCAGGCAGGCCCCAGGATTGCTCTGGAACAATTCGACTTTTTCGCCGGGGTCGAACGGTTCGCCGTGCCGCTTGATCAATTCGGGCTTGTAATCGAACATGTCGCATTGGCTGGCGGCGCCCGACATAAACAGTTGCACAACTCGTTTGGCTCGTGCGCGATGGTGAATTCCGCCATTCAATTCAGGCGCGGCGCCATTGGCGTCGGCGAGCAAGCCGTTTTGGCCGAGCAATTGCGCAAGCGCAATGCCGCCCAGCCCGCCGCCCAATCGCCACAGGAAATCGCGCCGGCCGGTGGCCGCGCGAGCCATCGGCGATTCTGCGGATGAGCATGAGTGCTGCAGGCGCTGCGGCATGAACAAGTCCTTCAGTCGATGAACACGAATTCGTTGCTATTGAGAATCAACCGGCAAACACCCGCCAATCCAAAGCGGTTCGCATAAGCGATCAGCGATTCGCTCTCTTTTGCGGTTGGCGGGCGTCCTAAGGCCAATCGATAGACCAGCTCAAGCTGTTTAGCCGGTTCGTCCTCAGCCTTCGCTGCGCGAGCCGCCAGCCGTTCGGCTTGCCGCACGGCAAAGGCGTTGTTCAGCAAAGCCAAGGCTTGTAACGAGGTTAACGTGACGTTGCGCTTGGGAGTCAGGATCGAGGGGTCGGCGCAATCAAGACATTCCATGAAGGGATCGGGCACGCTGCGTACGATAAACCGGTAAATGCTGCGGCGAAAACCGGCGGGATCTTCGAGATCGAACCGTTCATAGTCGTAGACGGGCGAGTGATCGTTCTTGAAGAAAAAGAGTTTCGAAGACGGTCCGCCCATGGTCGTATCGAGATTGCCGGCGACCATCAGCAGGGCGTCGTGAATCGCTTCCGCATCAAGCCGCTGGCGATTCATGCGCCATAGGAAGCGGTTGCTGGAATCCAGTTTGGCGTATTCCTCCGGTCCCTGCGACGACTGTCGGTAGACCGCACTCTTGAGGATGAGCCGGTGCAGATCTTTGAGCGATTCGCCGTGGTCCTGGAACCAGACTGCTAACCAGTCGAGCAACTCGGGATGGCTGGGAAGCGAGCCCATGCGACCAAAGTCATTCGGCGTATCGACGATTCCTTGCCCGAAGTGATATTGCCAGACGCGGTTGACGATCGAGCGGCGGACGAGAGCATTGCTCGGATCGGCGAGCCACCGCGCCAGCGCGGCGCGGCGCTGGCCTTCGTCGTCGGGATTGTCCAGGGCGAAATCTGCCGGAGGGCCCGCGACACATGCGACCCCGCCGGCGGTCATTAGTTCTTGCGGACTGCGCACGTCGCCGCGCGCCAGCAGATGGATGGCGCGAGGCTTTTTCGCCGGTTGAAAAGCGCCTGCCGGAACAAACTGGCTGGCGGCCGCATAGACCAAGGGCTGCGGAGGCAATCTCGCCAGCGCCTGGTCGAGTTCCCCAAGCTTGTCGGTCGCGCCCGCCAATTGACGGCTGAGCTCGGGATCGATTGCGGCCAGCGCCAAGCGGCGGCGCTCCGTCGAGAGGCGCCCGATTTCGACGAGCAGCGACTGCCGCCGCGTCGGTTTGCCTAGCGCATCGTGCAGTTGCTCCCGACTGTTCGCGCCATCGACAAGGTTTTTCATGGCCCATCCGGGCGGCGCTTCGATCGAATCGAGCGAAGAAACGGCGGCTCCCGCCGCGACATTTTGATTCTCCGCCAGCGCGATCAGTTCCGACAGGGCGAAGATCCAATCCTCGGTCCGCTTCCAAAGCCGAGTTGCGGTAATGCGCAGGTAGCGGCCCGACTTGCCCGCGCTATCGATGTGGTACGGCGTATCGCCAGGGTTCGGATAATCGGCCTGCGTCTCATCGGCGACCAAGGTGGACGCGGTGAACGAGGGATCATCCGACAATGCGACCTTGAAACGCCGCGGGAATCCAAAACCAGGGCCCGGATGGCCGCCATAAACGACATGGGCTGGTACGAGAATGACCTGATCGATCGCGATCGTTTTGCCCAAATCGATCTGCACCCATTTCGTCGCGCCGGGCTCGGGCATGATCTGGCTGTGATAGCCAAGCGTGCTGCTCGGCTTGCGAGGCTCTGCTAAAGTCGCCAGTTGTTGCTGCAATTCACTTGCCTGGCGATCGATGGCGGCGAGTTCGGGACTGGCGGCGCTGGCAATGGCGCGAGTGAGCTCGTCGCGTCGCGCCTCCCACTGCATTTTTGCGTTGATCAACTCGCGTCGCCGGGCGGCCAACTGCGGATCGCGATCGTAAGGCCGATCGGCTCGGTCGACGCCTGCAAACACCGCTTGCAGGCGGTAATAATCTTTCTGAGTGATCGGATCAAACTTGTGATCGTGGCATCGCGCGCAGTGCACCGTCAGGCTCAGGAACGTCGAGGCGGCGTTCCCCACCATATCGTCTCGATCGTTGGAGCGGGCGATGTCTTTGTCGACGGTTCCTTCCCGCAGTTCGACGTGCCCGACAAAATCCCAGGGCCCGGCCGCGATGAAACCGGTAGCCGCAGTCGTGCGCGGGTCCTCTGGAAAAAGCACGTCGCCGGCAAGCTGCTCCATGATGAAACGCGAATACGGCTTGTCGGTATTCAGCGCATCGATGACGTAGTCGCGATAGGGCCAGGCGTGCTCTCGCGGCTTGTCCTTGTCGTAGCCGTGCGACTCGCCGTAGTGCACCACATCGAGCCAATGCCTGCCCCAACGTTCCCCATAACGGGGCGACGCCAACAGCCGGTCCACGAGCGCTTCATGGGCGTCGGGCGACGCATCTTGTTCGAAAGCGTCGATCTCGTCGGGCGTTGGCGGCAGGCCATGCAAATCAAACGTCAGGCGGCGAATTAATGTTCGACGCTCGGCCTGGGGCGCGGGCGCCAGATGATGATCATCGAGCGCCTTCAGAATGAAGGCGTCAATCGGCGTTCGGACCCAATCGGCACGCTTGGCGACAGGAACTGGTGCGGGGCTCAATGGCTGGAAGGCCCGCCACGGACGCGGCGAAGCGAACTCGAATTCTGCAGGCCAGCGTGCGCCCAGTTCGATCCAGCGACGCAAGACGCCGACTTCGTCGGCCGAAAGCGATTTGCCGCCTTTGGGCATTTCGGGTTTTTCGCCGCTGATCATTTGGATCAGCAGGCTTTCGTCGGGCTTGCCCGGCGCCAGCGCCGGGCCGCTGTCGCCGCCTTTCGCGAGCTTCGCCGCTGTGGCCAGGGAAAAGCCGCCTTCCGCCTTTTCGCCATGGCATCGAATGCAGCGGGCCGCCAGCAGCGGCGCCACGCTTTGGCGAAAGAAATCCTCTTCCGCCTGCGCATTGGCTTCGCACCAAGCGTGCGGCAAACACGCCGCAAGCATGAAGCTGATGATTGCAATCTGTCGTTTATTCATGCGACGTCCATCGTATCACGACCGCGGTCCGCTGATGCAAGTGGTCTGACCAGTTTCCAGGGTAGGCTGGCATGTCCAGCCTGTCAAGATTTGTCTGTCAACGCTGGGGCTGCCGCTGTTGATTTCCACGGCGATGGTTGATCTCGACGCCGCTGGTTGATCTCGACGGCGATCGGCCCTCCTCGCGCTGTAGTGTTGCGCCAGTGCCGCCCCCTCTGTCCGCCGCAACCCTGTAGGTTACTATGGTGCTTGAATGCCGAGTTTTTCCAGAAGGAATGAGGGCTTGCCATGTCGCGCGTGGATCGCGTTTCTGAGGTCGTGCAGGCGCTTGAGGAACGGATTTTTCGAGGCGGCCTGGCCCCGGGCGATCCGTTGCCTTCGGAGCGGGAAATCAGCGCGCAGATGGGGGTCAGTCGTACTGTAGTCCGCGAGGCAATCGGTCGATTGGCAAGCCTCGGGCTGGTCCGCAGCGTGCACGGTTCGGGGACCCGCGTGGAAGCGCCGAACGGGCGGCAAATTTCCGTCGGTTACGAGCGCCTATTGCGCTGGTCCGATTGTCGTTTGGAGGATTTGGCCGCGGTCAGGTTGCCGCTGGAGACGGCGATTGCGGCCTCGGCCGCCGTGAATCGCGCCGACGAGCATCTTGAGTCGCTCGAAGAAACGCAGCTGATCCTGGGCGATCCTTCGCGAACGTTGAAGGCGCACGTCAAGGCGGATCTCGATTTCCACGTCATTCTGGCCGAAGCCACGGGCAACCCGATCTTTCAGCTGGTCCTTTCGCCGATCCAAGAATTGCTGATCGAAAGCAGACGGCAGACCCTTGGTCGGCACGGCGCGTCGCTGGCGCATGAGCATCATGCGAGGATTCTGGCCGCGGTTCGAGCGGGAGATGCCGAGCGCGCCAGCCTGTCGATGCGCGAACACATCGAAGCGAATTTTCAACATTTGCACGCCGCTGCTTCGACAGTCAAGAAATCGCCGCTTGGCGAAGGATCGCAGGGGCCGGAAAGCGAGGAAGGGCCCTGAGAAGCATCTCCGCGACGGATTAATTTTTTTGTGCCGGCTTCTTCCCTGGCGGCGGCAAGGCCTCGCTGCGAATTTTCTCGCCCAGACTTTCCAATTCCTTGGGCCAGGAAAAGCGCCCGCAGCGCGCCGGATCGAAATCGATCAGATGTATGCGTTCCGCCGGCTGGCGGGCGGATGGTCGCACATAACGCCAGTCTGTGTCGCCGAATACTTCCGCCGAGAGAGCCGCCAAACGCGGGTCGTATTGTTTAAGTTCTTCTCGCGTGTTGACGTGGTTATGGTCGTGATCGGGCGGCCGATTCGTATCGAACCACGACTGGGCCCCTTCGGCCCAATACTCGTGATGGTTTTTGGCGGCATACTTGCCTTGCCAAAGTCCCTCCTGCATCGCCAGATCGTAAGCTCGGCTTAAGCGGCGATCAAAATCGTCGCTGAGCTTATCGAGGCCCATCTGATGAATGGCATGCGCGAACTCGTGGATCAGAATATTCTCGGCAGCATAGGGATCGCCTGGCAGACACAGTAAGTTCTCCTCGCCACAGCTCACCGCGGGGCGAGCATCGGTTGCGCCCAGCCCTCGAGCGCGGCGATCCCAATACTGCTTCGGACGCAGATCGCTGTGTTCGGGGATGTCGGTCGTCAGTTCGTCCGCTGCCATCACGGCGAATCGCGTCTTGCTGGCGATGAGCGCCTTCCTGATCTCGGGGCGATGCGCCAGCAGGCGCTCAATCAAATAAGCTGCTTCGAGCAACGCGAAATCCGAGGCGTTTGCTGATGCCAAGACGGGAAATCCATCGACGTCGACATGCTTGCGATAGAACGGCGTTAGTTTGAGCGACTGCACTAACGGGGACGGCGGAGGTCCGACGCGACGTTCGACTGGCGGAATCTGGGCGAAGACCGCTGCTGGCGTTGTCAGGAAAAACAGTGAAAAAGTCCGTAAAATATGCAATTTCATGGCTGTAACTCCGCGCGTCCTTAGAGCACTATCCGTTGGCTACTAATTGCAGTCGACAAAGGAAGCCAGGGGTCGCAAATTGGAGGCATAGCACATTGTGCGACGGCACATAGCTGCCGGCAAGCTGCGGGGCCGCTTTGCAATCTGTCAGCAATTGTAATCGACTAATTTGCTGAAACGGCGCCGGCGAGTTCTCAAGTCGAAAGCGGCGTGGCGTAACGAGGCTGTTCGGCTTTGCCGGTGCTTCCGCGCGCTTCAGCAGAGGATTCTGGCTATCGCAACAAACTCGGCGGGGAGCTAAATCGGGCGGAACTATTGAATGTCGACGGGGTTTAAGTCTGCGGAACGGAACCGATTTTTGCGGAACAGAGGTTGGTATGTCGCCCGAATCTTTTTCGGAGGCGTGCGGCTCTAGCATTTGGCTGGCGGTTTATGGCATGACCGCCTTAGGGCTGGCGTTTAGTTTATTCCGAGTCTTTAGGGGGCCGCCCGCCGAGCTGATGCGTCATGGGCGGCGTGGGGCGCTCATCTTGCTCGCGACGGGCTCCCT
>JAICIG010000382.1 GCA_025924495.1 Pirellulales bacterium | reverse complement strand
CTGGCGGCATTGAAGACCGGGAAGTTATTGAGCGTATTGATGATGCCTACCGGAATGCTCATGCCCATATTCAAATGGAGTTGCTGGCTATTCCATCGCTTGAGGACGAAGAGCCCGCTGAGCTTGATGTCTCCCAGTTGCGTGTAGGTATCCCGCGCCGCCGTGCCTGCCCTGGAGATAAAATCGATGCTGGTGGCCTGAATGGGCAGTTGAGCCAGAAAAGTGAAGTCGTCAGTCAGGCCATATTCGAGCAACATCAGGTTCGTTTGAGCTCTCATGCGCGTCGGCGCCAAGGGAAACTGAGCCAGCACGTCGGCGTTACCCAGCGGATGCGTGCCATTCAGATTGCCGAGATAGTTGGTCGTGTTATATCGATACGAAACCAGCATCGTGCCGGCCTTCAGCGTGTGATCGCCCGTCATGCCGATCGGCGCAATGCCGTCCGGCCGATACAAGTCAATCGCCAGGTTCAGGCGAGAATCGTCGCGCACCAGACGGTTCGGATCGCTCACCGGTCGGCTGTAAATTTGCGCGTCGTCGTACTGCAAAACATCCCGAGGCGGACCGGCCAGCACATACTCGTACGTAGGCAGCGTCAACGGGCCGCGCACCGGCTGCTCCAGCGAACCCCATTGGGGCGGCGAGGGATCGGGGGGCGGAGCGGCGGCTTCGAATTCGGCGAGCTTGCCGACCGGCAACGCCTCCGTCGGCGCGGCGGACGGTTCCTCAGACAAGACGCGATCGAACAGGCTGCTAGAGTTCCGAGAAACTGCGCGCAATCTCTGTGTCGCGGGCACGAGGGTTTGAGCCTGCCCGACGGAGCGCCAGCCGGGAATCAGTGCAAGTGCGGCTAAAAGAATCAGTAAACGTGCCATCAGCGAACCCCCTCGCGGTTAGGGGCGGGTAGGTTCTGCGATGGTCTGCCGTCTGGCTGGACCCGAGGCGCCGCGGGCATGTCAGGCGCTATGGGGGCGGCCGACGCCGCGGGCGGCGGCGCCACTGCGTTGCCGATCTGGTTCAACTCATTAAAGTCCTCGACTTGCATCAAGTTGGCCAGGTCGGCGACGGCGGTCCATTGCGCGTTCAATGCGGCAATGTAGGTCGCAATGGCATTCGCGAGGTTTTGTTGAGCCACGATCACCCCTTCGAAGCCGACCTCTTCGGGCTCTTGCTGGTGACGCTCGTAAACGCCGCGATAGGCTCGCGCCAGATCGGGCAGGATGTGGAAGCGATAATACTGCAATTGAATGCGGCTGGTTTCATAGCGCTCGAACGCATCGGCCAGTTGCGCGGTCAGTTCGTTTTGCGCGCGGCGCATTTGCTGGCTGGCACGCATCAAGTCGCCGCTGGCGCTGACGATGCCCCCCTTGTTTCGATCCCACAAGGGAAGCGGGACGCCAAGCTGCATGTTGTACGACGTATTGATGTAGTTCGGCGTAGTGAAGTCTTTCTGAAATGTGCCGTACAAGTAAACGTCGGGCACGGGCGTCAATTGAGCCAAACGCAAAGCCACGCGCGCTTGCGATTCCATATTGCGCCCGATGTGGACGTCGGGATGAACCGTGAGCATGCGGTCGAGGGCCGATTCAAACCCGATCACGGGAATGGGCATGTCGGCGCGGCCGTCGAGCGGCGCGGGGGGCATCTGAGGCAAGCCCAGCGTGGCCACGAGCTGCTTCCAGGCTGCGATGTAACGGTTCTGCGCCTGGACCTGCAGCACCTTTGCCTGATCGGCGAGACTGCGCAACTGGGCCGGCTCGAAAGCAGCCGCCCAGCCCGCTTTGAGCTTCTCGGTCTGGATGCGATAGACCTCGTCGGTAAACCGCACCAACGCGCTGCTGACGACGACGTTTTCCTGCGCCACCAGCACGGCGAAATAGCGGGCCTTCACCTGGGCCATTACGGCCACCCGCGTCCGACGCAGTGCAAGCTGCGCGTTCATGACGTCGTAATTCTTCACGGCCCTGGCCAGCGAGAGCTTGCCGGCCGTCTTGATCCATTGCGTGAAATACACGCCCTGGTAGTTCCGCGTCTTCGAGGAGCCGACGGTATCCGCTTCGTAACCCACGGTCGGATTGGGATGCGTCCCCGCCTGTACCGCGTCGCCGAATTGGCTGGTAATATCGGCGCGGGCTTGAACCAGCTCCGGATTGTTTTCGAAGGCCAGTTGTTGCAACTGGTCCAACGTCACCGCCGGTCGCTGGGCGCTCGGCGCCGGAATTGCCAACGGCCAGACCTGCGGCAATTCCGGAAAGAGTTTGTCAACGATCGGATAAGTCAGCTCCGGATGATCCGGATCGCGCGGCGGCAGATGCAACTTTGGAGCGTCGGCGCCTGGAAACTCGGGCGGGATCTGCAGACGTTCGGAAAGCGTGGGAACGCCGCCGCGAAAGAGCGGATCGCGCCCGATGGGGCGGCTCGACGGCGTACCGGGACGGTTGTTCGGCGGCGTAATCGTGGGCGGCGCTCGGTACTCGACGCGCTCGACCTGCGAACCGCCGTCGAGGCCGCGAGTTTGCTGCACCGCACGAGATCCATACGCTGCGATTTCTCCGCCGGGGGCCGATGGCGCGCTTTGGTCGCTTAGTTGCGGCGGCGGAATGCGCTTAACGCCGACGGGCTGCACGACGTCTTGAGTCGTCGCCGCGGCCAATTGCGGTACAGGCGCCGTGGCACTTATAGAATCGGCCCTGGTCTGCCGCAGCGACCCCTGGGGGGATTGATTCGTTCTGGCGGCAGCGAGCTGTGGCGGCTGCTGTTTTAGCTGGGGGGCCTCTGAGCTTGACGGCGCCGGCGAGTTGTACGAGAGCTTGCAGTCTGGAGAAGAGCGGCATGCCAGCGCGCACGGCAGAAAAGCAGCAACGAGCCAGGCCGTCGCGATCAGGCGAGGGCCCTCTTGCCGCGGCAGAGTGCTGTGCATGAAACCAGTCAATAGAAGCCTCGACTCTAGCGATATATCGAGTCGTATCGGTCGTATCAGAGATTGTCTTCACGTCAAAGTTTTCGTTTGTGACAGAAAAGCAAGGTTTGCCGGCATTGCCGTCTTTACAGTCCAGAGCGACATTGCTTGTCTTAACTTTAGAGTCTGCGTACATTTGCGCAGGTGCTTGCGTGCGGCGTCGTAATCGGCATTTCACAACCCGGGCAGCGAGCTGCTCGTTTGAGCTTCCGAAACAAGAAGAATTGAGCTGATTGCGCGCGATTGCGCAGACCGCCACGGATCGATTACTGCGGGCACGACTGCCACACGGCCGAGGCTTATTATGAAAAGCCGCACCATCATCATTGCTCTGCTCGTCGTGGTCGTTGTGGCAGGCGGGGCATATTGGTTCGGGGAGCCGATGCTCGAGCGCTGGCGCGGCGAGCATCAGGCGAACAAGGGCGCTGCGCCCGCGCAGACGGGCGCTGCGGCGCCCACACGCGAGCCGAAATATATTGATGTCTTGCCCGAGGTCGTGAAGCTCACCGATATTCGCACGGCGAAGGCCGTGCTGCCGACCCGGCCTCGCGAGCTAAATGTGAGCGGACAGTTGAGCTTGGATCCGAACCGCCTGGTGCATGTCCATGCTCGCTTTCCAGGGCAGATCGCCGAGTTGGCCACCGTGGAAGAGGTTAATGCGCCCGCAGGAGGAATGCTCAAGACGCGGCGCGTGGTGAGCTTTATGGATCATGTTTCCAAGGGCCAACGGCTGGGCGTACTGTGGAGCAAGGAGCTCGGGGAAAAGAAAAGCGAGTTGGTCGCTTCGCTCACGCGACTGCGGACCGATCGAATGAACTTGCAGCGGTTGGATACGTTGTTGACTAAAGGGGCCACGACCGAGAAGGCCGTGCGCGAAGCGGAGTATGCGGTCGAATCTGGCGAGAACACGGTTGAAAAGACGAAATGGACGCTGAAAAGCTGGTCGCTTACCGACGAGGAGATTGCGGAAGTCGAAGCGGAGGCCGAACGACTGCACAAGGAACGAAACAGCGAACGCGAACAGGCGACGCGCAGCCTGAACAAGGTCGAGCTGGAGGCGAATTGGGCTCGCGTCGATATCATCGCACCGATCGATGGCACGATCGTGGAAAAGAACGTCGTGGCGGGCAATATCGTCGACACCGACGATGACTTGTTTAAGATCGCCGACCTCAGCATGTTGACTGCCTGGGGTCAGGTTTATGAGGAAGACCTGCCTGAGCTGCAAAGCTTGGAACTTCCGATCCCTTGGAAGCTGCGCGTCAGTTCGAACGCGGAAGCGATTCCCATTTCGAGCATCATCGACCGCATTGGCGAGACGATCGACCCCAACACGCACATGGCGCTGATCGGCGGACCCGTCGAAAACAAGAAAGGACACTTGTTCGCCGGTCAATTCATCACCGCCACCATCGCGCTGCCGCCCGAGCCGGACGTCGTCGAAATTCCGACGCGGGCGCTCGTCGAGGACGGCAACGAGAGCATCGTGCTCGTCCAGACCGATCCCAAGCTCGACCGCTTCTATCGCCGACGCGTTTCGGTCGTGCGTCGCTACGCGGACACGGTCCTGGTGCGCAGCCGCCTGACGCCCGAACAGCGCAGGCTGGGCATGGAAGAACTGCACGAAGGGGACATGGTCGTGTCCGCCGGCGCCCTGGAGTTGAAGGCGGCGCTCGGCAATCAAGAACCGCAGCCGGCCGACAGCGAGCAGCCTAGCAAAGAGTAGCCGCGATGATTCCCAAGCTGATTCACTGGTCGATCCACAATCCGCTGATTGTGATTTTGCTGACCGCCGCGCTGGGGGCGGGCGGGGGTTACGCCTTTTATGAGGTCAATGTCGAGGCCTACCCCGATCCTGCGCCAGCGATCGTGGAAGTGATCGCTCAATACCCGGGCCATTCTGCCGAAGAAACCGAACGGTTGGTCACCATTCCGCTGGAAGTGGCGCTGGCCGGCATGCCAGGGCTGAAGTACACGCGTAGCAAATCGCTGTTTGGTTTGTCGTATCTCAACAATCAGTTCGAATACGGCGTGGATTACCTGGCGGCGCGGCAGGAGGTGATCAATCGGTTGAACATGGCCGACTTGCCGGCCGAGGTGCAGCCGCAGATTTCGCCGCGCTCGCCCATCGGCGAGATTCTACGGTACGCCGTAACCTGTCCGAAAGACTCGTTCGGCAGGAACATTTATTCGCTAAACACATTGCGGGCCTTGCAAACATGGACCTTGGAGCGCGAATTTCGCCGCATTCCCGGCATCGCCGATGTGGTGAGCTTCGGCGGCACGATCAAGCGCTACGAAGTCCATCCCGACCCGGACCGGCTGAAGCGCTACGGCATCACGCTGGAAAAACTGCAAACCGCCATCGCCGACAGCAATGCCAACGTCAGCGGCGACTACCTGGTGCAAGGCGAGGTGGCGGCGGTAGTGCGCGGCCTGGGTTTGATCGGCCGCGGCCGCGATCCGATGCAGAAAATATTGGCGCTCAACGATCCGTCTGAAGCTGCGGAAGTCGTGCACGCGGAAGAACAGCGGCGATTGCAGCAACTGCGGCAAATCGTCATTTCCACGACGAACAATGTTCCAGTGCGCGTGGGAGACGTGGTCGAAGGCGGGCCTTTATACGCCGGAGAGTTGCCCGGCGCCCAAGGCGTCGTGGTGGGCAATCACACCCGGCTTGGCAAAATGTCGTTGAGCCGGCCGTTGAAGGACGGCAGCGGAGAGGTCGTGCTCGACCAAGAGGGGCAGCGCATCTGGGTCGACGAGGAGGAAGCGATCCAAGGCTTGGTGCTGCTGCGCAAAGGGTCCGAGTCGCTGCCCGCCTTGAATCTGGTCAAAGCGAAGATCGAGGAACTCAACTCCAGCCGCGGCATGCTTCCGCCGGGCGTGCGGATTGAGCCGTACTACGATCGCACTGATCTGATCAACACGACGACCGAGACGGTGCATGAAAACTTGATCGTCGGCATCACGCTGGTGACCGTGATCCTGCTGATGTTTCTCAGCAATGTGCGCAGCGCGATCATCATTGCCATCAATCTGCCGCTGGCGTTGGTCTTCGCTTTTTTCGTGCTGTTCGTCCGCGATAAATCGGCCAACCTGCTGTCGATCGGCGCCGTCGACTTCGGCATCATCATCGATTCCACCGTGATCATGGTGGAGAACATCTACCGCATTCTCAGCACGGGCAAGTACGCCGAGCTATCGATCCAGGACCGCATCGTTCGCGCTGCGCGCGAAGTCGAGAGGAGCCTGCTGTTTTCGACCCTGATCATGGTGTGCGCCCTGCTGCCGTTGTTCACGATGAAAGGCCCCGAAGGTCAGCTCTTCCGGCCGATGGCCGAAACCTACGCCTTTGCCCTGGGCGGCGCCTTGCTGTTGGCGCTGACGATCGCCCCCGTGTTGTGCTTGCTCTTATTCAAGAACCTGCAGCCCAGCCGTGACAACTTTCTGGTGCGTTTCCTGAAGACGGGATATCTGCGGAATCTCGAGCGCTGCTTGAATCATCGCTGGATTGCCATCGGCATTTTCGGCGTGCTGATTGCCGCTACTGTGCTGCTGTTGCCCCACCTCGGGCGCGAGTTCATGCCGCCGTTGGAAGAAGGGCACATCTGGATCCGCGGCATTTACCCGGTCAGTATCTCGCTCGAGCAGAACGCTGAGAAGTCGCGGCTGGCCCGCGCCATCATGCGCAAGTATCCGGAGGTGGAAACCGTCGTCTGCCAGCTAGGCCGTCCCGATGCCGGCACCGACCCCACGGGCTTTTACAACGCAGAATTTTTCGTTCCGCTCAAACCGCAGGAAGACTGGCCCGCCACCAAGCAGCGCGAAGGCTGGCGGCGCTGGCTCGGCGCCATGCGGCCGCGAACGAAACCCGAGCTGGTCGGCGAGATTAGCGCCGAGCTGGAAAAAATGCTGCCTGGCGTAAACTGGAACTTTTCGCAAGTCATTCGCGATAACGTCTTGGAAGTGCTGTCGGGTGTGCAAGGCGAAAACTCGGTGAAGATTATCGGGCCCGATCTGGACAAGCTCGAAGAGCTAGGCAACCAGACGGTCGCCGCCTTGCGCGGCATCGCGGGCGTGAAAGACGTCGGCTTGTATCGCATTCAGGGCCAGTGCAACCTCACGTTGCCGATCGACCGGCGAAAGTGCTCGCTCTGGAACATTAGCGTGGCCGACGTTCACAACGTAATCGAAACGGCCATCGGCGGCAGGACCGTCTCGCAGATGATCGAAGGCGAAAAGTCGTTCGATATAACGGTCCGCTGGCCGCAAAGGCTGCGCGAAGACGAAGCCGACATTCTCGACATCCCGGTTGACGTGACCGGACATCGCGTTACGGAGGGTTCGGCGGCCGGCATGGGCGCCACGCCCCTTTCCGGGGCGACCCAGGGCATTGCGGCCATGGGTTTCTCCCAGTCGTTGCCCGCGTTGACGGGCAGCAAATTCGGCGCAACGGCGCTCTCCATCAGCAGCTCGCCGCGCGAACGTCTGCGCGATTTGGTGACGCCGCTCAGCGACGAGCAGAGCGATGAACTTGATCCGCACGGCGATTTCATGCGCGCCGGGGCATCGCTGATCTCGCGCGAAATGGGCAGTCGGCTGATCGCCGTCAAGTTTGGCGTCCGTGATCGCGACCTGGCCGGCGCCGTCGCCGAAGCTCAGCAGCGCGTGGCCCCGCTGATTCCGCAAGGGTATCGCGTCGAATGGAGCGGCGAGTTTCAACAGATGCAAGAAGGCGAGCGACGCTTGATGTTTATCATTCCGTTGTCGCTGGCGCTGGTCTTCATTCTGCTGTATCTGGCCTTCCACTCGCTGCTCGACGCG